>CBESOE010000062.1:0-22663 GCA_965531145.1 uncultured bacterium | reverse complement strand
GACGAGAGCGATTCAGGCGCCACTATCATCGAGAATTTTAGACCGGGCCATTACAGCGACGAAGATGTTTCCTCTATCCCTGTTTTCAGGTTCGATGATCTGGGCTTCTGGAAGGACCACTCGGTGTCCCTGGTGAAAATCGATGTCGAAGGGGCGGAGAGTTTTGTCCTGGAAGGGATGGAGGTGTTTCTCACCACGCAACAGCCCGCAATCATCTGCGAAGTGCTCGATGCGGACAGCGAGGAGTTCCTGCCGGATGTGCAGCAGCGTGCCGATGCAATTGTCGGGAATCTGAAGCGGTGGGGGTACATGATCTACCGGGTGAACCACGGCAACGACACCATCGGCTTTGAAGAACTGGATAGCATCACGTTGAAGGCATACGGCCCGGAAAGTGTCGATGCCAACGACTACCTGTTTGTTCCCCGGGAGTTCGACATTGCCGCGGTGGAAAGAAATCTGGCCGGCCCGGCGGATTGACCGCTATTCGGGCAACCGCCCGCCGGCCACGCTGGTGCCGGTGGTGGCTCCGGCGGGGAAGGCCTCCAGCGAGAACCAGAGACTGGCCGTGTTATTCAGGTAGCGGTAGACGTTGACCGGCGTTGCGGCGGCCGGGTCGGGGCCGGCTCCCACCACCAGATCGTCCCGGCCGTCGTCGTCCAGGTCGGCGCCGGCAAAGATCCGGGCGCCGTAGGTCGACTGGTCCGCCGGCCAGGCAAAGAAGCTGAAGCCGGGCATGGGGGTGACGCTGCCGTCAACGTTCCAGCCGCGGATATGGGCGCCGAAGAGGGTGGAGGGCCCCGGGGCGGTGATGATCTCGGCCAGGCCGTCACCGTCCAGGTCACCGGCGGCCACGTTGACCCCGTATTTCAGGGTGCCGTAAGCGAAATAGCTGACACCCGGAATGGGTGTTGCCGCCTGGCCGTCGACGTCCCAGCCCCGGACGTGGGGCCCGAAAACCGCGCCAGGCCCGGCGCCGGTGACGATCTCGTCGTAGCCGTCACCGTCCAGGTCACCGGCCGCCACATTGACTCCGAACTTCAAGGTGCCGTAGGCGAAGTAGCTCACCCCGGCCACCGGGCTCACCGGTGGCGTACCGTCATAGTTGAAGGCCCGAACGTGGGGGCCGAAGACCGCGCCCGGCCCGGCGCCGGTGATGATCTCGTCAAAGCCGTCTCCATCCAGGTCGCCGGCGGCCACGTTGACCCCGAATTTGTTGGTGCCGTAGGCCAGGAAGCTCAGACCGCCCACCGGTGTGCCTGTCGGAGTGAAGCCACGCACGTGTGGTCCGTAGATGTCACCCGGTCCGGCGCCGGTGATCACCGTGTCGCCGGTTCCCCCGGTCACCCGACCGGTGGTCACGTTCACCCCGTAGTGGGGGGCGCCGTAGGCAGCGAAAATATAGAGCGGCCCGCTGTCCTGTTCCGGCGGGAAGACCCGCACCTCGGGCAGGTTGTCGTAGCCCGGTCCCGGCCCGGCAGTGATAAAGGTGTCGGTGCTGGTGACGGTGAGGCCCACCGGTATGGTCTGCGGCGAGTTCACCGCATCGGGGTCGGTGATGGTGATGGTCGCGCTGTAGGAACCGTCAGTCATGCCGGCGGGGTCCACCACCACGGTTATCTGGTCGTGCTCGCCGGTAGAGCTGCCTGAGGTCGGTGACAGCGAGAGCCAACCGGCGCTCTCCGAGGCGGTCCAGACCAGCATGCCGTTACCGTCACACCAGATATCCAGGGTTTGCGGTGACGGCGGCCCACCTCCCTGCAGCGCGGAGAAGTCGAGGCTGGATGGGGAAAAGGCGATGGAGTATTGGTCGGGGTCGGCCAGCCAACCGGCGATCCGGGCCAGCATCCACCAGAAAGCCCTTCCCTTGAGATTGCAGTTCAGCGGTCTGGAGTGTGCGCAGTCGCAGTCGTAGCAGAGCGGGCTGCCGGGGTTGTCGGCGCACCACTCGTCGGCCCAATTGCCGCCACTGTATGCGCAGTAGTCGTCGGCAAAGAGGTCGCGGAAGTAATCTCCGTCCGGGTCGTAGCTCTCGATGTCGGCAAAGTCAAAGAGCACCTTGCCGTTGATGTTGCAGTATTCGCGGATCTGATTGTTCCGCTGATGGAGGTTCCCCTCTTCACCGGTCCCGTCGAGGTGGCCGGTCATGTAGACGAAGATCACCCCCGGGTATTCACTTTCCAACTGCGCCATATTGTCCAGATACAAGTTGATATAGGCTTCGTCCGCGCCGCTGACCTGTCCGCACCAGGACCAGATCACCACGTTGCGGTCGCTTCCCTCATCGTCCAGGTATACTCGCGTCCTATCCGGCCAGTCTGAATCCCCAAGATCCCCAGAGGGGGTCCAGTCTTTTATGGAAAGTTCGCCATCGACAATGGTACCGTCGTCGGTGAAATCGTAGAGTCCTCCGTGAATGGGATCTTCCATCAATACCTGCATTCCGGTGACGGGCTGGGTACCGTGTGAGGAGTGACCGTAGCTAAGACGAAGCTGATCCTTTGCCGCCACAATCCACTCTTCGGGGATTTCTTCGAGGACGGTGCAGGTGTGGTCGATGATGATCGGCTCGGAGCGCTCGAGTGCAGCAAGCGGAGGGGAAACGAGGAACAGGGCCAGGAGGAGGGAGACGGTAAATGAAACGAGACTGATTCTGTTCACGAATTCATCCTCCAGGAGAATCGAAAAAGAACTGTGACCACCTACCCTACCACCAGCCCGTGCACTGTTCAACGGCTATTTATCGTTATCGGAAATTGGGATCTGTTGCGTTAGAGGGATACCGCCGCTCATTCCTCGAAGAGCGGCTGCTTGTCCTTGTCCAGGGTGAAGCCTTCGCCCATGACCTCGTTGGCCTGTTGGACGGAGATGAAGGCCGTGGGGTCGATCCGCTGGATCAGGTTTTTCAGCTTGACGATCTCGTAGCGGCTGACCACGGTGTAGATCACCGCCTTGTCCCGGTCGGTGTAGCCGCCGGTGCCCTTGAGCACGGTAACCCCACGGTTCATGTGGGCCATGATCCGCTTGGCGATTTCCGGCTCCTGGTCGGAGATGATGAACACCGCCCTCGCCGAGTAGGCCGCGTCCTGCACCACGTCGATCACCCGCGCACCGACAAAGACGGCCACCACGGTGTACATCGCCTGCTGCACGGTGAGGTGGATCAGCGAGACGGCGATGACCAGCATGTCGGCCATCAGGATGGTGCGGCCAATGCGCCAGCCGAAATACTTGTGGCAGATGCGGGCGATGATGTCCACGCCGCCGGTGGTGCCGCCGAAGCGAAAGATGATCCCCAGCCCGATGCCGACAAAGGCCCCGGCAAAGAGCGAAGCGAGAAGGATGTCGTCCAGTGGCAGGCGGTAGCGGCCGAAGAGCCAGAGGAAAAAGGAGACACAGAGCGTGCCGTACACGGTGTAGACCAGGGTGGTGCGGCCCAGCACCTTCCAGCCCAGCAGCAGCAGGGGGATGTTGATCAACAGCGAGGTCAACCCGGGGTCGAGGTCAAAGCTCAGTTTGAGCAGGATGGCGATGCCGGTGACACCGCCCTCGGCCAGGTTGTTGGCGATGTTGAAGTAGTTGATGCCGAAGCCCATGATCGCCGATCCGAGGAGGATGGCGGCGAAATTGGTGAATTTCAGACGGCGCATGATGCAGCTCCATACCCCGCCGGCCGTCAACGCTGCCCTGGGCAGCGGCGCCGGGGGACTGACACGACCGTCGTCGGGGCGGCACGGGCGGCAAGCCCGGCCGCTGGGGACGGTCACGACACTCCAGTTATCTGGTTGCGTTTTCAGGGACGGGCTCAGCCCGTGACATAGTTGTTGTGGAATTCAATCCAGCGGGGCAGGATCTCCTCCAGCATCTCTCGGGGTGGCAGGAAAGCGATCCGCAGGTGATGGGTGTTTTCCTTCTGTCCGAAACCGGACCCGTTGACCGTGCAGAGGCCGGTGGTCTCCAGGAGTTTCATGCAGTAGTCGAAGTCGGTACTGCCGGCGGGCAACGTGCCCAGCCGGGGGAAGAGATACATCGCTCCGGTGCGGCCGAAGCACTCCATCCCCTCCATCTGTTCGAAGGCCTCCCGAATCATGGTGGCCTTGCCGTAGAGGTCGTCCAGCACCCCCTGGCGTTCGGTATTGAACTGGTCGTAGAGGTCGCTGCCCGGCTCCGGCGAGCTGGCCATGAGATAGATCAGGATCTGGCCCACCGTGTTGGAGCAGAGGTTCACCGAGGCCTGCTTGAACATCACGTCGATAAAGGGGATGTCGCTGCCCTCCACCGCCGGCGGGTTGCGCACTTCCATATAACCGCCGCGGTGGCCGCACTCGCCGTAGAAGCCCTTGGAGGCGCTGTGCAGGCTGAAGAGGGTCACCTCCCGTTCGTCGCCGAGCATCCGGGCAAAGGAGAAGAACTCACCGCCGTAGAGGTTTTCCTGGTAGACCTCGTCGGCGATGATGGCCAGCCCGTTCTCACGGGCGAAGCCGATCACCTCCCGCACGCTCTCCTCGTCGAGGATGGCGCCGGTGGGGTTCCCCGGATTGATCACCACGATGGCCTTGAGGTTGACCCCCCGGCGGCGGGCGTCGGCCAGACCCTCGTCAAGGATGGCACGGTTGAGGACCCAGCCGTTCTCCTCATCGGGATAGTAGTTGACCTGGGCTCCGCCGCAGCGGGTGATGGTGGCCGAGTAGAGCGGGTACTGCGGAATGGGGATCATGATCCCGTCGTTGCCGTTGGTGATCAGCGCCTCGAGGATGTTCTTCGCCCCCTCGCTGGCCCCGTCGGTGAGAAAGATCGCCTCCGGGTCGGCCGGCACTCCGCTGTCCGGAGTCACCCCGTCCCGATGGCCGATGAAGTCGGCCACTGCGCGGCGGATAAAGGCCGGGCCCTTGCTGTCGGTATACGCTCCGGTGCCGGTTTCCAGAAGTCCCAGCATCCGGTCGGTGAAGTCCAGCACGAAATCGGAGCAGAAATCTCCCTCGTCCAGTCCGGGGAATGATTCACTGTTGCGGCGGCGCAGGGCATTCAATGCCCGCTCCCGGCCGATCCGTGAGGGCATTTCGGCCAGGCTGAGCACCTGGCGGTAGAAGGAGATCGGTTTCTGCCCCAGGGCCTGGGGATTGCCGATGTTGCAGGGGATGGTTTTCATTCCCTGCTGGCGAAGCACGGCGGCCCGCTGGGGGATCGGCCCACGTACGGCGTACTCCATCTCGATCACGTTGCGGTTCAAGATCATCGACCTGGACATCTGTCGTTCCCTCCGCCGGGGGAGAACCGCTGTTCGGCTCCCGCCTGATCGTCATCCGTTGCTGGCGGCGGACCTCACCGCCGCCGAGCGAAAACGGCGCGATCATACCAGAAGGGCAGGGGAAATCCCACCGCAATTCACCTCACATTCAATTCCGACGAAATCGGATGTCGTGTTTCCGGACAATGAATTTGTTTTTCGATTGGTTTACTCAAGAATCCCCGGAGACCGTTCGATGAGGTCTACTGAAGGTATTTTCATTCCATGCCGGCGGGGCCGGCACCCGGCAGAGAGGTGAGTGCGGCGATGGCCCGATTGGACAACGTACTGCAGATGGCGACGAAGGCCGGGGCGTCTGATCTGCATGTACCCACGGGCAGCCCGTTCCTCTTCCGGCGGTTCGGCCGGCTGCAGCGGATGAAGTCGCAGCCGCTCACTGCCGAGGCGGTCCAGGCCCTGATCTTCGAAATCCTCTCCCCCTACCAGCGCACCCAGCTGGAGAAACACCTCCAGCTCGACTTCAGTTACGAGATTCCCAACGTGGCCCGTTTTCGCAGCAGCGTGGTCTTGCAGCGCAACGGATTTGACGCCACTTTCCGGATCATTCCGCACCGGATCCCGACGCTGGAGCAGCTGGGACTGCCGGAGGTGGTGGCACAATTCTGTGATTTCCATCAGGGGCTGATCATGGTCACCGGTGCCACCGGCCAGGGGAAGTCCACCACCCTGGCGGCGATGCTCGACCTGATCAACGGCAGCCGGCCGGTGCACATTCTCACCGTGGAGGACCCCATCGAGTTCGTTCACCCGATCAGGAAGGGGATCGTCAACCAGCGGGAACTGGGTCGCAACACATTCTCTTTTGCCAATGCACTCCGCGCGGCACTGCGGGAGGATCCCGATGTGATCATGATCGGTGAACTGCGGGACCTCGAGGCCATTCGCCTGGCCATCGAGGCCAGCGAGACCGGGCACCTGGTGCTCGGCACCCTCTCCACGTCTTCGGGACCGAAGACCGTGGATCGGCTGATCGATTCCTTTCCCGCCGAGGAACAGAACCAGATTCGCACCATGCTAGCCGAGAGCCTGCGGGCGGTGATCACCCAGCAGCTGATCCCCAAAGCCGACGGCACGGGACGGGCGCTGGCCACCGAGATCATGATCGGCACGGTGCCCATGGCCAACCTGATCCGCAACGGCAAGACATTCCAGCTGGGGAACATCATGCAGACAGGCCGCGGGCTGGGCATGCACGTGCTGGACGATTCGATTCTGGAACTGCTCAGGGCCGGGGTGATCACAGCCGAGGAGGCCGCGATCCATACCCGGAGCAAGAAGGGCGTTAAAACTCCAGTGAGTACAGGATAGGGAACCATGGCGCAGATCGACACACTGTTTCGCGAGATGGTCGGGGCCGGAGCCTCGGACCTTCACGTCGTTCCGGCCATGCCGCCCATGCTGCGGCTTCGCGGAGATCTGGTGGCCACCAACCACGAGGCAAGGACCCACGCTTCCAACGAACAACTGTTCCTGGAAATCCTCGACCCGCAGCAGCAAAAAAAATTGAAGACCACCCTGGAACTGGACATGGCCTACGAGGTGCCGGGGCTGGCCCGCTTCCGCTGCAATTTCTTTTACCAGGTGCGGGGGTTGTCGGCGGTTTTTCGGGAGATTCCCACCGACATCAAGAGCCTCGATGATCTGGGAATGCCGGTCGGCGTGCAGCGGATCCTCGAGATCCGCAAAGGCCTGATCCTGGTCACCGGGCCCACCGGATCGGGGAAGTCCACCACCCTGGCGGCGATCATCGACAAGATCAACCAGACCCGGGAGCAGCACATCATCACCATCGAGGATCCGGTGGAGTTTGTTCATCCCAACAAGATGTCCCTGATCACCCAGCGGGAGATCGGAACCCACGCGCGAGGCTTTGCCGAAGCGCTGCGGGTGGCCTCGCGGGAGGATCCTGACATCATCCTGGTGGGGGAAATGCGCGACCTGGAGACCATCTCCCTGGCCCTGACCTGCGCCGAGCTGGGGATACTGGTGTTCGGCACCCTGCACACAAATTCGGCGGTGAAGACCATTGACCGGATCATCAGCGCCTTTTCCGCCAGTCAGCAGGGCCAGGTCCGCAACATGCTCAGTGATTCGCTGAAGGCGGTGCTGGCCCAGCAACTGCTCAAAACCACCGACGGCAAGGGCCGCTGTGCCGCGGTGGAGATCCTGCTCAGCAAATCCGGGGTGGGGAACCTGATCCGGGAGAACAAACTCTCCCAGATCACCTCGATCATCCAGACCTCGGCCACCGAGGGCATGCAGACCATGGACCAGGCGCTGCAGGAGTTGGTGGACCTGGGACGGATCACTGCCGATGCCGCTTACTTCAAGGCCATCGACAAGTCGATCTTTGCCGGCCAGTGCAGCAGTTCCATGCTGTCGTAACCTGGTAACGGCCCCCTCGGGTCACTTGTCCGTGGGGAACGGCTCGTGCACCGGCCAGGGCCGCGGCTCCTCCTCGATCTTCTTCATCAGGTAGTCGATGGCGGTGTTGAGCTGTGAGTCTTCGCCCCGGGCCATCTCGGCCGAGTTCAGCTCCACCTCGATGTCCGGGGTGACCCCCACGCCTTCCACGATCCACTTGCCGCTGGGGTCGTAGATCCGGTAGTCGGGGGCGGTGATCGCCCCGCCGTCGATCAGCCCGATGAACATGGAAACCCCCACCAGGCCGCCCCAGGTGCGGGTGCCGATCACCGGGCCCATATTGTGCATCTGGAATTCCATGGGCAGCATGTCGCCGCCCGAGCCGGCCCGCCGGTTGGTCAGCAGGGCCAGGTGGGCCCGGGTGACCACCGCCGGTGTCTGCTGGTGGTTGGAGTTGCGCCTCGTCCAGTAGGCCAGGGTCTTTTTGTTCAGCCGCTGCAAAAAGATGTCGGGGTCCAGCCCGCCGGCGTTGAACCGGCCGTCGATCACCAGGCCCTGCTTCCGGGTCTGGCTGTAGAAATACTTGGGGAACTCCCGGGTGGAGCTGGTAAAGGTGTCGGGCAGGTGCAGGTAGCCCAGCTTGCCGCCCGAGGCCTCGTCCACCTTTTTCCGGTTCTCTTCCACCCAGGCGCGGTAGCGCAAAGTCCGTTCGCCGCGCACCGGCTCCACCACCAGTTCACGGGCGCCTTCAGCCGAAGCCGATCCGTTGACCAGCAGGGTCACCTGCTGGCCGGCCAGCCCCTCGAAGTAGCTGTAGATGTTGCGGTCGGCGCTGACTTCGGTGCCGTTGATGGCCAGCAGGTAGTCGCCGGCGGCCACGTCCTTGCCCGGGCCGGCCAGCGGCGGGATCACGTCCAGGGTCCAGTCGGCCACGTCCAGGATCCGGGCGAAGCGGTAGCGGTTGGCCTCACTGTCCACCTCCCAGTCGACGCCCAGCAGGCCGATGTTCACCCGCTCGGCCGCCCGCCGGGAGTCTCCGGAATAGACGTAGGTGTGGGAGGTGTTCAGTTCGCCGATCATCTCCCCGATGATGTAGGTCAGGTCCTGCCGGCAGGAGGCGAAGGGCAGCAGACGCCCGTATTTCACGCGCATGGCCGGCCAGTCGATGCCCTGCATGTTCGGGTCGTAGTAAAAGTCCCGTTCCAGCCGCCAGGCTTCGTTGAAGATCTGGGCCCACTCCCGGGCCGGGTCGATCTTCATCTGCAGACCGGAGAGGTCGAGGGCACCGCCCTTGGACTTGCGGTCGGAAGCGGAGATGATGCCCGCCCCGTTCCGTTTGCGGTAGACGATTTTATTACCGTCAGCCGAGAGCAGGTAGCCGCCGATGCCCTCGATCACCGTCTCCGCTTCCCGGTCTTCGAAGGAGAAGGCGTGAAGGTCGCGGGAACGGACGGTGCGGTACTCGAAGCGGTTGAAGTCGCCTTCCTCGGCATCGAGGTAGAAGAGCGTGCCGTCACCGGCAGCGAGGTTGCGGTAATTGCTCGCCGGCAGGGGCAGGGCCTCGATGCGGCCGGCCAGACCGTCGAAGTCGATGACCACGTTGGTATCGCCACCCTCGTCATCACTGCTCCCGTTTTCTTCCTCACCGGTGGGCTCTTCATCGCTCTGGGGCGGCATCAGCGGGGCACCGTCCTTTTGCAGGGTCAGGCAATAGATGCCGGCCACCTTCTTGTAGACCATCTCCCACTCGAAGTCACAGAAGGTGGGGTCGAAACGGCGGTTGGAGACGAAAAAGAGATACTGCCCGTCACGGGAGAAGACCGGACCGAAATCGTTGAACAGGCCGCCGCTCACGCAGCGGTTGATCCCGGTTTCGAGTTCGTGGATATAGACCTTCTGCACCAGCGATTCGTCCATCCTGGAATAGGTGATGAACCGGCTGTCCGGGCTCCAGGCGAAATCGTGGATCGGTTTGAGATTGATCGAGACATCCACATCCTCGTAGTCGGCCTTGTCGATTTCGGTGATGTTCCCCGTTGCCACGTCGAGGTAGTGGCAGCGCAGGGTCTGGTCGGCGAAGGCGATCTTTTTACTGTCCGGGCTCCAGCGCAGGGTGTGGCGGTAGCCGTCGGTATGGCTGGTCAGTTTGACCGGTTCGTCACTGCCGTCGGCCGCTGCCATCCAGATCTCGAATTCTCCGCTCTTGTCCGAGATCCAGGCCACACTCTTCCCGTCAGGGCTCCAGGCGGTATCCCGGTCCCGGGCGCCGCAGTCATTGCTCAGGTTGCGGTCGGGCCCGTTCTCACTGGGCACGGAAAAGATTTCACCACGGGCCGTGATCAGCGCCCGCTTGCCCGAGGGGGATATCCCAATGCCGGAAAGCTGGTCGCCAACCTTGACCATGGCCGGCCGGGCCTCAGGAGCATCGGCGCGGATCTCAACCGGGATCTGTGCGGTCTCGCCGCTGGCGGTGTCCAGCAGCCAGAGGGAACCGCCCAGCTCGTAGACGATACGGCCGTCGCCCATGCTGGGCCGCCGCACGTCGTATTCAGTGTGACTGGTCACCTGCTCGATGGTTCCCGTCTGCGGGTCAACGGCGTGAATGTTGAGCACACCGTCCCGGTCGGAACTGAAGTAAATCTTGTCGCCGATCCACATCGGGGCGCGGTCGGTGCCCGCGAAATTGGTCAGGTTCCGTTCTTCGTCGGTGGTGAAATCGTAGAGGTAGACCTCCTGGGCCAGGCCACCCTGGTAGCGTTTCCAGGTGCGGCTCTCACGGGAGACCTTGTTGAAGGCAATCTGCGTGCCGTCGGGGGAGTAACTGCCCCCCGCGGCCCAGTGCATGATCAGTTCTTCCACGCCGGTGCCGTCGGGCGAAATGAGGTAGAGCCGGCCCACCCGTCCAGTGGTGCCGCGGACGGAGTTGAAGAGAATCTTGTTCCTGGTGGGGTGCCAGCCCGCCACGTAGTCGCCACCGGGGTGCCAGGTGACACGGGTGATGTTTCCGCCGTCGGTGTCCATCACGTAGACGTCGGTATTGCCGTCATACTCCCCGGTGAAGGCGATCAGCGAGCCGTCCGGCGAGAACCGGGGGAAGCGCTCGTCACCGTCGTTGATGGTCAAACGGACAGCGGTGCCGCCGGCAACCGGCGCCTTCCAGATGTCGTTGCCGTAGACGAAGACCACCGTGTCCCCGTGAATGTCGGGGAAGCGCATCAACGGGCGCTTGCCGGCGTCGTCTGCAGCGGCCGGGACGCTCCAGAATCCAACAAGGGTGATGAGCAGGGCTGCGGCCGCGATGGCGGGCAGTCGGAAATCGGCGGGTCTACGTCTGTTCATGGGGTCTCGTCTCCTGATTCCCTGTCGGGAGGATGATGAAACCACCGGGTCAGCCGGCGGCCAACGATCCGGGAATGAGCCCGAAGGCCATTCTAATAGTTAAGGTATGATACTGCGGCGAAAGAATATCATGGTCAGGAAGGGCGATCAAATTGGCTGCTGCGGTGTCGGCTGCTGACTGGTGAACTCTTTCTGCCACACCGTCGTATGGTTACCTAAGCTCGTCGGGGTTGGCGGCAGCGGACTGCTTGTCAATAACCGGTTAAATTTTCCGGGGTATGGACGTTAATAAGGAATAAGCCATTTTATCGGGTCGGATAGCACCGGAACGGGTTGGATTCCACGAGGGGGCCATGAGTATAAGAAAAAGCGTGATTCGGATGTTCGGGTGGTGCGTGCCGGTGCTGTTGCTGGCAGCCATGCTGCCGCTTACCGGCTGCAATATCAGCTTGGGCGGCGCTGATAACGATGACGAGGCGGCCGAGGGAACGGAAAAGGAGCGGGAGGCCGTCCCGGTGGAAGTGGCCGCCCTGGAACGGGGCCACATCGAGTCGGTGCTCCGTTTCGCCTCCAACCTCGAGGCCGAGCGGGACGTCCAGGTCTATGCCCAGGCCCCGCGAATCGTCGAGCAACTGCTGGTGGAAGAGGGGAACCCGGTCCGCGCCGGCCAGCAACTGGTCAAGCTGCAGGACGACATGCAGCGTACCGCCCTGGCCAAGGTCAACGGCCAACTGGAAAAGGCCCGGCGGGAACTGACCCGGCAGGAGAAACTCTTCCAGCAGGAGCTGATCAGCGAGCAGACGTTCAACGAGGCCAGCTACGAGGTGGAGCAGTTGCTGCTGGCCCGGGATGATGCCGAGCGCGAACTGGCCTACACCTCCGTGAAGGCGCCGATCTCCGGTGTAGTGACCTCGCGGATGGTCAATCTCGGCGACTACGTCACCGTCAACCAGCCCCTGTTCCAGATCGTCGATTTCGATTCCATCGTGGCCCGGATCTTCGTCCCCGAGAAGGAGCTCCCCCGGCTGCACAAGGGGCAGACGGCACGGATCCGCGCCGATGCCATGGGCGACAGGATGTTCAGCGGCAGCGTCGACCGCATCGCCCCCTCGGTGGACCCTGGCACCGGCACGGTGAAGGTCACCGTGGCCATCCCGCTCCAGGAGGGGTTGCGGCCCGGAATGTATGTGGAAGTGGAACTGGTGGCCGCCACCAGGGACGACGCGCTGCTGGTGCCCAAGCGGGCACTGGTCTACGAGAACGACCAGATCTTCGTCTTCCGGTTGGCCGGGGAGCGTGACGTGGAGCGGGTGCGTCTGGTGCCGCAGCTGGAGAATGCGATGTATGTCGAGCCGCTGGAGGGCTTCGAGGTGGGCGACCTGCTGGTTACCGCCGGCCAGTCGGGCCTCAAGGACGGCGCCCTGGTCAAGCTGCCCGGGGACGAGGAGAAGGAGGCGGAGGAAAAAGAGGCCGCGGTGACCGAGGATAGTCCGTCGGCCGGGGACGGTGCCGCCACTGAAGTCGCGGAGGAAGAGCCAACCAACGTGCCGGCCGACACTGATGAGTCGGAGAGTGCGGAGGTGGCCGTCCAGTGAGCAACGAGAGCCACAGCTTCGTCACCCGCCGGCCGGTGGCCATCCTGATGGTCTTTCTCGCCGCGGTGGTCTTCGGCTACTTCTCCTACGGCCGGCTCCCGGTGACCCTGATGCCGGAGCTGAGCTATCCCACCCTCACCGTGCGCACCGAATACCCCGGTGCGGCCCCCGAAGAAGTGGAGAACGACATCACCCGTCCGGTGGAAGAGGCCCTCGGCGTCATCGGCGGCCTGCGCCGCATCTCGAGTGTCAGCCGGGCCGATGTCAGCGACGTGGTGCTGGAGTTCACCTGGGACACCGAAATGTCCGACGCGGTGCAGGACACCCTGGAGAAACTCGACCTGGTCTTTCTCCCTGACGAGGCGGAACGGCCCTTGATCCTGCGCTTCGATCCTTCCCTCGACCCGGTGCTGGAGCTGAGCCTTTCCGGCGAAGGCCAGCAGTTCGAGGGTGAAGAAGGATTGCGGCGGCTGCGCCGCATCGCCGAACTGCAGGTCAAGCGCGCGCTGGAACCAGTGAAGGGCGTGGCCGCGGTGCGAGTGCGTGGTGGCCTCGAAGAAGAGATTCACGTGCTGCTGGACGAAGAGCAGCTCCGCCGGACCAACATTTCGGCCCAGCAGGTGATCGAGCGGCTGGCCCAGGAAAACATCAATGTGGCCGGCGGAACGCTCAAGGAGGGCAACACCGAGTACATGGTGCGGACGATCAACGAGTACCAGAACCTGGGACAGATCGAGGACACGGTGGTGGTGACCCGCGAGGGCCGCCAGATCCGGATTCGCGACCTGGGACGGGTCGGCTGGGGGCACAAGGAACGCCAGATCACCACCCGCACCGATGGCAGCGAGAGTGTCCAGATCGAGGTCTTCAAGGAGGCCGATGCCAATATGGTCTCTCTGGCCCAGAGCATCAAAATGCGGGTGGGTGACATCGACAAGGTGATCGCGGCTGAGGCCGAGGCCGCCGAAGAAAAACCTGAAGGGGAAGACGAGCCCGAAGGCGAACGCCGGCCCGGCGGACAACGCGAGACTGAACTGGCTGCCGAGCTGTATCGTGACGAGGGTGTGATCCTCAAGCTGGTGGCCGACCGCTCGGTATTCATCGAGAGCAGTGTCAACGAAGTGCGCAACACGGCGATCATCGGTGGGCTGCTGGCGGTGCTGGTGCTCTTCCTGTTCCTGCGCAAGTTTGTGCCCACCCTGATCATCGCGGTGAGCATCCCGATCAGCCTGCTCGACACATTCGCCCCGATGAACATCCTCGGGGTGAGTTTGAACATCATGAGCCTCGGCGGGCTGGCCATGGGTATCGGTATGCTGGTCGACTCATCCATTGTAGTGCTGGAGTCGATCTACCGCTGCAGAGAGGAAGGGGACGACCTGGAAACGTCGGCCAGCCGCGGCGCCTCCGAGGTGCGGATGGCGGTTGTGGCCTCGACCCTGACGTCCATCGCTGTCTTTTTTCCCATGGTCTTTGTTGTGGGGGTGGCAGGCCAGGCCTTCGGAAACCTGGGGCTGGCGGTGGTGATCTCGCTGCTGGTCTCGCTGCTGGTGGCCATCTTCTTCATCCCCATGCTGGCCAGCCGACGCGGTATTGCGGTCAGCACACTGGCCGAGAGAAAGCCGTCATTCTGGCCCACCGCCACCTGGCACGTCTTCCGCAGGGATTTCAATGCGGGGTCGCGCTTTTTCCGCTGGCCCTTCCTGATCTACTGGGTGCCGAGGCTGGTGCTGGGAACCGTGCTGGAAATCGTGGGCAAGCTGCTCTACGCCATCCTGATGGGGCTCTCCTGGATCTGGCAGGTTTTCCTCGGCAAATCCATCATGTTCGTATTTTGGCTGATCACCGTTCTGCCGCTGAAGGTGATGAATTGGCTGCTGGCCTTGATCAATCGTGGCTACCCCCCCACACTGCGTTGGGCCGTGAATCATCCAATGAGCATGGTGCTGTTCACTGTTTTCAGTATCGGTGCCACCGGTTGGCTGGCCCTCAGCCTGGACAGCGAACTGCTGCCCGAGGTGCACCAGGGCGAGTTCACCGTTGAAGTGGCGCTGCCGGTGGGCACCCCGCTGGAAGAAACGGTCTCACTGCTCACCCCGGTTGAGCAGGCGGTTCTGGCCGAGCGCGAGCACATCGATTCCCTGCTGCTAACCTTCGGTTTCGACCCGGCCACCAGCCAGCGTTCCGACGAAGGTGAGCACACCGCGAAACTGAAGGTGATTCTCGACACTTCCGACCCCCGGGTGGAGGCCCAGGTGGCGAACCGGGTCCGCCGGAAGCTCGAAAAGATACCAGATCTCGAGTCGCGGGTGGTGCGGCCGGTGCTGTTCAGTTTCCGTACTCCCATCGAAGTGGAAGTGCATGGCGAAGACCTGCCGCGCCTGCGACAGATGGCGGAAAAGGTCCGGGAAACCATGGCCGGCCTGCCCGAGTTGACAGACGTGGAGACCACCCAGCGCAGCGGTGCTCCCGAGGTGCAGATCGAATACGATCGCGACCAGCTGTCGCGTTTCGGACTGAACATTGCCCGGGTGGCCGACCAGGTGCGCAACGCGGTCAAGGGCTACGAAGCTACCCGCTTCAACCTCGGCGACCGGCGGATCCCGCTGATTGTCCGTTACGAAGAAGCGGACCGCAACCGGGTGGAAGACATCCGCGATTTCGTGGTCAACCCCGGCGGCGAGCACCCGATTCCGCTCTCCGCCGTGGCGGCCATCAACCTGGCCGAGGGGCCCAGCGAGGTTCGCCGGGTGGACGGGCGGCGGGTGGCGCTGGTCACCGCCAACCTGGGGCAGGGGTCACTGGGCAACGCGGTGGCCGGCATCGAGAAAGAACTCAATGCCCTCGACTGGCCGTCGGACATGACCTTCTACATCACCGGTCAGAACCTGGAGTGGGAGCGCAGCCGGGGCAGCCTGATCCTGGCCCTCAGTCTCTCCATCTTCCTGGTCTACGTGATCATGGCCGCCCAGTTCGAGTCGCTGATGCAGCCGCTGGTGATCATGCTCACCATCCCCCTGGCCTTCCTCGGCACCATGTTGACCCTGAAGCTTCTCGGGATCAGCCTTTCGGTGGTGGTTTTCCTGGGGATGATCATGCTTGCCGGGATCGTGGTGAACAACGCCATTGTCTTTATCGATTACATCAACACCTTGCGGCGGCGGGGGATGGAACGCGACGAGGCCATCGTCACTGCCGGCACGGTGCGCTTGCGGCCGATCCTGATGACCACTGCCACCACCGCCCTGGGGCTGCTGCCCATGGCTCTCGGGCTGGGCGACGGTGCGGAGATCCGCACGCCGATGGCCATTTCGGTGATCAGCGGTCTGATCGTCTCGACCCTGCTGACCCTGCTGGTGATCCCGGGCGTCTACGCCGTGATCGAACGGGGCCGGGACCTGATATTCGGCAGCCGCGAGGCGGATGCACCTTCAGGGGCTGGCATAGTGGAAGGTGAGGGGAGTTTCAGCGGGTGAGGGATCAACGCAAACTCGAGGAAGCACTGCCGCGGTTTTCACTCAACCGCCGGATCGCGGTGCTGGTGATGCTGGCCAGCGCCCTGGTGGTGGGCGTGGTGGCCACCATCGGCATCCCCCTCGAACTGATCCCCTCCGGGTTCAACAACCCCTTCCTCGGAATCCGTGTGCCCTGGCGGGACGCGCCGCCCCAGGAGATGCTGGAAAAGATCATCCTTCCCCTGGAGGAGGAGGTGAGCACGGTTGCCGGCATCGACGGCATCCGGTCGTACGCCCGCACCGGCATCGCATTCATCTCGCTGCGGTTCAAGACCGGGACCGACATGGACGTGGCCTACCGCGAACTGCGGGACCGCATCGAGCGGGCCCGGGTCCGGATGCCCGAGGACGCCGACCGCATCACCATCCGCAAGGAGGACGATGCCAGCATTCCGGTGATGGTGCTGGGGCTCACTGTCGATCCAGGCCTGATCGACCCCTTCAACCTGATCCAGAACCAGATCATCATGCCGCTGCAGCGGATCGACGGCGTGGCCACTGTGGAAGTCCAGGGGCTGATGGAGAAGGAGATCTTCATCGAGCTGGACCGGGAGCGCACCGAGGCCAGTGGCCTGAACATCTACCAGCTGGCCGGCGAACTGGCCGACGACAACTTCACATTGGCCTCCGGTGACGTGCGCTTCGGTGGCAAGAAGCTGCTGCTGCGCTCGGTGGCCCGCTACAAAGACCTGGAAGCGCTGCGCCAGCGGCTGGTGGCCCCCTCGATCCGTTTGAAGGACATCGCCGATGTGAGCTGGAAGGAGCCGGAGCAGACCTACCGGGTGCGGGCCAACTCCCAGCCGGCAGTGGCGTTGATCGTACTCAAGGAGGGGCAGGCCAACACGATTGACGTGGCCCGGGCCATGCGGGCGGAACTTGAGCGGCTGGAGGGTGAACCCCGGCTGCAGGACATCGGCATCTTCCCCCTCTTCGACCAGGGGCAGGTGATCGAGGAGTCGCTGAAGACCCTGCTGGACAGCGGGCGCATCGGCGCGCTCTTTGCCGTGGTGGTGCTCTTTTTCTTCCTCCGACGGCTGCGCCTGACTCTGATCATCACCCTCTCCATCCCGCTGAGCCTGCTTATCTCGCTCACCGTGATGTACTTTGCCAACGAGTCGTTGAACATCCTCTCTCTGCTGGGGCTGATGATTTCGGTGGGCCTGCTGGTGGACAACTCCGTGGTGGTGGCGGAGAACGTCCACCGCCTGCACAAGGAGGGGATGCGGCGGCGCGATGCGGCGATCAAGGGCGTGGGGGAGATCGCCCTGGCCATTTTGATGGCCACCCTCACTACCATCGTGGTCTTTCTCCCGGTGTCCCTGGTGGAAGGGCAGGGGCAGTTCTTCCTGCTGCGCCTTTCACTGCCCATTTCCATGGCCCTGCTGGCCTCACTGGTGGTGGCCGGTGTCTTTGTCCCCCTCTGCGTCTACCTCACCCTGGCCAACGGGGTGAAGCAGAAGACCCGTTTGCGGGGGGCCTACGATCGGTTCACCGCTTTCGTGGAGGTTGTGTACAACCACACCCTGGGGCGGATGAACCGGGGCTACACCTCACTGCTGGGTGTCTTTCTCAAGCGCCGTTTCGACCTGGTGCTCCTGCTGGTGCTGCTCTACACAGTTACCGGGGCCGTGGCCTTCAAGCATGTGAAATTCGTCGACGTGCAGGAAGAGGAGCGGTCGGGTTTCGAAATCGACATTGAGATGCCCCGGGGAACCACGCTGGAGGAGACGGAAGTCTATTTCCGTTCCCTGGAGGAGGTTGTCCAAGAGCACATGGAGGAACTGGACCTGGACGGGCAGTTCCATTTCCACACCGCCACCTACGGTGAGCTGGAAGGCTGGTTCAAGCGCCCGCGGACCAACGATATCTCGCCCCGCGAGGTCACCGAGCGGCTGATGGAGCTGATCCCCAAGAAACCGGGCGCCGAATACTTCACCGGCCAGGAGAGCGAGTCCGAGGAGGAAGAGGGACAACAGGTTTTTGTGGTTGAGTTGTTCGGCGAGGACTTTCGGGTTCTGGACCGGGTGGCCGGAGAGATCGAAGACCGTTTCATCGCCGTGCCCGGAGTGCTGGGGCTCAAGTCCAGCGGTGACCCGGCGCCCAACGAACTGGGTCTGGTGGTGGACCGCGGCCGGGCCCAGCAGCAGGGAATCAACCCCCAGGTGGTGGCCGGAGTGGTGGGCTACGCTCTGCGCGGCCAGCAGTTGCCCTATTACCACCGCGACGGCAAGGAAATTCCGGTGCGGGTGCGCTACAAGGAGGAGGACCGGGAGACCCTCGACAAGCTCAAGGGATTCTATGTTCCCACCGCCAGCGGCGGCGCCGTGCCCCTCTCCTCGGTGACCGAAGTGCATGAGTTGGCTTCGGCGGAGAGGATTGTTCGCAGCAACAAGCGGACAACTCAAACGCTGACCCTGGAGCTGGAGGAGGGCAAGGAAGAGGAAACCCGGAAGTCGCTGCTGGCCCTGCAGTCGAGCATCGACCTGCCCGAGGGCGTACGCTTCGGCGAACAACGGGGTGAGGAAGTGGACGAGGACCTGGCGGCGATGCAGTTCGCGCTGCTGCTCTCGGTGGTCTTCATCTACCTTTTGATGGGTTTTCTCTTCGAGAGCTTCATGCTGCCGCTCTCGATCATCTTCAGCATCATCCTCGCGCCCATCGGTGTGAGCTGGATACACTTCGCCTTCGGCTTCGACATCGACTTTCTCGGTGTGGTGGGCTGCATCTTGCTGGTGGGGGTGGTGGTGAACAACGGCATCGTGCTCATCGACTATGTCAACCGGCTGCGCAAGCAGGGTATGGAGCGGCGCGAGGCGCTGCTGATGGCCACCGAGCGTCGTTTCCGCCCGATCATGATGACCACCCTCACCACCATCTGCGGCCTGATCCCGGTGACCATGAGCGGCACCTCCTCCATCGGGCTCAGTTACACCAGCTTCGGCCTGACCCTCATCGGCGGGCTGATCTCTTCCACCCTCTTCACGCTTCTGGTGGTGCCGGTGGTGTACACCCTGCTGGACGACATGCGAACCATCGTTGTCGCCGCGTTGTTCCGCCGCATGAGCTGGGGACGAAAAGCTGCCCCGGCAACCGTGGCCGGTCCCGACGGCGGGGACGGGTAGCCCCCACGCTTGCTGTCTAAAGTCCGGCCGTTGAAAAGACGACACCAACACTATGACTATTGGTAAAACAGCGGATCCCGCGGTGCGGGCCGACGAGCTGCGGCAGGAGAATGCCCAACTGCTGAACGAGTTGGAATCCGTCTACCGGGAGGCAGAAGGCCTTCTCCTGGCTGTCGACAATGAACGAGTGGCTGCGTACCGGGAATTGAAGGAACGGAACCGGGACCTGGAAAATCGGCTGGAAGAACTGAACGCGGCCCACGAGGAACTGGGCCAGGCGCAGAAAATGCTGGTCCGTTCCGAACGGATGGCGGCCATGGGGGAGATGGCATCATCTATCGTTCACGAGATCAGGAATCCCCTGCACGTGATCGGCGGCCACGTGGAACTGCTGATGAGCCGGATGGAGCACGGCCAGGCCGGAAACCTGGCCGAGATTGCCAAAGCCCTGGGCCGTTTGCAGGGGCTGACGGAGAATGTCCTGCGCTTCTCCCGGAAACAATCGAAGCACAAGTCGGACATTGATCTGAATGCCATCGTGGACCAGCTGCTCACGTTCATGACACCGGTCCTGAAAACCGTCACGGTTCGCCTGGCGTTCGGCCGCGATATCCCGTCGGTGCACGCCGACGTGAGCCAGGTCGAACAGGTGTTGATGAACCTGTTGCTCAATGCCCAGGAAGCGCTTGACGGCACGGGAGAGGTGGTGCTGGAAACGGGCAGTGAAACCATCGAGCAGGCGATGTCGAGGGAATGCCGAGCCGGCCGGATATGTACACTTGCCGTGGAGCAGGGAGCAGAGGCCATGACCACCGAATTCGTTTTTGTCGAGGTCCGGGACAGCGGGCCGGGAATTCCCGCTGACCTGCTACCGAAGATATTCCAGCCTTTTGTTACCTCAAAGAGCGAGGGGACGGGCCTCGGCCTCTCCATCTCCAGGACCATCGTCGAAAATTGGGGGGGGAACATTCTTGCGGCTTCGAACCCGGGGCAGGGGGCCGGATTCCGGGTGTTTCTGCCAATGATCTCTGCGGAAAGTTGAGCGCGATGAAGTCAGGCATGAACAGTCCCACGGCATTCCCGTCAGCGAGGCTGGTCCTCAGAACCGAGGATGGTGATCGGGAGTACCTTCTCCAGCAGACAGAGCAGCTTCTGGGCCGGGAGCCGTCCAATGACATTGTCCTGAACGATGACGAGCAGGTATCGGGCCGGCACTTGCGGGTTTTCGTCCGGGAGGGGAGACATCACCTGGAGGATACGGGCAGCACCAACGGAACGTATCTCAATGGTGAGCGGGTCACCGAGGCGGTGCTGCTCAATCACGGCGACCTGGTCAAGGCGGGAAAGACCATTCTGAAATTCGTCAATTCCGGTGACAATGACGCCGGTACCCGGTGCGCCGCTGAGGCCGAACAGTCCGGCTCCGACTCAAATCCGGGGACGAAGACGAGAATGACCCTCAACCTGCCCGACGTCCGCTTCAACCTGGGCCTGGTTTACTTCAAGAAAGGCGAGTTTGCACGGGCCATTGAGACCTGGGAGAAGGAACTGAGCCGCCGGCCGGACGAGCGGTTGAAAAGCTGGATCGGGAAAGCGAAAGCCTGCCTGGCGGAAGGCGGTGAGGATTAGCGCAACCGGCCTCACTCCGCATCATCCCACTCGAGCTGAAGTTTCTTCGACTTCTTGCGGCTGCAGAGAATGGAGAGGCAGTTCTCCCCGCCGGCGACGAAGTTGGCGGCCAGGCCGGCCCGGGGGAGCACCGACCCGTCGGGGCGTACCACCTCCACCTCGATCTGGTGCAGGCCCACCGGAATTCTGATGCCTTCGGCCTGGTGGCTGGCCAGCTTCAATTTTCTGCCCAGCACCTTCAAGTTCTTCTTGAACGTGCTCCCCTCGCCGTCCATCTGCCCCAGTTCACTCTCGTATACCGGTTGGTTGTCGGCAAAGACCACCAGCCGCCCCGCAACGAACGGGTGTCGAAGCACAAGGTTGAGCGTGCCGGCGGGTGAGGAATCCGGAACAACCATCGCACTGTTTTCACCGTCGATGACGTCCTGGGACTTCTCCCCGAGCGACTCGGTGGGGTCCTGAACCTCAGTGCTCTGCCGATCAGTGCTGAGCCCATGACCGTCACCCGCGGTTCGGGCCGGCGCTGGTATTTCATCGGGGAGGTCCGGCAACGGAATGTCCGCGGCGAATTCCACCGCGTTTGCCGCGGGCGATGAATCCGCGGTCAGCATGGTCAGATCGTAGCGGTTCACGATCTGCTGACGTGGCGCCGCCGGTGGAGCACTCAGCGGCTCATCGCTGCTGCTGACAAGCAGGGGATAGATGAAGAAAAATGAAAGCAGCAATACACTGAGACCGGATACCGCGCCAAGCAGCACCTGACTGATACTCGTCCGGTTCGGGACGGACGGAATCGACGGTGTATCGCTGACTGACACGGTCAGATTCGGCTGCTGGCGGGTTCCCCGGGCAACGACGGTTTCTGGAACAGCTACTGTCGGTGCCGAGTCTGCGACAACGGTGCTCTGTCCGGACTGGTCGCGCTGCTGAACCGTCTGGGCGGTGGAAACACCATCCGGAGCATCCTGCCGATACAGGGCCTTCAATTCAGTGATCATCTCGTCGGCGGTTTGGAACCGGTCCGCCGGATTTCTGGCCATACCCCTGGCGATCAGGGAATCGAACCCGTCCGCGAGGTGACAGTTGATATGTGTCGGTGGTGGGGGATCGGTGTTCACGATTTTGTAGGCGATGGTGGTGATGTTGTTGCCGGGAAAGGGCAACTCACCCGTGACCAGCTGGTAGAGGACGATGGTCAGCGAGAAGAGGTCGCTGCGGCCGTCGGCCTCGTCTCCGAGAACCTGCTCGGGTGACATGTAGCTCGGTGTGCCGAGGAACTGCCCCGATGTTGTGAGAGTGGAAGCGGAAACCTTGGCGATGCCAAAGTCGGTGATTCTCACCGTGCCGTCGATGTTGAGCAGGATGTTTGCCGGCTTGATGTCACGGTGCACCACTTCCCGTTTGTGCGCGTAACCCAGCCCCTTGGCCGCCTGGATGGCGATGACCAGCGCCTGGTCCGCGGAAAACGGTCCGTTCTCATGAAACAGATCCTCGAGGGATTTCCCCTCCACATACTCCATGGTGATATAGGAAATCTCGCGGCGGGAGTCCCTGTCGGTGTCAAAAATCTTGACGATGCTCGGATGGGACAGGCTGCCGGCGGCGTGGGCTTCCCGTGAGAAACGTTTGAAAAACTCGGCCTTTTCCCCTTCGGGCAACACCTCACCTGAGCGGATCGCTTTCAAGGCGACGATGCGGCCGAATTTAGGATCACGTGCCTTGTAGACCACCCCCATCGCCCCTTCACCGAGGGTGTCCAGAATTTTGTATCGACCAATCTTCTTCGGCATG
>CBESOE010000061.1:0-22707 GCA_965531145.1 uncultured bacterium | reverse complement strand
CTCCCTACTACTTCGCCATGGTCAACCTGGCCTCGGTACACGGGATGTGGAACTGGGTTAGCGGCAAGCAGGCCGTGAGCTGGGATCCCACCACGAGAAAGTAGTGTTAAAAAGGAGTGTTAAAAAGGGGACAGGTAACTAATTAAGCCCACATCCCGTGGCGGATTGCCACCCAGAGCGGATTTAATTAGTTACCTGTCCCCTTTTTAAATACGGCTCTATTTCCCCAACAGGCGGTGGTAGACCGCGCAGGTCTCGTCAACCATTTTGGCCGCGCTGAAGGTTTGGCGGGCGTCTTCCTGGGCCCGGCGGCCCATGGTGGCGGCCAGGGAGGGGTCGAGGATGAAGCGAAGCATCCGCTCGGCCAGGGCCTGGTGGTCGTTGTCGGGGACCAGGAAGCCGTTCTCGCTGTCGCGGATCAGCTCCGGGTTGCCGCCCACGGCGGTGGCCAGCACCGGCCGGCCGGTGAGCAGCGACTCGATGATAGCGTTGGAGAGGCTCTCGGTGTGGGAGGTGAGCAGGGTCAGGTCCACAGCGCCCATGATATCCGCGGCATCCGAGCGGGTGCCGAGGAAGTTGACCTGCTGCTGCAGGCCCAGTTGCCGGGCCTGCTCCTCCAGGGTATCCCGCAGGGCGCCGTCACCGGTCACCAGCAGCCGGAAGTCGTGGCCCTGCTCCTTGAGCAGGCCGGCTGCCCGCAGCAGCATGGCGTGGTTCTTCACCTGGACCAGCCGGGCGACGATGGCAAAGGAGACCAGACCGTCCTCCAGCCCCAGTTCCCGCCGTTTGACCTGCCGGGCATCGCCATCGAGCGAGGCGCGTTGGTGGAAATCCAGGTCATAACCGTTGTAGACCACCTCCATCTTGTCCAGGGGGATGTGGAGGGCCCGGTTCAGTTCGGTCTTGACGAAGTGGGAGTTGGCCACCACCACGCTGGTCCAGTGGGCCACCAGCCGGTCCAGGCGGTCGAGGATGCGATACTTGTGCTCCCAGTCGAAGTAGTAGAGTTCGGTGGTGATCCGGTGGGGGATGCCCGCCATTTTCGCGGCGAGAATCCCGTAGCGGTTGCCGGCGGTCTGCAGCGTGTGAACGATTGCCGGCCGGTGACGGCGAAAGGCGCCGGCCAGCCGGAAGAGGATCAGCGGGTCACCGCCCTTGCGCTTGGGCAGGATGGTCACCGGCGTTCCCGTGGCCTCGATCTCGGATCGGTAGTCGCTGCCGAACCCGGAAAAGGCCACCACCCGCGGCTCGAACAGGTCCCGGTCCAGCCCGAGCAGCAGTTCCTTCATCTGTCGCTGTGTCCCGCCGGTTTCCAGGTGCGGCAGGACATAGGTTATTCCCGATCGGCTCACTTCCGGCTGCTCCGTGATGGTCTTTTGCAGGTGGTTCATCCACCGGTTGACGGGGTCGGATGTTAACAATTCGCCCATGGGGAGTCAACTTGGGGATGCCCTGGTCCTGCCGGGACGAAGTCGCCCTTGTGCTACAATTTGGACATTGCTGGAATACAGATTGAAGACAACCGGGTGGCAACCCATTGCGGGAGGTAATCGTGGGCAAGGAAAGAAGAGATTTTATCCGCACCGTGGCCGGTGCCGGCCTGTTCGGGCTGGTGGGCGCCGGTCCGCTCCGGGGTCGTCCCCTGCAGCCGGAGAAAGGCAGTGCACCAGCCGTCGCCGGCGACTGGCCGGACCTGGTGACCGTGCGTGGCGGTTCGCCCATGCGACTGGTGAAGACCGCCCTGGAAAACCTTGGCGGCATGGGTCGTTTTGTCAACAAAGGGGACAAGGTGGTGCTCAAGCCGAACATCGGCTGGGACCGCATCCCCGAGCAGGGGGCCAATACCAATCCGCAGGTCGTGGCCAGCCTGATCAAACACTGCAAGGCGGCGGGGGCAGCATCGGTGACCGTGCTGGACAACACCTGTAACGACCAGCGCCGCTGCTATGCCCGCAGCGGGATCGAGGCGGTCTGCCGCGAAGAGGGGGCTGAACTGCGGCCGCTGGTGCCCAGGGATTACGTGGAAGTGGATATGAAGGGCGAAGTGATAGGCCGCTGGATGGCCGCCCGTCCGGTGCTCGAGGCTGACTGCCTGATCAACGTGCCGGTGGCCAAGCACCACTCGCTGACCCAGCTCTCCCTGGGCATGAAGAACTGGTTCGGTGCCGTGGGCGGTCGCCGGCAGCACCTGCACCAGAACATCAGCACCACCATCGTCGACATGGCCGCCTACTTCCAGCCCCGGCTGGTGGTGGTGGACGCGGTGCGGATCCTCAAGCGCAACGGGCCCCAGGGCGGCAACGTCAAGGACGTGGAGCAGATCAACACCCTGGTGGCCAGCACCGACCAGGTGGCCGCTGACGCGGCGGCAGCCGGGCTGTTCGGCCTGGAGCCGGCCTCGCTGGACTTCATCGTCAAGGCTCACCAGCGGGGCCTGGGACGGATGTCGCCGGAGGGGGCGCGCTGGGAGACGGTAACCCTTTGATGTGGAGTGCCGGGGCCTAGAACAGGCTGGAAATGAGCCAGAACGGCCAGAACAGGGCACTGAGGTAGATCCGGGGGTTGATCATGGCGTCGAGGAAGTCGGTTTGCCCGGGATCGGGCATGATCCACTGCGGGCGCATGGTGAAGGTCAGCAGAAAACCCGCCGAGAGGTAGAGCACCACCAGGGAGACCCAGATGCGCCGGCGGGACCCGCCCCCGGATTCCGCTCCGTTCCATGGTTCAGGCTGTCCGCTCATCATCTTCCTCCCGGCCGCCTCTAAAAAATCGAACCGGCTCTCCTCAAGCGGCGTTTATGATAGATGAATCGCCGATTCCCATCAAGGCGGTAGGAGCAGGGTGGCACCAGAACGCCGGACCAGGGGGCCGGCAGCGGAGATGATGAACCAACCGAACAGATCCACGGCCCGGACCACCGCCGTTTTTGCGGCTGCCGCCGTCCTGTTGGCGGCTGTCCTGTTTTTCTCCCCGCTTCTCCAGGCCCGGGAAGCCTCCCGGGTGATTATCCGCCGGCCGCTCCACGGACAGTTTCTGGAGGAGACCAGCCGGATCGAGGCCGAGGTGCAGCCGGCCGACGGGGCCACGGTTGTGCGGGTGGAGTTCTTCGCCGATGGTGAACTGATCGGGGTGGACGACGAAGCGCCATACACGCTGGACTGGATGCCCGGCGAAAAGATGCTCTACGAGACCCTGATCGAGGTCCAGGCCCTGGACAGCCGGGGGCAGTGGTCCGATGCGGCGATCCGCAGCCGGCCGCTGCAGGTCGACTTCGCTTCCGAGGTGCGCCTGGTGGAAGTCTACGCCACGGTCACCGACCGCCGGGGCCGCTTCGTCGACCAGTTGACCGCAGCTGACGTGCTGGTGGCCGAGGAAGGAGTGCCCCAGGAGATCACCTCCTTCAGCGCCGAGGACAAGCCGCTGCGGCTGGTGATGCTGCTCGACTGCAGCCAGAGCATGGCCCGCCGCGACCAGGCCAAGGAGAAGATCGAACTGGCCCGCACCGCTGCTTCCCGTTTTGCCGAGACGGTGAGCGTCGAGGACAGCTTCACCGTTCTCGGTTTTCACGAGACGGTGAACCGCGCCTGTCCATTCACCAACCTGGCCGGGGAGCTCCAGCAGGCCATCACCGCGCTGGACATCGGCCGGGGCACGGCGCTCTACGACGCGCTCTACCAGTCGGTGGACCTGCTGGGCCGGGATGCGGGCCGCAAGGCGATCCTGCTGCTCAGTGACGGCCGGGACGAGAGCTTTGACGGCCTGTCACCGGGCAGCAGGCACACCTTCCACCAGGCCCTGGAGCACGCGCTCCGCTCGGACGTGGCGGTGTTTGTCATCGGCCTGGGCCGGGAGATCCACCACCGCAGCATCATCGACGGCACCAGCCTGGAGGAGCAGTTGTCCCTGCTGGCCCGACGCACCGGCGGCAACGCCTACTACCCCCGGCGGGCTCGTGAACTGTCGGAGTTCTATGACCGGGTGGCCGACGAACTGAAGCACCAGTACTCGATCTACTACACGTCCACCAACCAGCGGCGGGACGGCAGCTGGCGGCGCATTGCGGTCAGTGTGCCCGGCGGTGAATACACGGTGAAGGCCCGCGAGGGGTATTACGCCCTGAGGTGAGGTTCGATCATCGTCTCGCCGGTGTCCGGTGGCGGGCTCGTCCACTCGCCCGCACCGGAAACGTCTCCCGGGTCGTCTTTTCGCGACCCGTTCTCCCCGTTGCCGGTGAGGCTCACCGACACCAGTTTGCTGATCCCCGGTTCCTCCATGGTCACGCCGTAGAGCAGGTCGGCGCTCTCCATGGTCACCTTGTTGTGGGTGATCAGGATGAACTGGGTCTCCTTGGACATCTCTTTCATCAGGTTGAGGAAGCGATCCACATTGGCGTCGTCCAGGGCCGCGTCCACCTCGTCGAGAATGCAGAAGGGAGTGGGCTTGTATTTGAGCACCGAGAAGAGGAAGGCGATGGCGGTGAGTGCCTTCTCGCCGCCCGACAACTGGACCACGTTCTGGTTCTTTTTGCCCGGCGGGCGGGCGGTGATCTCGATGTCGGACTCCAGCGGGTCGGCCCCCTCGGGCAGGGCGATGGTGGCCGTGCCGCCACCGAAGAAGTCGCTGAAGGTGCTTTCGAATGAATTGTTGATATGTTGCAGGGCGTGGAGGAATCGCTTGCGGGAGGTGACGTTGATTTTCTTGATCGTCTTCTCCAGGGAGACGATGGATTCCTCGATGTCGGTCTTCTGCTCGCTGACAAAGCGGAACCGGGTTTCCACCGACTCGCATTCCTCGATGGCCCTCATGTTCACCTGGCCCATCCGCTGCAGGCGCGCCTGCAGTTTCTCCGCTTCGGAGCGAGCGGTCACCAGGGGATCATCCTTCGCCTCGGTTTCGATCTTGGCCAGCTCCCAGGGGGGAATCGCCTCCAGTGGCTTACCAAAAGTCTCCCGGTGGTCCGTTTCGAAGAAACCGATTTCGGACTTGATCCGGGTCAGCTCGATGTCGAAGCCCTCTTTTTTCTCCCGGTTGGTGTCCACTTCCCGGCGGATGTTCTTCACTTCGGAGCCGAGCAGGGAGGTGTCGCGGGCCAACTGGTCACAGGCCCGTTCCGCCCCGGCCACCTTCTTGCGCAGGACGTCGAGGGTTTCCAGGTGGCTGCCCCTGGTCTCCCCGGCCTCTCGGATCGAGGTCCTGAGGGATTCCTGGTTCTCCAGTTCGGCCGTGCGCGCCGTCTGGGTGCGGCCGCTGCGCTGGATCAGGTCCTCCCGCGCCGTTTCCAGACCCTGGCGGGTGCGCTTGGCCCCCTCCAGTTTCTCACGGCAGGCGGCCAGCAGGGTGCGGGTCTCCTCCAGCTCGGCCCGCACGTTTTCCTGGTGTCCGCGATGCTCGGCCTCGCGGCGGTGGATCTCCTCCCCCTCTTCGTTGAGCCGCTCCAGGTTCTGCACCAGCTCGGCGGACTGCTGCTTCAGCTTTTCCTCGTCCCGGCTCAGCCCTTCGAGATCGGAGCGGAGGCGTGACGACGCATCGGCCTGGCCACGGTGCTGCCGGCGGTTCTCCTCCAGGGCGGCCTTCAGCCGTTCGCCCTCGTGCTTCAGCTCGAAACGGCGGCCCTCGCCCTCCTTGAGCTGCTGGCTCACCGCTGTCAGCTCAGCCCCCAGGCGGGCGGCTTCAACTGCGGTGGACTCCAGCTCGGCGGACAGCCGGGCCTCCTCTTCAACCGCCCGGTTCCGATCGGCATCCAGTTCCCGGGCGCGGCGCCGCAGGGCCAGCGGTCCGTCTCCGGCCTCCTCCTGGGGCAGGTCTTCACTGCGGGCGCCCCAGCAGGTGATCGACCCGGTGGGCGCGAGGCAGTCTCCCTCGGCCGTGAGGAAGGTGGCGCCGGAAACCCGCGATGAGGCTTCGAGACCGTCACCGATGGAATCCACCAGGTAGACCCGGGAGAGCAGCGGGTTGACCGCACCACGGCAGAACTCGGGGATGGCCACCCGCTGCAGCAGGGGTTCCAGGCCTTCCGCCACCGGCTGGTTCTCGTCTCCAGCGGCGTCCAGGGGCAACAGCGTGCACGGACCCGGCAAACCGGCAGAGCCCATCCACTCCTTGATCTCCCGGGCCGCCCCACCGTCTTCCACCAGGATCCATTCCAGCTTGTCACCGAGGAAGCGTTCCACCCGGCGTTCGTCACTCTTCTCCACCTTGATGTGGTCAGCCAGGGGCCCCCGGATCTTACCGGCCAGCTCGGGCGGGGCAGTGGTCAGCAATCGCTGGACACTGGAAGAGAAACCCAGCCGCTCTTCCACCATCTTTTCCACCGCTCGCTGTTGCTCCTCGAGGGAGGCCCGGCGGCCCTGCACCGTCTGCAGTTGGCCGGCGAGGTCCGTGCGGCGCTGCTCCGCGGTCTCCACCAGGCCGGAGAGCCGCTGTTCCTCGACAGCCTGACCGCCGATCAACGTGGCCAGCTCGGCGCCGGCCTGACGGTTCTCCTCATCCTGCCGGCCCAGGGGCCCGTGCTCCTGGTCCAGCTCGGCCATTCGCCGGCCCAGACCTTCCAGCTCGGCGGTGATGGAGCCGCGGTCCCGCTCCAGGCCGCGAATCTGGTTCTTGCTGGCCAGCAGCTGGTCCATGGCTTCCATGCGCTGGGATGCGTGCTGATCCCGCTGCGCCGTCATCTCTTCCACGGACTTGAGAGCCGCCCCGTGGGCTTCCTGCCGCCGGGCGGCCTCGCCGGTGAGTGTCTGCAGCTCCCGCTCCAGCTCTCCGGAGAGCAGTCCCGCCCCCTCGATTTGCTTCAGGGTGTCGGTCTGCGCCTCTTCCAGCCGGGTGGCCTCCTCTTCCAGCTCCTTCTGCCGCTGGGCGGATGCACCCAGGGATTCGCGCATGGCGTCGCTGCTGGTCTCCAGCCGTTCGATCTTCACCTCTTCGGCATGGGCCCGCTCGCGCTCGCTGAGCAGCAGCGCCTGCTTTTCCTCGAGGGTGGAGCGACCGGCGTCCAGCCTGGTCTCCTTGCGGGCCAGGGAACCGGATACCGCCGCCAGCTCCCGGGCCGCTTCCTCCCGTTCGCGCAGCAGCCGGTCCCGGTCGCGGACGTGCCGCCCATGGTCGATTCCCAGGGCCAGTTTCTTGGCCGTGTTGTACTGCTCGACGATACCGCCGTAGCGGTGGGCGATGCCCGCCTGGCGCTTGAGCGACCGCAGCTGGCGCTCCAGTTCGTTGGCCAGGGTGCCCACGGTGACCAGGTTGGTCTTGGCCGCGGTCAGCCGGTTCTCGGCCAGCCGTCTCTTGATCTTGTACTGGGAGACGCCGGCGGCGTTCTCGATCAGCGAGCGCCGCTCCTGGCTCTTGTTGCTGATGATCTGGTGCACCCGCCCCTGCTCGATGACGGCGGTATCGGCATTGCCCATGCCCTCGCCCAGCAGCAGGTCGCGAACGTCCTTCAGCCGCACCCGCCGGTTGTTCAGCAGGTATTCGCTCTCGCCGGAACGGAAGAGTTTGCGGGTGATCTCCACCTGGCGGTGGCCGTTCTGGTCTTCGGGCCCGTCGGTGGGGGAGAGGACCAGGGTGACGTGGGCCATGCCCAGGGGCTGCTGGGTCTGGGTACCGTGAAAGATGACATCATCCATCTTTTTGCTGCGCAGAGACTTGGCGCTCTGTTCGCCCAGCACCCAGCTCACCGCTTCGCTGATATTGCTTTTCCCGCAGCCGTTGGGGCCCACCACGGCGGTGATGTTGCTGGGGAAGGTCAGTTCGGCTTTGGAGAAAAAGGACTTGAAACCGTTAATCTCCATTTTATCCAGCTTGTAGGGCATTGAACGCTGTACTCCCTCGATCAATTGTATTCGGGACGTTAAAAGACAGATTTATAATGGGTTCATCCTAGCACGGTCCACCGGCCACTGTAAAGAAAAATGCACAATTTCTGGTGTACCGGATCGGAAGGCACCCCAAGATATGGTATGGCCGGAAATTGCGTGGAATCCGTCAGTTCCGGCCGTCCGGGCCGTCGGGGGCGGGTTGGGCAGCGCTGATACGGTTGGTTTCCGAACCCGGGTTGACTTTCAGCGGCATGTTATGGCAGATTGAGCCGCGTTTTTGTGACCCCGCGGCACCGCGGGTGCACAGACCATTCTCGGGCCGGCGTAGCTCAGTGGTAGAGCAACTGATTCGTAATCAGTAGGTCGTAGGTTCAACTCCTATCGCCGGCTCCATTCTTATAAAGAATTTATAGCCACGTGAAGTCTCATCCCACAGCGGTGTTTTCCCTTCAACTCAGTAGCCTGCCCGATGCCCCCATTCGAGAAAGATCAGTGCGGGTCAAGTCGACGATCATTGTCCCTGGCTTCAAACGATCTACCCATCGCCACAGCCACAAAGTAAATCTCAGTCCGAGGTTGAATGAGCGAGGGGTTTTAATGTACCAAGGGTTACCGCAAACGATCATTTTTCTGAGTTGTTCAAAAAAAACCATAAATGACTTTTCTGAAGTGAATGTGCGTTGTTGATAAATGATACACTTCCCCACGATAAGTTCTATCATCTCAAGTAATACATAAACTTTAGATGGTGCAGACAAAAAGAATAATCTTAGCTTGACACTTTGACCATAAGGCATTATTTTTTAACATTGTCATCAAAGTCTCAACCGTTGATGGATAAACCTATCCCTGAAAATAAAATAGTTATGTGAAAAACCTTCCTTGGGTCGTATTGGATGACCGATGGTTACCAGGGATCCAAGCCAACATACGTTTACTCCCCTGAAATCTGGAACTGTGGTTGGCCACTATGAAATCCTCGCCTTGTTGGGACGGGGTGGCATGGGAGTGGTCTATCGCGCTCGTGACCAGGAACTTCCCCGGGATATCGCCCTGAAGTCGCCCCGCCCCGAAGTTGCCAATAGCACTGTATATCGCCGGCGCTTCTTGCGTGAGGCCCGTGCAGTGGCGCAACTCTCGAGTCCGTTCATTGTCCCCATCTTTGAGATCTTCGAGGAAGGCGGCGTTCCGTGGCTGGCGATGGAGCTTGTGGAGGGCCGCAGCCTGAGGGACCTGATCAACGAGGGCGGTCCGCTCCCGACACTCGATACCCTTCGATATGCCAGGCACCTGGCCGAAGCCTTAAAAGCCGCTCATGTCAAACGGATTCTTCACCGGGATGTGAAACCCAGCAATATAATGGTCAGCCCCGAAGATCGTGTCCGTCTCATGGATTTTGGGCTCGCCCGCATCTTCATTTCGAAGGAGGATATTCATTCGGGGCTCACGCCGAGCGAGTCGATCACGAACGGGCTGCTTGGAACACCGCAGTATATGTCTCCGGAGCAAGCGCTTGGTCGCCCGTTGGATGGACGAAGCGATATTTTCGCGCTTGGTGCAGTGCTGTACGAGATGTGCACCGGCAAGCCGGCTTTTTCAGGATCGACGAAGGGTGACGTTCGAGACGCGATTCTTAACCGCGAACCGACGGCGATCTCCAGGTTGAATTACGAGGTTCCGGAGGAACTGGAGCGTATCGTCCGCAAGGCCATGGCCAAGAGTCCGGACGAGCGCTATCCGAATGTCAGTGATCTTCTTGTGGATCTTCAGGTGATCCGCCGCCAGTATGAGCATCAGGACTATCAGAGATCCCATCCCGAGACAGGCCCGCCGGCATCGAAATTACGGACTCATGGTCGGCGTTCGTCCATCATACGCGCCGTGCTCCTGCTCATCGTCGTGGGAGCCGTCGCCCTTTCTGCCTGGTGGCTCAGCAGCCAACTGCAGTCCGCACCTGACCAGACCCACCGCCTGGCTCCAGTGGCTACCTGGCCAACCCGGGAGTTCGACGCGCGGATCTCACAGGACCAGGAGTGGGTCTCCTTCATTTCGAACCGTGGTGGTGCGTGCAACATCTGGTTGCGCAAAGTCACCGGCGGCGAGGCCGCCCGGGTGACGTCGGAGCAGGATAATGTCATCAGTCATCTCTGGTCCCCGGACGGAAACGAGATCGCCTATGTCATCCGCAAGGAAGGAGGGACATTATTTCAGATCATCCCTGCGCCCCTGGGCGGCCGAGCGCGACTTCGTATAGAGTTCGACAATCTCGGCTTGCCAGGTACTCGACTCGTTCGGTGGATCGGTTCTCACATTTACATCGAGCACAACGGAATCCTGTTTTGCCTCGACACGGACACGACTTCTCTGGACCGGCTCACCCGGGAACATTCGATCTCTGCTCGTGACTTCGATGTCCGATCGGATGGGAAGAAGGTTGTATATTCCGGTTACAGCGAAGGGGAGGCAGATCTGTGGATCAGCGATCTCGATGGCAAAAACCGACAACGGATCACCAGTGACGAATACCCGCCATACTCTCCCCGCTGGGCCGGAGCTGAAGATGACCGTGTCTTTTTCGTGTCGAACCGCACCGGCCAGATGGGCATCTGGCAGCTGGACCTTGCGGATGGCTCGGTGCAGTCGATTCCTGCCGCCGAGGCAGTTATCGCTCTGGGTGATATCTCAGCCGATGCATCCCTGCTCACCATGTCCACGGTGGTGGAATCCTCCAACCTGTGCCGGCTCGACCGGGAAACGCAGAGCGAACATCTGCTGACCGGGGATCGGATGAAAGATATCGGACCCTGCGTCTCCGCGGGCTCGAATTGTGTGGCCTTCCAGCGGCAGCAGCCCGCCCGCTCCTTTCTTGAATCGAAGATCTTCACCGCAACGTGGAGTGCCAACGGGCTTGACGAGGAACGGATGGAGGTCAGTGAAGGGTTTGGCCCGAGCATTTCGGCCGATGGACTGTGGCTGGCCTATCTCCGGGTCAACGCCGGTGAGGCAATTGCGATCGAGCTCTGGGTCAAGGACCTCAGAAACCAGCGAACCAGATGCATTGCGGATCGCATCCAGCCCCAAGGCTATTGTGAGTTTCCCGCGGGACTCGGATCTCTAGACGTGGTGTGGAGCAGGCGCCGCCCCGAGCTTTTTTTTACGGCAGTGACAGACCAGGGCTCCCGTCACATCGTCCGCTGCCGAGTCGATGTAGAGAATGCGCAACCGGAGGACATCTCGGTACCCACCGCGCAAGGACAGTGGATCTTCGACCTTTGCCTTTCTCGTGATGAAGAACGCCTGGCCTATGTGCTGCACCCCGGACCGGAGAGCCGCGAGGCTCAAGTCCACCAGCTGAATCTTCTGTCGCTTGAAGACCGGGTCCTTTTTACCCGGCAGTTGACGGCAAGAATGCCGCTTCATTTAGCGGGGTGGCTGGCCGACGATCAGTCGCTACTCGGACTGAGTTCGACGCAGAATGACGATTTCACGCAGGACATGGAACTGCTCGAGATCGCACCCGGCGAGGCGCGCATTGTCGATATTGTTCGTCAGTGCTACTGGTCGACGGCAAGACTTGAGTCAGAACAGGGCCTCCTCTATCTCACGCGGGCCGATGGACCCGTTCACAACCTTTATGCCTTTTCGCTGGTCGATAAAACCTGGCATTGTCTGACGAACAACGTGCTCCCCCAGGTCACCTACTCGGGAATCAACGGGATCGGGGGAGATCTGCTGTATGCCCGCCAGGAGGAAGGAGGTGATATCTGGATGATTCGTATCGGAACCGAACCGTCATGACGCCGGCAGGCGTAAATAAAGGGAGCTGAAAATGGGTGCCGATCCAACAGTAAACGACCACATGCAGATAAGCTGGTATGGGAATGCCATTGAGAACTTTCTGCTTCAAATCTATGCCAGTGATTCCGATCAGTTACCGACAGCGTTCGGTATTCTCAACAATACGCTTGGTGAATTGCATGCGCTTGGAATGAGGGAAGGCCATCCATGTAAGTCTCCGGGCTGGATCAGGTGTAATGACGGGTTGTGTTATCCACATATATGCCCCCCCTTTTCCGGCGGAGGGCCTTAGGAATAAGTGTGATTGAATCAGCCAGGAGCTTTGCTTCCATCGCCACGCTTGACCCACGGGCATCCGTTTGACTATCCGCCGGTGGTTGGTGGTGTGTTTTGCCAGCCACACATCTGACACCTCCGCTACTCCTCTGGATGCCGCCTCAGAATGACGATGGTGCGGTCGTCTTCAAAGGGCACGCTGTCGACAAAGGAATCCAGATCTTTGTTGATGGCGGCGGCAAGCTCCGGCACGGGCAAGTGGCGATGGCGGCGGCAGACATCCACCAGCCGCTCACGGCCATATTCCTCCTCCCCGCGATTCGCGGCCTCGGTGATACCGTCGGTAAAGATGATCAGAGTGTCAGCAGGAGCAAGAACCCTTTCCTCGGTTCCGTGCTCTTCCTCGGGAAACAGCCCCAGCGGCATCCCGGTGGAGGTCAAGCTCTCCGCCTCTCCCGTGCCGCGGAGGAGAATCGCCGGATTGTGACCGGCATTGGCGTAACGGACCGTTCCCGTGGCCGGATCTAGCACGGCCAGAAACTCCGTGGCGTATTTCTCGGCGGGGGTTCGCTGATAGAGGCTGCGAGAGACGCAAGTGAATACCTCTCCCGGATCGAGGCCCTCCTCGATGGGGGCCGAGGAGAGCGCCTCGAGGTAGCCCGTCAGAATTGAAGCACCGATGCCCTTGCCGGAGACATCGGCCACCAGCAGCACACACTCGCATCCCTCCCGCCGCTCGAATACCGCATAATAATCACCGGACACCACGCGGGAGGGGATGTTTTCGCCGTGAATCTCATAACCGCTCACCTCAGGCAGATGGTCCGGGAGGAGAGCGTTCTGAATCCGGCGAGCAAGGACCATCTCTTTTTCGAGCCGGCGCTTCTCCGCTGCCTCCTCGGCCAGGGCCACGTTGTGAATACGGAGCGAGGCCACTGAAGCCAGGCTGACCAGCAACTCCATGTCCCCCTCCGAAAACTGCCGGACGGCCGCGGTCGATCTCAGAACGATCATGCCCAGCGGACCGTCCTGGTGCAGGAACGGCGCAGCCACCAGGCTGCGGACTCCCGCCTCTAACAGGCTCTCCGAACTGGCGAAGCGCTCGTCAGTCCGGGCATCGAGGACCAGCGCCGCCAGGCCCTTTCCCGCCACCTCCCGGGTCAGCCTGGCCGAGTGCACAAATCCGCTGGCGATATTCGGCAAGGACCGCTCAGCAGCCCGGTAAAGCCGGCCGTCAGCCCCTTTGAGAGAAATCGCCCCCTGCTCAGGCTGCAGGTGATCGAAAACCCGATCGAGGATCAGTTCGAGCAGTTCGTCCAGAGCGATGGAGTGGCCGAGGGCCTGGTGAACCTCATTGAGGATTCTGAGCCGCTCCGCGTATCGTTGCAGATCGCTCGTGTTGCGGGACTTTTCAGCCGGAAACGGGTTTTGGGTATCGATCATGAACTGGGCGGCAGGACGAAAAATGGCCTGTTCAACTGGAAAGACACCTTCTGCCTCTTCATTCAAAACCGGAGCCGTCGAATCGTGCACCACAATCGAACTTGATGAAATACGGATGAAATCGCCGTTTTGAAGAGCCGATGGGCTTTCGATTTTCTCGGCGTTGAGCCAGGTTCCGTTGCGGGACCCGAGGTCCTCGATCATCCACACGCCGCCTTCCCGATACAGCCTGGTGTGCCGGCGAGACAAGAAACGGTCATGGAGTTTCAGGTCTGATATCTCGGCCCGGCCGATAATCAGCGAATCGCCTTTTATGGGGTGGTTGAAGGACTCGCCATCAGCAGAGGTGATGTGAAGGGTGATCATATTTCAATCTATATAGCTTTTCTGCAATATGAAAGCAACATGAATCTTGTATCGCTGCCGGCACAACGGTAATTGCGACCGTCGCCCAGGGTGATTGCAGGACCATCAATTTCGCCCAAGTGCCTGCCAGCCAGAATGACCTGTCCCATTACCTTTCAGCGGTTTTCAGCATCTGACGCGCCGGCTCGAAACCGGGGTCGATCTCCAGGGCTGCTCGGAGCTGCTCCAGCGCTTCGTTTTCCCGGCCGCTCTGTCCCAGGGCCAGGGCATAGTTGTAGCGGTAGACCGGCCGCGACCCGTCCAGTTCCACCGCTTCACCGCCGGCCACCAGGTTGGTCAGGGTCACCGGCAAGATGGGCAGGACCACCCCGAGGAAAAAGAGGGCGGCCGGTGCCGTGGATTGCTTCAGGCGGTGCCGGTGGCCATAGAGAATCCAGATAAACCCCAACGGGGCCGCCAGCAGCAGACCGTTGAGCAGGTGCAGCCGCGGCCGGCCGTCCTCGGCGGCGAGAAAAGCCAGCAGAAACCCCAGGTCCAGGGCGATGATCAGGGTGGTCAGCAGCAGTTCTCCGGAAAAGTAGATGGACAGCCCGTGGCATGCCAGCAGAGCCGCGGCCAGCAGCGCGGCCCGTCGGCCGGCCAACCGGCGGGCCAGTTCGGCCAGCAGCAGGATGGTCAGCGCCGAAAGCAGGGCCTGGAACAGCCGCGGCATCAGGTAGCCGCCGCCGAACAGGCGGTAGCAGGCAGAGAGGACCAGTGGGTAGAGCGGCACCCGGAAGAACGGCACCTCCCCCAGCCGGCCGTCGGCAATTTGGCGGGCCTGGTTGTCATACCAGGCGGCATCGGTTTCCGGGGCGGTGAAGTGGGGCTGGTGGCGGATCTCCAGCACGTAGCCCACCCGCAGGGCGAGGGCGAAAAGGGTGATGGCCAGCAGAATCCGCAGGTATGTCCCGTGGTTGGGCCAGTGGTCACCGTGGCTGCTGTGGGGGACGGTGGGTGTGGGTCTGCTTTTCCGGGCCATGGTTCCCGTTCCTCTGCATGCGGTCCGGCCGGGCCGCTGCGGCCCCGGGGTGTGGCGAACCTACCAGATGGTGTTGGGTGAGGTCAAACCGGCCGCCGCTGTTTGACAGCCCTTGCCCCCATTTTCTACAATGCTGGAGAATCTCGTTTGACGTTTATCTTCATTCAGTTGCCGTGCGGCCCCGCCGGTTACCGGGGGGGGTGTGGAGGAACGGCCATGACCGATGGTGCTTCATTTGGCGGAGATCTGCGCAGGGAAAGAGAACTGCGGGAAGTGACGCTGCAGGAGATCTCCGAAGCGACAAAGATCAGCATGAAGTTCCTGCACGCCATCGAGGAGAACCAGTTCGAGGTGCTCCCCGGAGGGGTGTTCAACGTGGGGTTCATCCGGGCCTACGCCAAGTATATCGGCGTTGATGATGACGAGATGGTGAACAATTACCTCTTTCACATGCAGCAGCTGCAGACGGAAAACGGTGAGGAAGCGGAGCTGGGCCACCTGGCGGGATCGGTTACGCAAGTCAAAAAATCGACGGGCCGGATCGCGGTCTGGATTTCCGTGGCGGTGGTGATCGTTGCGGCAGCTGTGGCGGCATCGTGGTACTACTTCTTCCGCTAAACCCTGTATCGCTATTATCCACGTTTCCACTCCCATGGAAGGCGCGTCTCCGCCGATATTCCACCCACAACAGGATACCATGGATGTTTTAGCAGAAATTCGTGCCGGCAACGCTTCCCGGGAGGTGAGGATCTCCGCGGCAAAAGGGTTGCTGCCCATGGAGTCCGACACCCTGGTGGAGGTGCTCCATCTGCTCTCAACCGGCGACGAGGGGGAGATCCGGTCAGCGGCGGAGAAATCCGTCGGGGACATGCCGGACAACATCCTCGAGGCGGCGCTGTTCGAGGATGGCTGGTCGCCCGAACTGCTCCAGTTCTATGCACGGGTCTGCGCCGAGAGGTCGGGCCCCCTGGAAGCGGTGATCCTCAATCCCGCCACGTCGGACCGGACCATTCTCGATCTGGCCAGGGCGGTGCCCGTGGTTCTGATGGAATTGATCGTGATCAACCAGGTCCGTATTCTGCGCGAACCCGGGATTCTCGAAGCGCTGCTGGAAAACCCGTCGCTCAATGCCCACATCAAGGGCCGGGTGAACGAACTGAAGTTCGACTTCTTTGAAAAGAAGGAAGTCCCTGCGCCCGCGGTTGCCCCGTCCCCGGAGCCGGCGGAGGAGCCGGAAGGTCCCGTCAAAAAAGACCTGGCGGCGGCTGGTGCCGAGCAGAAGGATCAGCAGCCTGACGGACCGAAGCGGCCGGAGACCATGCTGCAGAAGATAGTCCGGCTGGACATCACCGGCAAGATCCGCCTGGCCAAGATGGGCACCCGGGAGGAGCGGATGCAGCTGGTGAAAAGCCCCAACCGGGTGATCTGTACCGCGGCGATCCGCAGCCCGAAGCTCACCGATTCCGAGGTGGACTCCATCGTCAAGCTGCGCAATGTCCACGAGGATGTGCTGCGCTACGTGGCCATCAAGCGGGAGTGGACCAGACGCCATTCGGTGGTGGTCAACCTGGTTACCAACCCGCGCACCCCGATCCCGATAGCGATGAAATTTCTCAACCATTTGACGCCGATGGATCTGAAGATCCTCAGCCGCAACAAGGATATCCCCGAGGTGATTCGCAGGACCGGCAGGCAGATCATGTCCAAAAAATTGTCGAAGGGATAAAATAGGAAGCTGGTGATACTACCAGCCTCGGCAAGGAGATAACGGTTTGAGCAGTGTGGAAGCCTTTGGACTCACCGATACGGGCCTGGTCCGCGAAGTGAACGAGGACCGGATCCATATCAACCAGGAAGACCTGCTATTTGTGGTGGCGGACGGGATGGGTGGTCACGCCGCCGGCGAGGTGGCCTCCGGCATCGCCGTTGATGCGGTGAGTGAGTTCATCATCCACACCCGCCGGGACCGTGAGTTGACCTGGCCCTACGCCTACGATGAAAACCTGACCTACGACGGGAACCGGCTGCAGACGGCGGTCCGCCTGGCCAACAACCGGATCCGGGAAGCGGTTGAGGAGGAGAGCCGCTACCAGGGGATGGGGGCCACCATGGTCTCCCTGCTGGTGACCGAGGACCGCTCCACCATCGGCAGCGTGGGGGACAGCCGCGTGTACCTCTACCGCCAGGGTGAGCTGAAGCTGTTGACCAACGATCACTCCTGGGTCAACGAGCAGATGCAGGAGGGTATGCTCACCGAGGAACAGGCCAAAATTCATCCCTTCCGCAACGTGGTGACCAGGGCCCTGGGCAGCGACAAGAAGCTCCTGGTGGACATCCGCAGCGACGGTGTGGAGGGTGGGGACTGCTACCTGCTCTGTTCCGACGGCCTCACCGGAATGCTCGGAGACGAGCAGATCGCCGGCATGCTGGCCGGGGTGGCCGATCAGGGTGTGGAGGCGGTCTGCGGCGAACTGGTGGAGGCCGCCAACCAGAATGGCGGCAAGGACAACATCTCGGTCATCCTCGTGCGTTTCTCCAACTGATACACCCACCTGTCGTGGCGAGCCACGTTCGCATCTTTGTCACTGCGAGGAGCCCGCGCAGCGGGCGACGCGGCAGTCTCTCCGCCTCATGACGTGTCCTCGAACCTATTGCCCCCTGGCGCTGCGGTCGCTGAACAGGCCGGTCACCGCAATCCAGGCCGGCGGTCCCTCGTGGTCCACCAGTGTGCTCTCCGGGTGGTTGATCACCTCGGCGTAGAGCCGCTCCGCCCGGTCCACCCGGCCGATGTCCGCTGCGCAGCGGGCCTGGTAGTAGGAGATGGTTCCCTGGGAGATTCCCGCCGGCCGAGTGGTGGTGGCCGCCTCGAGGAAGCCGGCGGCCCGTTCCGGTTGACCAAAACGGAGCAGGCAGATGGCGATGTTCAACCTGATCACCGCCGCCTGGTTCCCACCGGAGTCGGCGGTGTTCAGCCGGGAAGAGAGCGATTCCAGCATACGGTTGTAGAGGAAGCGATCCGAACTGATGGGCAGCAGCACCGGCGTGCGGCCAACCTGGACTGTCACCTGGGAGAGGCGGCCATCCCGGTTCAGCTGCAGGCCCAGGCTGCCGCCCTCCCCGGCGGTGTCCGCGGCCTGGCGTACCATGGCCGCACCGGTGAGGCGGCTGCCCTCCACGGAGGAGATCACGTCCCCGAGGTGGATACCGGCCTCGGCGGCCGGTGAGCCGGGGGTGACCCCGATCACAGGGTAACCGGTGGCCAGGGGCACGTCGGCCACCAGCAGGCCGGTCCAGGGCCGGCTCAGCGTCGGGGTGGTGTCCAGCAGGGAGGCCAGCCCCGGCAGCGCCGAGTGCAGTCCGCCCTCGGTCACCGGCACCCGTTCCGGGACGGGGTGCAGGGTGCTGTAAAGCCGCAGTTCCCGTTGGCTGCCCTCGCGGACCGAGAGCAGCAGGAGGTTGCACTCCAGCGTGCGGCCGAGGGAGGCCAGCAGTTCAATGGGCAGATCCGCGGGTGGCGTCTGGGCCGGATTGAGGCCAAAGCGCTGGAAGAGCTTGTCCACCTCCGCATCGCCGGGAAACTTCATGTTAAGGCTGTTCACCCCGGACAGCCCCTGGCGCACCACGGCCACATCGTCGCTCACTCCGCCGCTGAAGCCCAGGCGGGGGAAGACACCGGCATAGGCCAGGGTGGGCCGCAGGACGGTGGTCACTTCCACCCGGTCGCCGTTGTCGACCTGTACCATGGTGCTGAACCGCCCGCCCCGGAAGGCGGCGTCGATCCGGTGCTCCCCGCTGCAGATCCTTTCCAGCAGCAGGTCACCGGTGCCCACCTGCTCACCGTCAAGAAAGATGGTGCACCCGGGGGGGATGGCACGGATGGCGATGGTGCCCTCGCTGGGGGCCAGGCGGCGCACGGCGTCAACGTAATCGATGGGCTGGCCGAAGTTCAGTTCCTTGGTGATGGCCACCCGACAGGGTTTGCGGAACTCCACCTGGTGGGTGCCGGGTGCGATATCGGGCACCAGCAGGAATTCGGAGATGTCCAGGGGGTTGGCCCCCGCCTCCCGGGCGGCCTGTCGCGCTTCGGCGGAGGGGCGGTCTCCGGTGACCCCGGCCAGGGCGCCGTCGATATACACCGAGACACCGGCCGGAACGGTGATGAACTTGCATGTGGCCATGGTGCGCAGCAGGGCCACCGGGCCCACTTCCAACTGCTGCCCGGCGGGGATGTCCACCAGCTGCAGAAACGGATCGTAACCCGGCCGCCGCACTTCCACCCGATGGCTGCCGGCAAAAAGGAACACCGGTTCACCGTCGGTGAGTCCCTGCTCGGTGCCGTCGATCACCAGTGTGGACAAGGGGGGGATGGCGATCACCGTCAATGACCCGATGAGGTCGTTGCGGACCGAGTTGAAGAGCTGGATGATTTTTGGCGATACCTGGTCCGGGTCGAGCTGAAACCCGGGTTCCAGGGAGAGCAGACTGCGCAGGTCGTGGCCCGCTTCCACCGAGTTTCCCAGGTTGAACAGGGCCCGGGCCCGGTGCTCGTAGCAGGTGATCAGCAGTCGCCGCTCGGCCGGGGAGAGCCCTTCGACCGGCGTGCTCAGGCGGATGGTGTCGAGAATGTCGCTGAACCCGGGGATCGACTCCTCCTGCCTGCTGGAATGGAACAGAGCCAGGGAAGCCTGGAGCAGCCGGTCCGCATCGGCCATGCTGTAGGACGGCAGGTCACGGCCGGTGATCTGGGCCGGCACCGGCGGGCAAAACAGCGGGAAAAGCAGAAGCAGCACAGCCGGCAGCAGTCGCTGTGGTTTTATAATCATCATTTTTCCAACGATCTCCTTGGTCGTTGCGCGACAGATCAATTGAGCCGGTGCACCACCCTGGCACCGGCGTCCAGCAGGTAGAGGGAGCCATCAGGGCCAACAGACAGGGACACCACCTTCTTCACTTCCACCCCCAGCGCGCTGCTGTCCAGGGAGATGCTGAACAGGGGCTCAAAGGTTCGGGAAAAGACCGAGACCTGCTCCGCCTTGCCGTCGAGCACGAAGAGGTTTCCCGCCGCATCCACGGCCATGTCCAGAGGTTCTTCGAAGGTTCCGGTCTTGCGGCCGCCCAACCGCTCGATCTCGCGGCCGTTGCGGTCGAAGATTACCACTTCCTTTTCTTTCTCGGAGATGATGAAGATCCGGTTCTCCCGGTCCACCTCCAGGGACACCGGGTCGGGAACGCTTTGGATCGCCCCACCCCGGAAGGTGGCCACCGCCGAGCCCGGGGAGGACGGGGGCCGGAAGATGTCCACCCGGTCGCGGTCCCCGTCGATGGTGAGGAAAATGCCCGAGGTGGTGATCACGGCCCGGGAGATCTCCTCCAGCTGCTTCAGGCCGTCGTCCTTGTCTTTCTCGTCATCGTCCTCATCATCCTCGTCCTCATCCTCGTCACGGGGACTGGCCGCCGGCACTCCAGCCATTCGCCAGGCGCCCTTGGACCAGCCGCCCACCTCGGTGTCCACACCGTGGTCCTTGAGGCTTTTCGGGGCGCGGAAGGTGATTCGGCCCCCGTCCAAAGCTACGGCCTGCTTGCCGCCACCAATCAACACTTCACCCCCGGGACTGATGGAGATCTGGTCCGCGTCCTCGATCTGAATCGACTCGGCCAGGCGGCCCTCGCGGTTGAAGACGTAGACCGAATTGCGGCCCCGGTCGCTGACCAGCAGCCGGCCGTCGGCCAGTACCCTCAGGCTGCGCAGGTTCTTCCACTTCTCGGGGGCTGAGATGGAGAAGGAGGGGTCGGGGATGTAGAGCGCCGAAGCGTCCTTCCGGGACCGGATTTCCATACGGTAGAGCATGGCCAGCGCTTCCAGTGCCTGGGACGCTTCGGGCGAATCAGGGTGGCGGTCGCGCAGGGCCTGGAGCCGTTTCATCGCCTCCAGCGGATAGCCGGTTTCCATCAGCAGCAGCGCCGCCTCCCAGTCGGCCTGGGCCGCCTCGGGGCATTCGCCCTGGATCAGGCGCAGGTCGAGGAGCCGGGAGAGTGCGGCCTTGGGTTCACCCATCTGTTTGAGGGCCAGGGCGGAATAGACCAGCGACCGGCAGACCGCCGGGCTGTCGGGGTAGAAGCGTACCACCCGGTCAAAAGCCGCCGAGGCCTCGGCCAGCCGTTCCCTGCTGCCGCCGGCTTCGAGGAGAATCAATCCCTTGCGCAGGTAGGCTTCCGCCGCCGTTTCGCTGTCGGCGTAGCGCAGGATCACCGTGTTGTAATACTTGAGGGCCGTGGCCGGATCACCCAGGTTTTCCTGGTGGTGGATGCCGATCTGCAGCAGGGCATCGTCCGCATAGGATGATTGGGGATAGGACTCGACGATGATCTGCAGGTCGGCCAGACCCTGCTGGTGACGGCCCGATCGCATGAGATCCATCCCGCTTTCGAAGTAGGCCCGCGCCAGGTCCCGGCCGCCGGACTGGGCAAAGGTTTCGGGGGGCGGGAGCAGGATCAGCAGGGCGACTGCCGCGGCGAGCAGCAGGCACACCTTGTGCCTCGTTCCGTTCATCTCGGGGGATTCTCCTCCTTGGTGCCCTGGGAGCACTGGAAAGCCGTGCCGCCGGGCGGTGGACATCGATATACGGATGAATTGTACAGGGGGCCACCAAGGAGCGCAACATGGTGCAGGGGCTAGTCCCGGGAGTGGAAAACTTTTGTGGTCTGACCAGAGGTCACGGTGAACCGCTTCTCGCGGGTGGTCCCCCCGGCCGGCCAGGTGAATTTGGCCCGGTGGGAGCCGGCAGCCAGCGGCAGCCCGATAATCGGGACAAAGTCGACGTAGGCCCCGTCGATGTGGATCTTGCAGTTGCCGGGCAGGGCGGTGATGTCGGCCCAGCCGGGGGAGGCGATGCGGTGCTCAATCGAGTTGCCCTCGGGGATCTGGAAGGTTCGCTTCTCGTAATGGAAATACTCGCGGTTGCGGATGGTCACCGTCCGCCGGCCCGCGGTGAGGCTGGCCCGGTACACGCCGGACCCGCTGCTGCGCAGGGAAAGGCTCTGGCCCCCGGCACTGGCGGTCACCGGGAAGGGGCTGCGGATCACCAGGGTGCCCGGCCCGGGTGTCCGCACCAGCGTCACTTCCAGCGCCGAGCCGTCGGCCGGCAGGTCGACGGCGGCCATCCGGGCGCTGCCGTAGCCCTGCAGGTCCAGACGGATCTCCTTGACCGCAGCGCGGTCGATCCTCAGCTTCAGCGGGGTGGTTCCGGACACCGGTTCACCGTCCAGGGTGACCGTGGCGCCCGGCGGGGTGCTGAGAACCTCCAGTTCTTCCAGGTCGGGCTCCAGCGTCAGCGCGATCTCTTCGGGGGGAGATTCGCCGATGGCATATTGCACGTGCCCCGGCAGGTAGCCCTCCAGGGCAAAGGTCACCAGGTTCCGGCCCGCCGGGGCAAAGGGGAGGGTCATCTCCGCCGGGGTCACCCGGCCGGTATCCGCGGTGCCGAAACTGATGGCGGCGCCGGGGGGATCGCTGGTCAGCTGCACCAGCTGGGGCAGGGGCCGGCGATCCGGATCATCCAGCCACTCTCCAAGGAAGGCGGTCACGGGATTGTCTGCGGATCCCGCCGGCGTGCAGACGTCCAGCAGACAGAGCGCTTCGGAGCGGCCGACGCCGAACTGCAGGGCGGTGGCGGCGCCGGCCAGCAGCACTAGAACGATGACCAGCAGGGTGAGGGTGACTCGCAGCACGGAGAACCGCGGCATGGATCGGGGCCCAGTCTGCTCCACGGCCTGCTGTTCCCCGGCGGCCTCCCCGGGGACCATGGGCCGGTGACGGAGGTCCATGGCTCCAGCACTGTCCGGCACTTCCTCCTGGCCGCGAAAAACGTCGGTGGGCCGTGAATCCGGCCGCCGGCTTTTGCCGGTATTTGCGAGGACCGTGTCCGGCAGCGGAGCCGCTGATGGCCGGTGGCCAAGGACGCTTTCGCCCAGCGCATCGAGAAAGGCCTCGGC
>CBESOE010000060.1:0-23048 GCA_965531145.1 uncultured bacterium | reverse complement strand
CTGCGGCGACATCGACGGCGACGGCTACGACGAGATCGTCACCGGCGCCGGTCCGGGGGCCGTCTTCGGGCCCCATGTCCGCGGCTGGAACGTTGACGGCGGCTCGGCCGCGGCCATCCCCGCAGTGAGCTTTTTCGCCTACGGCACGCTGAAGTACGGGGTCAACGTGGCCTGTGCCGATATCGACGGCGACGGGATTGACGAGATCATCACCGGCCCGGGACCGGGTGTGGTCTTCGGACCGCAAATCCGGGGGTGGAATTACGACGGGGGCTCGGTGACGTCACTGTCCGGAGTCAACTTCTTCGCCTACCCCGGCGCCCTCTATGGTGCGCAGGTGGCCGGTGCGGACGTGGACGGGGACGGGACTGACGAGATCCTGACCATGCCTGGACCCGACCCGTCCCAGACGGCCCTGGCCCGGGCCTGGAACGTGGATGGCGGAACGGCGACCCACATCACCACCATCGACTTCGACGCCTATGGTGACCTGGGACTGGTCCAGGGAGGCAAGATCGCCGGGGGTGACTTCTAGGGAGAATTCCCGGGCACTGACGGAAAAGAACTGCAACCCAAAGGGGACCGGCACAAAGCTGCCAGTCCCCTTTTTTCTGTCACCAATTGAGCGGATATAAATAACCGGACCCGGCTCAGGCCTGGTCGAGCCGGCCCAGACTGCGATAGATGAGAATCAGCATCAGACCCACGGCCAGGGCAAGCGCACCCCAGAGCATCACCCGATACCTCTCCGTCCAGGGTTGGACCGGCGGAACCTGTTCCAGAGTCTCGAGCTGCTCCGGCGCTGCGAGCAGTGGCAGGTCTTTCTCGTCCACCCCCTGCACTGCCCGGGCCATGTCGTAGACCGGCGGATCGGCCTGCGAGTTCCCCCCGATGAGCGAGTATTCGTCGTCTTGTCGGTGATGGAAGACCAGGCTCACCTCCCGGCGCTCCAGGGCGACCGACTCGATGTCCAGCGGCTGGTTGTTCTGGTCGAGGATGACCAGTTTGAGATAGCGGTACCGCACCCGGTCGAGGGCGATGGTGTTGGCCACTGAAATCCGGTCACCGTGGTGGACCCGGTGCAGCACCCCACGTCCCACCTGGCGCCAGGGCGCCTCCCGCTCCTCGGTGATCCAGCCCGATTCGTGGCGGCGTTTCACAGACTCCACGGCGCTGTCCCGCCCCAGGAGCTCATACGCCCGGTAATAGTAGTCGTCCGCCGGCTGCACGGTGAGGCGCGCCAGGGGCAGATTTCGCCACCCCAGGTCAAGGAGGAGGATGGTTTCCCGCCGCTCCGGGTCGTGGGACCGGTCCAGGCTCTGGACCAGAACCGGCACCAGTTCCGGCTCTTTCACCGGTTCCCGGAAACCACCTTCCACCGCTTCCAGTCCGATCCGCCGCGGGTCGTCCGGATCGTGGAAGAGGGTCAGCCGCAGGTAGCGGAAATCGTTGGCCGGGAAGTTTACCGTGTCGGCGACGAAATGCTCGTTGCCGCGCCGCAGGCTGAACACCCATCCCTCTTCGGTCACCGGCTCCCAGGCCCGGTCGTCAGCGCTCCCCTCCAGCTGCACACGGCGCCGGAAACCGCCCCCGGAAAGGGCCAGCCTGATTCGGTTCTTGAGCACAGGCCGGCCGAAGTCGAGCACAACCCGCTCCCACTGCCCGGGTTCGAAGGTGCGATTGATCAGGGTCAACGGGGACCAGCGGATCTCCTGCTTCTCTTCGGTGCGGCCCCAGTGGATCACATACGGGACCGGCTCTCCGCTGCCGTCCAGGAGCCGCAGGTCGGCCAGGTCGGGCTGGACGCGGTCAAAGATCTCCGGTGTCAGCGGCAGGCGCAGAAAACCCTCGGCCGCTGGACCGGGGTCCACGCGGGCCTGCCAGCCCCAGCCGTCCAGGTCGAAGGCGGCGTTCACGGAAACCGTAACGCTGCAGAGCAGCAGAAGGAACAGGGTGGTGGGGAAGCGGCCGGTCATGGCTTTTCCTCCTCGTCCCCCGGGCCACCGGCCGGGCCCGAATCACGTCCCTCGGTGCCCAGGAGCAGCACGGAATACCGCTGGTAGAAATAGGCGGAAGCGATGAGCAGCAGGCCGCTGGCCAGGAAAGAGATGATGCGGTACACCTCGCGCAGAGCGCTGGTGTCCACCGTTACGACCTTCACCACGCAGATGGCGAAGAGGACAAAGCCGATGATCCGGCGCAACTGAACCCTGGTGGCCAGCCCGAACCAGATCAGGGCAAAGGCCTGCAGGGCCAGGGTGGCCGAGATGAGGCTTATCCCCAGCCGGTCCGCGACCCAGGTGCTGTGATCGGCCCAGCGCATTACCTCGAAGGCCAGGGTGATGGCAAGGAGCCCGTGTCCCACCGATTCCAGGACATTGCCCGGAACGGGTGACCCGACCGATCTCGCGTATCTGGCGCCCAGCCAGAGCGAAAGGACAAAGGCCAGTCTGGCGGCAAAGGTCAGGTTGAGGAGCAGCCAGCCGTCCTGCGACCCGTAGTGCACCAGCCCGGGCAGCACCACCAGGAGGAGCCCGCCGCCGAAGAGAACCCAGGCAAAGGGCATCGCCGGCCTGAACCGCTCACGGTGCAGGGCCCAGGCCGCGGCCAGCGGCAGGAGCGCCCAGAGCAGGGTCAGGGAACCGGCCTGGTGGCCCAGGTAGTTGTCCACACGGTGCCAGTCCCAGAACTGGCCCACTTCCATGGTGAGCAGGCAGCTGGTGAGCAGGGCGGAGAGCAGAAACGCCAGGCCGTAGATCGGGGCGGCCCCGGGGAGTTCGCCGCGGCGATAGAGCAGCCAGCCGGTCCCGGCGGCGGCGGCGATCACCATGATCCATGAGCCGAAGGGGACGTTGAACACCGGAGTGAACAGCGCCTCGTGCAGCGGCAGCCGGTAGAGCAGCCCGCCGGCGGCGAGCAGCAGGGCGATCAGCCCGCCCACCCGACAGCTCAGACGCTGGTAGCGGATGCCGAGCCAGGCCAGGAGCAGTCCCTCCAGTCCCCAGGCCACGGGGATCCCGTAGAGCCGGAGCTGGATCGGAATCGCCGCGGTGACCAGGCCCAGGGTGAGGATGAGCAGGCTCTCCGCGGTCCAGCGGTCTTCCGGCACCCGCGTGCGCCAGAGTTGGAAGAGCAGGAAGACAAGCACCGCCTGCCCGAGGATCACGAAGCCCAGTACCTGGTGGTGGTCCTGGTTCAGGATCCGGTAGTAGGAGATGGCGGACCAGAGCGCGTTGACCATCGTCAAGGCCAACCCCTCCACCGGGGAATGTCTCTGCCGGACCAGGCCGTGCAGCAGCGGGACGAGCAGGTAGATCAGGTAGAACAGGGTGGTGAACAGGAGTGCCGGAGTTTCCTGGCCGGCGGTGAAGTGCTGACCGAACCAGAGTTGAAAGATGATCACCGTGCCGCCGAAGGCGAGCAGATTCAAGGCCCGCCAGCGCCGGTAGATGGCCGCGCCAAGGGCCGTCAGGCCGAGCACCGCGAGATAGGTGAACAGTGCGTAAGGCTGGTTCTCCCCGCTGGAGAGGAGCAGCGGACTGAGCAGGCCGCCGAGCAGACCGAGAAAGGCGATGGACACGGCATTGTGGGCCACCGAGAGCACCACGGCCAGCGCGGTGACCAGGATGGCCAGCGCCATGGCGGTGAACTGGCCGGCCAACCCGAACAGTGCGAAGGCGGCGAAGATACAGATGTAAAACAGGCCGATGCCGCAGCCGGTGAGGCTCTGGAACAGCACCGACCAATCCCGGCGGCGGAAGTGCTGCCCCAGGACCAGGGCCACCACGCCGGCCACCGTGCCGATGGCCAGCCTTCCCTGGGGGTCGATCCATGAGTTGTCGTAGGCGTACTTGACGAAGAGCACGGCGGAGACGAGGAGCAGAACCACCCCCACCCAGACGAACCAGCGGGTGCCGAGGATGAATTCCAGGGTAAGTGGCGGGCCGTCCGCGGGAGGCTGTGCCGGCGGCGGCTCAACGGGAGGCGCACCGGCCGCCGGACTCACTGCCTGATCCACAGGTGGACGTGGAGACGCAGCCGCTGCTTCCGTGGGGGAAGACACGGGTTCAGGCTTGTCCGGCGGACGGGACGGAGGGGCCGGCTTGGCCTCCGGCACTGTTGCGGTTTCCGGATCTTCACTACCCGGGCCGTTGGCCACCAGGTTGGCCAACTGGCGCAGATCACGCTGCTGGAAGAGAACCTCGTCCTTGAGATTTCTTAATTTCCGGCCAAGGGTGGACACCAGCCGCAGGGCGATGATCCCACAGATTCCGCCTGCGACAAGCACGGCCAAGAGGGCGAACAGGAACAAGACCATCAGCGCTTCCATGATGCCTCCCTGTTATATCCCGGCACTTCCCGGGGCACGGTGGCGGCCCACCGTCACGGCCATCTATCCTCCGATCGGTCCCAACGTATAAAATATAGCGATATCCATGCCATCCCACCAAATCAGTTGTATCTTATTGAAATCATAATCCTTACTGGCCCCGATCACATGCTCTGGATTCGCGTGATTCTCAGATATTGTACAAAATAAGCATAGGCCATGGGCAATAATTGACTATGGTCGATAAATCGGGACGCTGGTGCCGTGAATCCATCCCAAGGGTAGGGAAAAGCAATTCCTCAGTCAAGCGGCCCTGACACATCAACATTGCAGCACACCTTTCCCTTCTGTAAAATAGGTATCGTCCGGAAGCGGATCATCACCGGCCGGCCCGACAGGCCGACGCTCACAAAATGCACTCCTCCCAGGAGGTCTACAATGGTTCACCTCAACATTCCGAAGTGCTCCCCTGAACGCTGCTCCTCCTTGTCCGCCGCCACCTTGATGCTCTTCATCTTCGCCATATTCTCAGTGGCCGCACCTCCTGCCCTGGCCGTCAACGGCGTGATCCTGGATCAGCAGATTGGCGCCGAGGGCAAGGGATACACCGTGCTCCACGTCTGGGGCACGCACCGCGAGATGGGATACGCCCACGGCTACCTGCTGGCCGACCAGATTGTGGCCGGGCATCACGACATCGTCTCCTATCTGGGCAGCGGCTACGATGCCATGCGCCAGGCCATGGACGAAGCCACCTGGATGCCGGGGGCCATCGAGGCCGAGCTGGGGGGCATGGTGGGCGCCCTGGCCGAACTGTACCCGGAGGAGAACATCGACAAACTGGACCTCAAGGTGGCCAACGGGTACGGCGACTGGAGCTACCCGCCGGCCTGCCGCTCCCACTCCTGCTGGGGCCAATTCGTCGAGCCGCCGGTAAAGACCCTTTCCACCCGCCGTCTGGATTTCAGTAATCCCTTCCCCTCGATCAACCACCACGTGCTCTGTGCCTGGGAGCCCATCGACGGCTCGCCAGCCTGGCTGGGCTTCTCCTGGGCCGGCTACGTGGTGGGCGTCACCACACTCAACGAATACGGCACACAGGTCTCGCTCCACGACTACGACACCGGCGGCGTGCCGCAAGCCGACGCCCTGCTGCGCACCGCCGCGGTGCGCTACATGACCACCAATCCGAGCTGGGCGTCGTCGATCAATGAACACCTCTCCGATTGCTGGGACGATCTGGAGGGGGTCCACACCTATGCCGGCGGATTCATCAACTACTTCGTGCCCGATGGCTACGGCGGCGTCTTCACCTGCAGCCGGGATGCGGGGTTCTACGACCTTCGCGGACCAAAGTACTCCTACTTCGTCGGCGACGTGTTGCTCACGTCCAACGCCTGGACCGACGGCACCTACACCCCAACCGGCGCCGAATTCATGGCCGACTACTATGATCTGGGCGGCACCAAGGACCTGGAGAGCCACTGGTCGCTGATGGGATCAAGCGGACTGCACAAGATGAGTGTGGAGTATCGCGACCGGGAGGACATGACGGTCTGGGTCCAGGGGTACCTGAACCCCGGTACCACCGCCAGGCTGGAGTACGAGTGGAGCGAACTCTTCGGCACCAACGACGGGCCGGCGCTGGTCACCGGTCCGGGTCCCTCGTATGACAACTCGGCCAAGGTGCGCGTCTTCGTCCCCGGCCAGGACCCGATACAAATAGCGCAGTTCAACGCGTACTACACTCCGCACTACGGCGCCAACGTGACCACGGGTGCCGTGACCTGGTCCGAAACTGTCGACATCGTTACCGGTGCCGGGCCGGGCGACATTCTCGGACCCCACGTCCGCGTCTTTGAGCCGAGCGGAATTGAATATCCTCGATGGATGAGCTTCCTCGCCTACGGCACCCATAAGTGGGGGGTCAACGTAGCTGCCGGCGACATCGACGGTGACGAACATGACGAGATCATCACCGGCCCGGGGCCGGGCGCCGTCTTCGGACCCCACGTCCGGGCGTTTAGAAGTTTTGGCGGTACCCCCTATGTCCCCGTGGCCGGCGTCAACTTCTTTGCCTACGGCACCCACAAGTGGGGGGTCAACGTGGCCGCCGGCGACATCGACGGTGACGGCCGGGACGAGATCGTCACCGGCGCGGGCCCCGGGGCGGTGTTCGGCCCCCACGTCCGCGGCTGGAACTGCTTCACCACCTCCGCCGACCCGCACACCGATCCCATGCCCGACGTGAGCTTTATGGCCTACGGGACGAACAAATGGGGCGTGGAGGTAGCCTGCGGCGATGTGGATGGTGATGGCATCGAGGAGATCGTCACCGCCCCCGGCCCGGGCGCAGTCTTCGGCGCCCACGTCCGAGGCTGGAACTATGACGGTGTCGCGGTGAGCGCCATGCCCGGGCTGAGCTTCTTCGCCTGGCCGCCTGAGCAGGCGCGATACGGGGCCGAGGTCTTTGCCGGGGCCGATCTCACCGGTGACGGCCGCAACGAGATCGTGGTGGGCGGCGGGCCGGATCCGAATCTCGGCTCGCCGGTGAAGGTCTTCCGTTACATAGGGCAGCAGGCCGAACTCTGGCTCGAATTCGAGGCCTACTCCGATGAGGAATACACCCACGGCGTCAAGGTGGCCGCGGGAGAGTTTTCACCGCGCTGAGCGAATCGTGAGTTCGTTCGACGGCAGGGAGAAGAACAGGCAGTGGACGCTTACTTGTTCTTCTTCTCTGCTTTCAGTTTCTTTTTTTCCTTGGCCGTAAGCTTGGGTGCTTTCTTCTGCTCTCTTTTGCCTTTGTCTTTACTTCCCTTGTCGCCCATTTCTGATGCTCCTTGTTTGATCTCGAAACGGTCCGGCTCAGTCCACTACAGGTGACGATCAGCTTCGTGCTGCCACCTAGTATATCCCTATTTTCGAAAGTACATGAAAAAAGCCGGCCCGGCAGGAAAGCCGGACCGGCGGAAGTTCATCCTAGGGATGGATACCGAATACCTCGAGGGCGGTGCCGTTCGTATCGCCCGAGGGGACGTAGGGCGGCTGGTTATACGGCGCCGGCGTGACGTCCTGGCCGATGAGAACCAGGAGGTTTGCTCCCACCAGGCCCGGTAGTCCGGGCAGCCCCTGAACCCAGCCGGTGGTGAAGGTCTCGTTGGGACCCAGCGCAGTGTAACCACTGCGGAAGTTGGGATAGGAGGCGCCCGATGCGAGGACCATGTCGAGGTGAGCGGCCATCACCCGGTGCTGGTCCACCAGGTTCTGGATCGAGACCCCGAGCTGGATGCTGAACGGCAGCGTCCCGCTCTCCGGTGAACAGGTCAGGCCCACCGAAACCGTGTCCACCCATTCACCGGTGAGGCCGAAGAAGTCGAGCATCCCGGCCATCAGCTCTGCCTGGGTGGTCCTCGCCGATCCGCCGGTGAGCCCGGCAAAATCGAACGAACAGCCAATGGTCTTGTAGCTGCCGCTGTCGAAGGCGACGCAGGCATCATATGCCGGGGAGACGTTGCTCAGGATGGTGAACGCCGAGCCGATGGGAGCCAGGTGGTCGATGTAGGAGTTGTTGCCGGTGTAGCTGAAGGTCATGCCGTCGGTGAAGGTACCCGCCGCCCCCCCCACACTGGCGCAGTCGGCGCTGCCGTCAGCCACGCCGGTGATGTTGAAGTAGGGATGAACCGTGGTGGAGACGTCGAAATACCAGGTGTCGCTCCCCTCCATGTAGACGTTGCCGCCCGCGTCGAGGTAGTCCACCAGCAACTGGCTCTCGGTTTCGCCCAGGACATGGTTCCAGCCGTAGACTCCGAGAAGCACGAATACCGCGTCCACCTCGCCGGAGAGCGGGTAACGCGCGGGCTGCTCCACCAGGCGGACCACATCGTCGTACGACCGGTCCATGATGGCGTCACGCACCGTTTCGCCGTTCTCCTTCACCAGGCCGAGGTTCCAGACCAGGATCCCGGTGACGTCGCCGCCGACCCACAGTTCGGCGTGACTGCCCCGCAACCCCTCGGTGCCGGCGCTCACCGCCGAGACGGTGTAGCGGCACCAGTCGGAGACGGGCACGGTGTCGGTGTAGTTCATCATCTGGCCCGGCGAGGCGGGAGAAAGAGTGGTCAGCAGCTCGCCGTTGCGGTAGACGTTGACCCCGTCCAGGGAAGCGAGGGCATTGCCGTCGGTATCGATGGTCGGGTTGGTCCAGGAGAGATCGCAATCCTCGGTGACGCCCACCGGGGTGGCCGCAATCGCCGAGGGCGCGGCCGGCCTGACGATGTAGGGCAGGGCGCCAATGTCGTAGCTGTCGAGGCCCGTGCCCACACAGGGGGACTTTGCGCTGAGATGGAAGTCGTTGAGATAGTTGTCGGCAAAAAGCGGATCAGCATAGATGGTGCCGGTACCCGGCACTGGCCCCTCCGGGGCGTCCGATCCGCCGCCTCACCCGGGGCAGAAATAGACGTAATCGTGGGTAGCGTTGTTCCAGGCGTTGTTGAAGGCGTTGTGTACCCCGCCATACTCGTGACGGTAGACCCCATAGTGGTCGTTGTCCACGAAATTACAACTGACCAGGGTCACCGCTGAACCTTCCCAGGCCCGCAGCCCGTCATAGTTGTTGATGAAGTTGCAGCACTCCACGTGACCCATGGAACCGGCGGTGAAGTCGATGCCCATGTTGCCGTTGGTGAAGGAGACGCCGCTGACGTCGAGGATCACTCCGGCACCCACCTCAACGGACAGGTTCTGAAGATTCAACGTCGCGCCGTTGCCAACGATGCAGTGGTTGCCCGGGGGAACTATGAGGCCGCCGGTATAGATGTTTGCCGGATCGAGCACCAGCAGCGTGTCGTATCCACTGCCCGGTGACGCGGCTGAGAACGCATTGTCCAGCGTCTCCACCCCGGCCGTGGCCGGTGTCGCTCCAAGCAGCACCAGGAGCATCACCACCCAAAAGGGGTGCAACAGCCGCCGGAGGTGATTGTCTGTGAATATCTGCATGAATCACTCCTCCTCTGATGAAATCAAAATATCAGGATGAGACAAGGGCTTCGCCTAGTTAAACGATGGGCAATATCATGAGATAGTGCCACACGTTAGAGTAATACATACAGCAGAATCAGCTCAAAGTAAACCCAAAGGTTACCCCCCCTCGGGGTAATACATTTCAATCCTCCGGCAGTTGGGACTGCCTCTTCATTGCCGCCTGCTGGAGGTCGATCAGCGTCTGGGGTAGATCAACGCCCATGCGCTTGGCCTCCCGGGCGATGAGCTCGGCCTGGCTCTCCGGCTTCTTCTCCGGTTCCACGTCAGCACCGCGCACCCACTCACACAGTTGCTCACGGTCGAACCGCCACTGCCCCCCGATGCGCCGCCCGGGCATATTGCCCTTGCTCACCATCCGCTGCACGGTCCGGGCGGAGAGTTGAAGCATCTCCGCCGCCTGCTCCAGGGTGAGGATGATCGGATAGTCGTCCATTTCTCATTCCCTCCGGTTGTGATGAAAACCATCATTCACTCGGTATATATTACGCAATAAACGCTCCGTCTGTTCGTTATTGTTCAATATTGTTCCTTATTGTCCTAAAGTCAACCTTTACGATATTTTTTCTTAACCCGGTAGAACCTTTACAGATCGCAAGACACGACCTGCCCCAACCGGCCAAGTCGCGAATCCTGCTGGAAATGGCGGCCGACCTGGAGGATCTCTACGAGGTCTACCGCGAACAGGGCCTGGGGGATGAAGTGGCTGAAGCCCGCGGAACAAAATTTGCTACCCTGCGTATTGTGTAATCGATTACTCATGCTGTGCATTTTAATCAACGGGAGGCCATGGTGAAGCTGAAAGACAAGGAGCGACTGGTTCGGCAACAGCACATCCTCGATGCGGCACGAAAGCTGTTTGCCAGGCAGGGCGTGGAAGAAACCAGCATGGAGGAGATCGCCCGGGCGGCGGAGTACACCCGCCGGACGCTCTATGTCTACTACCGGAACCGCGACGAGATCTGCCTGGCCATCTTCAGCGACCTGCTGGCCCATCGCTGGGAGGCTCAGAAGAAAGCCATGGCCCGGGAGAAGAGCGGGCTGGACAAGGTGCTGGCCTGGGGCAGGGCCTTCCACCGCTTCGCCGCCAAACAACCCCAGGCACTGCGTCTCCAGGTCTTCTGGGACTACCGCGGCATCGACAAGCAGCGGGTGGACCGCGAGCTGTTCGACCAGTTCACCAGCCTCAACGACGAGATCATCGCCGGCCTGCGGGCCGCCTTCCGCCTCGGCAAGCGGGATGGCAGCCTGCGCCCGGACCTGCCGGTTGACATGACCATCAGCCACTACGCCTACTCGCTGCGCACGGCGCTGAACAAGGCGCTCTTCCCGTCCTATTCATTCGCCCGTTTCAAACCCGACGATTATCTCCGGCACTACTTCCTGATGCTGACCCGAGGAATCGCCAGCACCGAGGCACGAAAAAAATGACGACCTCCCCCGCCGACCTGTTCACCACCCGGAGGCCGGAAACACTCCCGGGCAAAATCGTCCAGTTCCCGCTGGTGCGGATCCTGGTGGCGATCCTGTTCATCTCCCCGGCCATCATCCTGCACAACCTGCTGATGATCTTTGTCATCGAGAAGATCGAACCCCCGTGGTTCGAAGTGGTCGCGGATCTGATGTTCCCGGTTGACCTGGTGCTGATGTTCCTGCTCTACCGTCTCTACACCCGGGTGGTGGAGGGACGGCCGGCCCACGAACTCTCGTTCAAGGGGGCCGCCCCGGAGTTCGCCCGCGGGCTAGCCGCAGCCGCGGCCCTGGTGTGCGGCACCGTGTTGGTTATGTTCGCCGCCGGCGCGTTCCGCGTCACCGGCATGAACAGCCCCTGGGTTCTGCTTCACGCCCTGGTCCTCTTCGCCTCCGGCGCCTTTATCCAGGTGCTGATCTTCCGCCTGATCTTCTACCGCCTGAGCGAGGAATTTCTCGGCACCTGGACCGCCTTTGTCCTCACCGCCCTGCTCTTCAGCCTGGCCCACCTGGCCAATGACAACATCACCCCGGCGGCCTTTGCCGGACTGGTGGTGGGGGACGTGGTGCTCTTCGCCGCCTTTGCCCTGACCCGCCGGCTCTGGCTGGTCTGGGGCTTCCACGCCGGCTGGAACATCTGCCAGGACGGCGTCCTCGGCCTGCCCAACTCGGGGATCACCAAACTTCCCAGCTGGCTGGTGTCGGAAACCAGCGGCCCTTCCTGGCTTACCGGCGGCGGCTTCGGCATCGAAGCGTCGCTGGTGGCCGGCCTGCTGACAGTGGCGGTGGGGCTATGGCTGGTCCGTCTGGTGGTGAGCAAGGGGCAGACGGTATCCCCGGCCTGGAGGCGGCGAACCGTCAGCTGACATCGACGGTGATACGCCGCTTGTCCAGCAGGGTGACGAGGAAGAAGGTGGCCAGGCTGACCAGCCAGGTGAAGTAGATGGGATGGGGGAAGAAGGCCACCACCTCCTGCCAGCGGCCGAAGAGACCCTCCAGTACCGCATGACCGGCGGCCAGGCGGCCGAAGAGCGGCGTGGCCAGCCAGAGCCCCAGCGAGACCATGGTGGCCACCAGCGTCCAGCTGGCCGAAGAGCGGCGGCAGACCGCGGGCCAGAACATGGTCATCAGCACTACCAGGGTGTAGGCGGTGGTCAGGGTGAGGCCGATGAGCAGCATCTTCAGGATCCCGCTCACCATCAGGGCGAGGAGGAAGGTGACCACGCTGAGCACCAGCACGGTGATGCGGCAGATCAGCTGGTCACGGGCCGGGCTGAGGTTGGGGGCGAAGAAGCGCTTGATGATGTCGCTGGAGACCAGGGTGGCGCTGCCCAGCAGCAGGGCCGAAGCGGTGCTCACGTCGGCGGCCCAGAGCCCGGCGAGGATGATGCCGGCGGCCAGCGGCGAGAGGCCCAGCACCACCCGGGGCAGCGCCTCGGCGGGCAGGATCCCGGGGTACAGCACCGCCGCGGCCATGCCGATCACCGCGCTGATGAAGCCCACCGGCAGGATGATCAACGCCCCGTAAAGATAGCCCCTGGCCGCCGTGCGCTCGTCTTTGGCGGCAAAGCCGATCTGGATCACCGACTGGGTGGAGTGAACCGTGGTGATCATCACCATGAACCAGGCGGCGATCAACCCGCCCCCCACGGCAAAGAGATCAAAGCCGGGGTGACCCTGGGGCAGCTTTTGGGCAAAGGAGGCAACTCCACCCAGCTTGCCCACGGTCATCACCGCCCCGAGACCGATGCCGAGATAGATCACCGCCACGTTGATTACATTGGTCAGGCCGGCGGCCCAGAACCCGCCGATGAGCGTGATGCCCACAAAGACGACGGCGGTGACCGCCATCCCCATCTGGAAACTGAACACGTCGGGCATCAGCGAGGAGAGGATCGCCCCGCCGGCCACGTACTGCAGCGAAGTGATCACCACCTGGATCACCAGCTGGCCGGCCACGCCGATCACCCGGGCGGTGGTGGAGTAGTGCCGCTCGAACAGCTCGGGCAGAGTGGTGATCTCCATCCGGCGGAAGCGCCGCGCGGCAAAAAGCCCCATCACCAGGGCCCCGACAGCCCAGGCCGCGTTGTACCACCCGGCGGAAAACCCCACCGTGTAGGCCCGCTCGGCCACACCGATGGTGGAGGCCCCGCCCACCGCCAGCCCGGCCAGCAGTGCCGCGGAGACGCCGGCCGGCAGACCGCGACCGGCCAGCAGGTAGCCGACGATTCCCCCGCCGCCCCGGGCGGTGAGCCGCCGGGCCCACCAGGTGACGCCAAAGAGGACGCAGATATAGACGAATACGATGGTCAGCGGAATCCAGTGCATGCTGCTCCAGGTCAGGCAGACGGGAGATATCCCGGGTTTGATGGACTACAGGATATGACCTCGGGCGCATCGACGTCAAATCTCCCGCCACCCCCGCCCGCACTGTAAAAAGGCCTGCATACCACTGCAAAACCCTTTTACACATTCCCCGGCACACCCGACGGGCCGGCAGAAGGCCATGATCTCCGGCGGCCATTCATATCCATCAATACAAAAGACTTAACCGTGACCATCGTCTGGACTGCTGAACCTGGCACCGTTCTTGAAGTATCTCCATGACGTCTGACGAAAACAGAATGGTTCGAAGAAACAACGGAAGAGAAGGGGGAAAGAAAATGTTTAGAGAAATCCTGAAAAAGAACGCCCGGCAGATTCGGTTCATCGGCGCCCTGGTCCTCTGCGTGATCTTCATCGCGGCCAGCCCCACCTCTCCCAGCGACGACAGCAGCTGCGGCGGCAGTTCCGACGATTCCACGGGCACCATCACTGTCCAGAACTTCACCAACAGCCGGGTTCACGTAACGGTCAGCGGCCCCTCGGGCACGGGCTTCCAGCTCAGCTCCGGCTACCAGAAGAGCATCTCCGCCTCTACCGGATCCTACACCGTCTACGCCGAGATCGATCAGTATGGCAGCCCCTACAACGGACAGACCATCTACACCCGCTCCTTCACCCTCTCCACCAGCGAGACCGAAACCTGCGCCATCCGCTTCTAACCACCGGTGCAGGCGGCGGCACAACTGAACAGCCAGAGCAGATAACCCGGGATCCCCCAGAACAGGATCCCGGGTTTCTTCTTGCATGACACCTGTTCCCGGCGTACTATCCGTCATACGCCGTGGATCTCACCGGCACGTTTTCCACCCGGAGCAAACAGCAATGCACCCGGTCCTGTTCCAGATCGGCGAGACCGCCGTGCCCGGTTACGGGATGATGGTCACCCTGGCCATGCTGATCGGCCTGGCCGTGGCCCTGCTGCTGGCGAAGAAAAGCGGGTTGCCGGTGATGGAGACGGCCACCTACCTGCTCTTCCTGGTGATGGTCTCCCTGCTGGGGGCCAAAGCCTACCTGATGATCTATCGCGCCGTGGAACTGGCCCTGGCCGGCCAGCCGGTGACCTGGGCCGCCCTGCTGGAACACAAGAGCATGGGAGTCTTCTACGGCGGCTATATCGTGGGGATTTTCTTCTCCATCTGGTATCTTCGCAAGGTCGGGCTGCCGCTCTGGAAGGTCTCCAACATCATCCCCGCCGCGGCGCTGATGCACGCCGTGGGGCGGGTTGGCTGTTTTCTGGGAGGCTGCTGCTTTGGCCGGCCGTCCCCGGTTCCCTGGGCCGTTCAGTTTCCGGGGCACCTGGAGGCCGTCCACCCAACACAGCTCTACGAGTCGGTATTGAACCTGGTCAATTTCGGTGTCCTGTTGCTGGTATTCCGGCACAGGAAGTTTGACGGCCAGGTCTTCTGTCTCTACATCCTCAACTACTCGGTGATTCGGTACGTGGTCGAACTTTTTCGCGGCGGACCGGGCCGAGGGTATATAATCGAGGGTGCTTCGCCATGGACCAGCGTCTCGGTGCCCCAGTTGATCAGCCTGCTGGGATTTATGGCGGCAACAGTTCTTTATGTCTACCTGAAAAAAACCAACAGCTTCACCGGGAGTGACCACAGTGCCTGACAGGGAATCGAGCCTGGCTACCGCCTGGCAGCGAAATACCGATGCCAATCTTTACCTGCTGGACCACCTCCAGGAAAAGTCCCTGGCCAACCGCTACTCGCCGCGGACCCGGACCGTGTCCGCTCAACTGGCCCACATGCACAATGTGCGTCTCCTCCACCTGAACAAGCGCGGACCGGAGTTCATGGGCCGGCTGCAGACCTTTGACCGGGGCGCCCAACCGAACCGGTCCCAGATCGTCGCCGCCCTCACCGGGTCGGCCAAGATGATGGGTGCTTTTCTCGAGGCCTCCGAACGCACCGGGCTGATCCAGGGCTGGAACGGGCCGCCGTCCACCTTCCTCGCCTACCTCATCGCCCACGAGGCGCACCACCGGGCCCTGATCGTGGTCAGCATGCGTATCTCCGGCGAGAAGCTGCCCAAGGAAGCGGTCTACAACATCTGGTCCTGGGGCTAGGCAGAGACCGCTATTGGTGCGCAGGTGTGCCCTCCACGGTCCCCCTTGACTCCCCGCCCGCTTCGCGTCATTCTTGGCCCAATACGAAACCATCATCACATCACCAAGCGAAGGAATCTGCACGATGAAACAGGCACGCCTGCTCCTCGTTCTTGTGATTCTGGTCGCCCTGTGCGGCTGCGGCGACGACGGGCCGGTGGAACGCTCCTGGGGCAGGATGAAGGATCTGGACAAGGTGGTGGGGAACATGGGGGACGACATCGTCTTCCTCACCGTGATGACCGGCAAGAGCAACGCCTACAACGACCACGCCACCGCGGACACCGCCAAAGAGTGGGCCAGCCGGTTCAACCTGCCGAAAGAACGTGTGGTGGCCGCGGAACTGTGGTTCAAAACCGTGCCCGAGCACAGGCTTTACTCACCCAAGGGGCACACCCTCTTTGTCCATGTGGGATTCCTCCAGGCGCAGCAAATCAAGGACGTGATCGCCTACTACAAAACCGGCTGGGAGGAGTGGGACCGCACCGGTGAATACGCCAGCTGGATGTTCTACGAGTAAACAGGGAAAGGGAGTATCGATGAAAAAACAGAACCCCCGTTTCTTCATCGCCATCGGTGTGGCCATCGGCGCAGGTTTGGGAGTTGCCCTGGACAATATCGCCGTCGGGGCGGACGAGATCATCGTCGCGCCCGGGCCCGACGCCGACGCCCGCTGCCTGGCGGCCTGGTATTCGCTGACCCCCGAGGGGCAGCTGGTGCTCGTGGGCAGTGTCAATCCCTTTGGCGGCTCGAGCCACGGCGGCCGGGTGGCCGGCGGACAGTTCTTCAGCACGGGTGACTGAGGGGCTGCTTGATTTTCCTCACAGTGAAAGCTTAGGATGCGGCAGGAGATCCTACCGCTATGGAAATTTACGGTGCATTCAGTCTCGGCATCCTGTTCATGGTCATCGTGTTCCTGGTCAACGACCGCCTGTCCAAGAAAGCGCGGCAACGGCGGAGTGCGCTGGAACCACCCTACCTGCCCGACAACCAGGTGGGAATGCCGGCGGTGGATGAACAGACGGAACAGTCGTCCCAACGTAGCGACGCGGTGGGTCTGCGAATCCAGCTCTACACCATCGCCCAGGAGATCGAAGGCTTCTTCCAGTCCACGGCCCACCCGGCCGACATGCGGGGAACCGACGAGTTCGAGCTGGCGGTGTCCCACCTGCTCAGCTCGGCCTTCACCCTCACCGACGTACGTGATTTCGCCTTTGGCGACAACCAGCTGCTCTCCTGCATGGCCCTGGAATCGCTGGCCCGCCGCCCGGACGGCGGGCGGCTCAACGACGACGTGCGCACCAGGCTGAACCACATCGCCCCCTGGCCCCGCTACTTCGGTCTGGGGATGCTGTGCGGCCACACCGATCCCGGGGAACCGCTGGTTGGCCCGTTTCTGCTGGCCATGAACGACAGCTGGCAGAATCCGCAGGCCTTTGCTTTTTTCGAGGACTTTGCCCGGATCCGGGTGTCCCTGGGCGAAAAACTGACCTTCGGTTCACTGAGCGAGCCGCTGGATGGGGAGAAAAAGGAGTTGACCCTCGGGTTCCTCCAGCGGCTGGAACCCTCGCTGGCCGAACCGCTCATCGCCGAACTGAAGGAGATGGAGCGCACCGCGGTGGACACCGGCTTCCTCGAGAAGACCGGCCGGGTCTGGGGCGATGCCCCGGCCAGGGACGTGGTGCACACACCGGAGCTGGGCACGGCGGTGGACCGGCTGGAGGCGAACATCCACAGCACTCCCCCGCGCTCCATGCTGCTGGTGGGCGAGGCCGGCACCGGCAAGACCACCGTGGTGCGCACCCTGGCCCAGCGGCTCCAGGCCAAAGGCTGGGTCATCTTTGAAGCGGACCACTCCGACATCCTCGCCGGCCAGGTCTTCATTGGCCAGCTGGAGGATCGGCTGCGCCAGCTCACCGAGCGGCTCACCGGCCGCCGGATCCTCTGGTATATCCCCGCCTTCCAGATGCTGGCCTACACCGGCAAGCACTCGGCCAGCCCGATCTGCGTCCTCGACGTGATCCTGCCCCAGATCGCCAACAACCGCTTCACCGTGCTGGGCGAGTTGACCACCCGGGCCTACGAGCAGTTGCTGCAGACCCACCACCGCTGCGCCGAGGTTTTTGACGCCCTGCGCCTGGAGCCGATGCAGGCCGAAGAGGCTCAGCAGTTGGCCGGTCAGTGGGCCAGCACCATGGCCGCCGGCTCGGGCGAACCGCTGTTCAGCGAGGAGACCATCCGCGAGGCGTGGCTCCTCTCCCGCCAGTACCTGACCCACCGGGCGGCACCGGGAAGCCTGATGGACCTGCTGGAACAGACCCGTCACCGGGTGGCCGGCCCGGGAGGCACCTGTGACACACCGCTGACCCTCGACGACCTGATCGAGACCCTGACCCGGACCTCGGGCCTGCCCTCCAGTCTGCTGGACGAGCGGCAGACCCTCGATCTCGACGGCCTGCGCCGGCTGTTCACCTCGCGGGTGGTGGGCCAGCCCGAAGTGGTGGATTGTCTGGTGGACCGGGTGACCATGATCAAGGCCGGACTGAACGATCCCACCCGGCCCTTCGGGGTCTTTCTTTTTGCCGGGCCCACCGGCACCGGCAAAACCGAGATCGCCAAGACCCTGGCCGAGTTCCTCTTCGGCTCCCCGGAACGGATGATCCGCCTCGACATGAGCGAACTGCAGACCGCGGAGAGCATGGGCCGCATCTTCGGCGAGGAGCAGTCGGAGGTGCGCGGGCTCTCGCTGGCCGAACAGATCCGCAAACAGCCGTTCTCGGTGGTGCTGCTGGACGAGTTCGAAAAGGCCCACCCCCGGGTCTGGGATGTCTTTCTCCAGGTCTTTGACGACGGCCGCCTCACTGACTGGCGCGGCCTGACCACCGACTGCCGCCACGTCCTGTTCATCCTCACCTCGAACCTCGGCTCGGCGATCCGCCGCGACGGCGGTCTCGGTTTCACCGGCGAGAAGACGCCCTTCAACCCCGGAGAGGTGCGGGATGCGGTGCAAAAGGCCTTCCGCAAGGAGTTCCTCAACCGCCTGGACCGGGTGGTGATCTTCCGGCCCCTGGGCCGGGAGGTGATCCGCCGCATCCTGAACAAGGAACTGGAGGAGGCCTTCCAGCGGCGCGGCCTGCGCAACCGCGCCTGGGCCGTGGTCTGGGACGAGGCGGCCCTGGAGTTCCTGCTGGAGCAGGGGTTCACCGCCGAGCTGGGCGCCCGGCCACTGAAACGGGCGGTGGAGCGCTACCTGCTCACCCCGTTGGCCAACGCCATCGTCGGGCACGAGACACCCTCGGGGGACCAGTTCCTCTTTCTCCGCCGGGGCGCGGAGGGGCTGGAGGTGGAGTTTGTCGACCCGGACGCCGCCGACACCCCCGCCGAGGAAGCCGGCGAACCGGAACCGGCAGCCGCGGGCGAGGAAGATCTCCAGGAGCTGGGCAAGCTGGTGCTCGATCCCCGGGGCACGGCGGCCGAGGTGCAACTGCTGTCCGCACATTTCGAGCGGATCAGGACGGCGGTGGAGTCGGCCGAGTTCAGCGACACCAAACAGACGGCCCTGGATCTCACCGGACAGCCGGACTTCTGGTCCACACCCTACCGCTTCTCCATCCTCGGTGAGGTTGAATACATCGACCGCATCGAAGCCGGTTTCGGCACGGCCCGTTCGCTGTTCGAACGGCTCACCGGCACCGGTGAGCGGGTCCGTGAACGGGTGCCGCGCCAACTGGTCCAGCGCTTGGCCCAGCGGCTGTTCCTCCTCGACGCGGCCTGCGAGACCGTACGGAACGGAGAGCCGCGGGACGCCTTCCTGCTGGTGGAACCGGCCCTGGACACGGCGCCCGTTGCCGGCGGCAACAGCCGCTTTGCCCACCGCATTGCCGGGATGTACAAGGAGTGGTCACAGCTGCGCAAGATGGATCTGCGGGTGCTGGAGGAATCGGGCGGCGGCACAGAACCCTACCGCCTGCTGGCCGCGGTCTCGGGATACGGCGTCCACCGCTTCCTCGCCCCGGAACACGGGCTGCACGTCTTTGAAACCCCGGAGGAGGGGCAGGACGGCAAGAGCTTCGTCCGGGACAAGGCCCGGGTCCGGGTGGCGGCCCAGCCCGACCAGCCGGCCGGCGACAACCTGTCCGACTGGATCAAACAGGCCGGCGACGCCCTCGGCGAAGCGGGGCCGTCCGATGCCACGGTGGTCCGCCGCTACCGCGAACAGCCCTCGCCGCTGGTTCGTGACGGGGTCAGCGGCTGGCGCACCGGCCGTACAGACCGCGTCCTCGGTGGTGACTTCGACCTCTTCGGTTAGATGGTCCCCCCCGCCGCATTGATCCCGTGGGTAAACTCGGTATCAAAGGCGTTGAGGGAGAAGAGCAGCGACGTGTCGCTGCCGTCATAGCCAAAGACCTTGAGCTGGGCCGGCGCCGCCGGGTCGGGACCGGGGCCCACCAGCATGTCCTCATTCCCGTCCCCGTTGTAATCGATCCCCGAAGAGACCCGCGCACCATACCTCACAGCGGGGTAGTCCCAGGCAAAGAAGTTGATCCCCGAAATGGCGGCCAGAGTGGCTCCGTCATAGTTCCAGCCCCGGATGTGGGCCCCGAACAGGCCAGAGGGACCGGGGGCGGTGACGATCTCGTCAATGCCGTCGCCGTCCACGTCGCCGCAAGCGACATTGACTCCCATGCGGTTGGTGCCATAAGCAAAATAGCTCACCGCCGGGATGGTGGTAACCGCCCCACCGTCCACGTTCCAGCCCCGGACGTGGGGCCCGAAGATGGCGCCGGGGCCGGCGCCGGTGACGATCTCGGCATAGCCATCGCCGTCGATGTCGCCACAGCAGAGGTTGACCCCCCACTGGTTGGTGCCGTAGGCGAAGTAGCTCACCCCGGACAGCGCGGAGACCGAACTGCCGTCGTAGCTGAAGGCCCGCACGTGGGGGCCGAAGACCGCGCCGGGGCCGGCGCCGGTGACGATCTCGCCGCCGCCGTCACCGTCCAGGTCACCGATGGCCACGTTGACGCCGTATTTCAGCGTGCCGTAGGCAAAGAAGCTGAGGCCGGACAGCGGTGTGCCGTCACCGGAAAAACCGCGGACGTGGGGGCCGTAGATGTCCCCCGGGCCGGCGCCGGTGACGATGGTGCCGGGGGTCACGCCCACCGTGCCGAAGGCCACGTTGACCCCGTAGTCGGAGGCACCGTAGGCCGGGAACTCATCCAGCATGTCAGCGTCCTGCTCCGGCGGGAAGAGCCGCACCAGCGGCGGGTTGCCCAGCCCCGGACCGGGGCCGCAGATCACCACCGGCGAGCCGAGGCTCAGCACCATCTCCGCCGCCTCGTCCAGGTCGGGCCGCGGACCGATCTCCCTCGAGGGGTCGAGATGCTCGGTGCCGGTGTCGTGAAGCACACCCCGCAGTTCCAGCGGATCGAGAACACGCAGGAGGTTGGCTTTGGCGATCCCCTGGAGGCAGAGCGAGGAACCGACGATCATCGGCGAGGCGCCGGAAGTGCCGCCGAAGCTGGCAGTGTATTCAGTTTGCAAAGTCCCGCCGTTGTAAGCGTCACCGTATCCACAGGTGTAAATCGAGGAACCCCAGGCGTTGACATCCATCCGGGTGCCGTAGTTGGTGAAGTACTCGGCCACCCGCCCGGTGGGGGTACCGGCGCCCACCATGATCGCCCCGGAGTCACGCATGGTGCGGTCGAAAATCCCGCTCCAGTGGCTGGCGTCCAGGTCCTGGCTGCCGTTGGCCCCTGCTTCCACGCAGACCACGCCGCGGGAGAAGGTCCCGGTCCAGATCACGTCGTAGTTCACCTGCACGTATTCCATGGGCGTGGCGTCACGGCCCGGGGGATACATCTGCAGCTCGATGAGCCAGACATCGCCGGCGTCGAGATTGTCCACCGCCTCCTGGAAGTACGGCGCCGTATCGGGGTAGAGATCGAGGTCGATGGCCACCATGCCGAAGTCCACGTCGGGGGCAAACCCGTCCACGCCATAACTGTTGTGTGTGCCCACCACCTCGCCCAGCACCGCCGTGCCGTGGTCACCGTACCCCGGTTCTTCCGGTTCGCCGCCGAGGTAGAAATGGTTGTCCGCAGTGAAGTCCTCGTGGTCCTCCACCCAGGAAAGCTCCACGTCGATGAACTTCATCCCCGCGCCCTTGCCGCCGGGGATCGACCAGGCCGAGGGAGCGTTGAGTCCCACCGGTGTGTCATAGAGATAGTCCTGCTCGCCGGTGAAGTCAGGAGTGCCGCCAGGTGCGGCAACCGCCGCCTTGGCCGGGCGGTCAGGCATGACTGTTGCCAGTTCCACTTTCGGCGCCGGGTGAGCGATCTCCACTGCCGGATCGGCATTGAGAGCATTGAGGGTCGCGGCCAGGGCGGCCTTGTCCCCCGGGACCTGCAGTGTGAACCAGAGGGAGAGGTCCGGGCCGGTGACCCCCGACTTGGCCTCCCCCACCGCCTTCAGCCGGCGGAACCGGGCACGGTCGTCCTTGAAGGTGGGCCGGATCTCAGCGGCATGTTTGATTTCGAGGAGGCCATTCACCGCCTGAAGCTGGAGCCCGCTATCGTCACTGAACCGTCCGTCCCGCAGGAGGACGTCCGATCCCTCAACGAACTTCACATAGAGCCAGCCGTCATGAAAGGTGGCCAGGTCGGCCTCGTTCCAGAGCCGCACCGGGCTGACCACCCGGGTCTCGGTGTCCAGGGCCCAGGCGAACCCGGGCAGGAGAAGCAGAAGCGTGACGACAGCGAGCAGCATGCGTTTCATGGTGGTGTCCTCATATGGGCGGTGGCCGGCAATTGGGGCGGCAAGATCCTCTGGGATATGGGCTATCGGGATAAATAGTGTATCACGGATGGGGAGACGAATGAGGGCGAAACTCGACGGTATAAAAATCGCGCAGGGCGCGGGGCTGCAGGCCTGGGCCGGGCCCACCTGCTCGAGGATCTCTTCACTGCTGAAAGCGCTGATGCCGGAATAGCTGATATCTTCCAGCTTGTACCAGTAGTGGGTGTCGGGTTCGATCCCGGTGTCCACCCAGAAATAGGCGGCACCCATGAACGGGCCTCCCTCGGCGGGGATGATGGTGCTAGTGACCCGGACAAAATCCTTGTCATCCGCCGCTCGGCGCCAGATGTGGAAACCGGCGGTTTCGATCTCGGCCGCCGTTTCCCAGAGCACCTTGACATCCGACCGCATCCCCCTGGCGGTGAAGGAAACCAGGGTTATCGGTGTGGAGATGATGTCATCCACGGTCATACCGATGGAGTTGACCACACTGGAGATGAAGTTTGCCGTCACACCGCTGCCGTCGAGGTTCGACCCGCAACAGATCGCCACCTTGCCAAAACCGGGCAGCCGGGCGGAACTGTTCACCGATGTGCGCAGGTTTCTCCAATCCATCGGCAGGTTTCAGGTCGTTAAGGCCCAGCGGCAACTGGTGCGTGCGGCCGTTGCCATGCGGCGAATCGCCCACACCACGGGCCGCTATCCGGCGGAGCGCCCCCGGCTCAGTGAGCTCGCCGAGCCGGACCCCTTCACCGGCAATCTGATCGACTACACAGTTCACGATGACGGATCACTGGAACTGACCCTGGTTGGCGCACCTGAGCTACTGGCACGGTTCGTTGCCAGGAAATCGGTGGCCAACATGCTGACACCTGTGGTCCTACCACCGCCTGAGAGGGGCGGAGCCGCAGAGCGACA
>CBESOE010000059.1:0-23227 GCA_965531145.1 uncultured bacterium | reverse complement strand
GGAGGGGTGTCAATTGCGGTGTTCCACCCCTGTCTCAGGGAGCATTGGCCACCACGATATTGGTTCTGGTGCAGGTGCTCCCTGCCGGCGGGTATGGCGGCTGGTTGTATGGAGCCGGCGTGGCACTGATCACGCCGCTCTCTGAACCGGGAACCGCGGCGAATAGATTTCCGTCGAGATGTATCTCAATGATGTCGTAGAAATCGTTGTTGGTCCAGCTGAGTTCCACCTGGTTGCCGACCTCCTCGTAGATCAGGTCTGACGGCGGATTGACGTCGGCCACGGCCAGGGAAACAGTGAGGGGGAAGCAGAGCATGGCATATACCTGGCAACGGTGGACGGTGATCATCTGTTCGCTCCTCGCATGGGAATCCGTAAAACCGTATTCTGGTTGCTGGCGAGGGTGGATGCCTCACTCTGATCTTGGTTTTGCCCTGATGAATATATCCTTTCTCCGGTTCTGTCAATCGTGACCAAATATTTACACAAAAAAGCACCCCGGCCGCGAAGAGCCACGGGGTGCCGTGATGGGGAAACCCGGGATTGCGACCCTCCTCCAGGCCGCCGCCCCGCGCTCCCGCTGTTGGTGGTGAAGCGACGGACCGGCATGCCACCGGCCCGTCGCAATCGAAACTAGAAATCTCCTCCGGTGACCTTGACCCCGTAGCCGAAGAGCCCGGAATCGTAAGCCGTGAAATCGATGCTTTCCATGGGTACCACCGGGCCGACCCCGTCATAGTCCCAGGCTCTGACCCGGGATTCAAAAGATGCACCAGGACCCGGTCCGGTGAGGATCTCGTCGTAGCCGTCGTTGTCCAGGTCGGCGGTGCCCACTGTTGCCCCGTATTCGGAGTATTCTTCGTAGGCCATGAAGCTCACCCCGGAAATCGGGGCCAGGGTTAATCCGTCGTAGTTGAAGGCGCGGATGTGAGGACCGAAGACGGTGCCCGGTCCCGGTGCCGTGATGATCTCGTCCATCCCGTCGCCGTCGATGTCACCACAGGCCACGCGCACACCAAACTGGTTGGTGGTGTAAGCGAAGAAGCTCACCTGGGGTATGGCCGCCAGCGTCCCGCCGTCGTAATTGAAGGCCCGGACGTGGGATCCGAACACCTTACCCGGACCGGCGCCGGTGATGATCTCGGCATAGCCGTCACCGTCGATGTCGCCACCAACAACGTTGGCGCCCCACTTCAGCGTCCCGTAGGCAAAGAAGCTGACACCGCTGATGGCGGTGGCTGTACCGCTGCTGCAGTCAAAGGCCCGCACGTGGGGGCCGAACACCGCACCGGGGCCGGCACCGGTGATGATGTCATCGTGACCGTCACCGTTGATATCCGCGGCGGCCACGTTGACCCCGTATTTCAATGTCCCGTAGGCGAAGAAATTCACCTGGCTGCCCATGGGGTTGCCGTCCGGTTCAAAGGCCCGCACCTGCGGTCCGAAGATGGCTCCAGGACCAGGTCCGGTGATGATCTCGGCGGTGCCGTCGTTGTCCAGGTCGCCACAGACCACGTTGACCCCGTAGGCGCTGGCGCCATAGGCCAGGAATTCGTTCACCGGGCTCGCCGTGCTGGTGGGATCGAAGACCCGGACCAGGGGCGCGTTGTTCGGCCCCTCACCGGGCCCGGTCACCAGCATTTCCGGCGTCGGCGGAGGCGGAACCGGCATGGTGGTGAAGCTCCAGACCGGTGACGATGTGCTTCCGGCGGCGTTATTCGCCTTCACCCGCCAGAAGTAGGTGGTTGAGAACTCCAGGGTGCCCAGACCGTCGTAACAGGTTCCGGTCATGCTCCCCACCACCACAGGCGGATCGGCATCCACGCCGAAGTACACCGTGTAACTCTCGGCCCGTGCCGCTTCGTCCCAGCACAACTGGATGTCCAGCAGGGTATTCTCCGCCCCGTCCACCGGGTCGGGGTTCACCGGTTCATCAGGCGGAAGGGTCTCGGCCATGGTGCTGAAGCTCCAGACCGGTGAGGAAGCGCTGCCGCCGCCGTTATTGGCCTTGATCCGCCAGTAGTAGGTCGTTGAATAGTCCAGGGTGCCCAGACCGTCATAGGATGTGCCGGTCACGCTGCCGGCCACTGACGGCGGGTTGGAATCGGTGCCGAAGTACACCGTGTAACTGGTGGCCCTGGGCGCCGCGTCCCAGCTGAGGACCACGTCCAGCCCGGTGTCCTGCTCACCGTCGGCCGGGTCGGGATTCACCGGCGCGTCGGGCGGGTCAACCGTGCCGCTGTAATTGAGCAACGAGCCACCGTAGCCGATGTTGGCCGTGCCGTATTTCATGTAGGCATAACCGTCGATGCCCCAGCCGGTGCCCCAGCTGTTCTTGATGATCCAGGCACCGGTGTCGCAGACGTCGTCGTCCCAGCCGACGATGATCACGCCGTGGTTGACCTCGGAGGTGGTGCCGTGCTCGTAACAGCCGTCATCGTAGGAATAGAAATCATTCCAGACGAACATGGCCACGGCCACCGGCGCCACCTGCACCGCGGCCTTGATACTGTTGACGTTGTTGCTCACCGAGCTCCAGCCGTCGACCTGGTCCACGACATCGCACTCATCCTGGGTGCAGGGCACCGTGTCGGTGGCGGTGTAGGGCATACAGGACTCCTCCACGGCGCCGAAGGTGTGGAACAGGTTGTACGCCGAGGTCATCCAGCCGCCGTCGCAGTCGTCGCCGTAGGTGTTGCAGGAAACAACCTGCTGCTCGGAAAGATCCCACTCCACACCGGTGCTGATCTTGATGATCGACTCGAAGGCCCCGGTGGAGTTGAAGGCCCAGCAACTGCCGCAGCTGCCCTGGTTCTTCACCGCGGTGGTGCCGCCCAGCACCCGCCAGTCAAAGATGGTCGGGTTGGGCACCGGCGGCTGCTCGACGTGGATCTCACCGATGGAGAGGTCTTCCGGGGGAGCCACCAGGCCGAGGAGGTTCTTTTTTGCCTCGTCCGAGAGATTGGAAACCGATGTCCGGCCCGCGGTCCAGTTCCAGCCGTTCTGGTCGATGATCAGCTGGATCTCGGGAAGCCGGTCATCACCTTCCCCGGGCGGGGGCTGTACGCCAGTACGGGTCAGCGTATCAGCCGGCAGGTACGTACCGGCAACACAGAAGATGAAAATGGTGATGAGTACAACGGATTTTTTTGACATGACGCTCCTCTCCTTCGATGCTTCCTTATGCTGCCAGGCTGGCAGCCGGGGACTCCACGGTCCGGCCCTGACGCCGGCACACCACGGGAAATCCCCAGAGAGAGCGGCCATGCAAATACGATTCTGTTGCTACCCAAACAAGCTTATCGTCATGGAATTGCAATAGCTTGAATGATTATCCACTGGGATACGCGATATTTTTTTCAATGAAGATAATGGTCGAATTACAAGGGAAGAATTTCTATCTATTCGAACAGATCCAGGTCTTCGAAGAGATCGTCAAAGTCGGCCAGCTCCTGCCAGGCTTTCCAGGCCCACCGCATTTCCTCCGGGACCGAACAGCGGCCGGAGAACCCACCGGTATTGGGCAGGCCCCGCGCCCCGATGGACCAGTCAAACAGGTAGGAGTCCACGGGAAAATCGCTGAAGAAGAAGTGTACAGGTTCGTTCCAGCGCAGGGCAGCCATCACCAGGTGGGCCAGTTTGCTGTTGAGCTGGTCCCCTCCCTTTTCCTGGGCCCGGCGAACAGTCCAGAAACGGTAGGGATGGCGTGAGGCCAGTTTTCTGGTCAACGATCCGGGCACTTCGTCCCGGGCTGAAAGCACCTTGTCGGCCAGCATGTCCAGGGCATCATCACGGAGGATCAGGTGCCAGCGGTAGTCGAAACGCTTGAAGGAGTTCCGGTCGGGCAGGACCCCGGGAAACCCGGATGTCTCGAGCATGTCGTCGCCCAGGGTCCTGCCGGTGCGTTTGAGCATGGCCCGCAGTTCCCGCCGGGTGGTGCGGGTCTCCTTGCGCCGGACAAAGACTTCGATGAAATCGGTGAGCGGATAGGAATCGTTGCGCCCCCGGCTGGAGAGGAAATGGACATCGATGTCATAGCGGTCACGGTTTACCCAGAGCCGTTCAGACCTTCTGTATTGCCGCCGGCCGCTGGTGCCGCTGACGCTTTCGCCGGTGAGCGGGCTGGTCAGTTTCCACCGATCGTCCATGGCTGAACTTGACCGACCGGTGGAGGCAAGCTTGAGGTCCACTTTGCCATACCAGTTGTGGGAGAGGTACTTGCTCTCCACCCGGTGGTCCCATTGAAAATCGGGAAGGTTCTTGGTGATCACCGTGTCGAGGGTCTTGGTGTCAACATCACGGAAGAAAAAGAAGAAATCCCCCACCGCCGCACCGCCCAGACGATAACCGGACACCCGCAGCCCCTGCTTCACCGCGGTGATGGCGTCGGCCGCCTGGACATCGTCCTGCAGGTCGATCTTCCTCTGGTAGAAAAGACGGGCGCCGCGGATGTGCTCCAGCCGCAGTTTGAGAAAACTCCCCAGCAGGCGCCGCCAGTCCCAGAAGGAGCGCTTGTCGTAGCGCGCCCGGAACTGGACATAGGCCACCCGTTCCACCCGGCCGCCGAACCGCATTTCCATGTGGTCGTCGAAATCCCGGGCCATGGAGAGGAAAAATGTGCCGCGCAACCCCAGCTTGAAGGTCTCCTTCAACGGCAGGTAGTCGGTGATCTCGGTCACCACCCGACTATCCCCGAGATAGATACCGGTGGAGGCCGGAAAGACCACCCGCACCCCGGGTGGCAGGTCGCGGAGCTTGTCCACACTCCAGGGGAGTTTACGCGGATCAAAGGGTTTGGCGAACAGGGCCTTGTACCAGCGGGTGTACCCGCCGCGAAAGATCACCACCCGCCGTTTGGCCTCCAGAAACACGCCGGTGGTGGAACTGTTGCCAAGGTAGCCCAGCAACAGGCCCAACTCTCCCTCCAGGGAGTCCACCACGGTGAAGGTGTCATCGTCTTCCATTCGCAGACGCCGCTGCAGCCGAATGTTCGGCGTGAGGTCACCCACATTGAAGTTGTAGGTGGTGTTGAATGAAATGGTGATCGGTACGCCCCGGATGTCGGTGAGCTCGTCGAGAACGATCTCGGACACCAGCTGTTTCAGGGTATTGCCCACCCGGCTCAGGCCCCGCTCCACACTCGACTTCTGATCTCCAACCACCACCGGTGGGGGTTCCAGGGGTACCAGGGTCTCCAGCGGATAGCATGGCAACGCCCAGAGGGTGTCGGGCCGGTCCCCTTCCCGTATCACCATCAGCGACCGCCCCTTGTTCGAAGCGATCACGTATCCCCCGGGGATTTCACCGGTGAGCTGTTCCCAGCCCGGCGGTTCGGGATTGCCCCACTGGACGAGGAACTGACCCAGCCTGTCACGCGGGATCCGCCAGATCTCGATCAGGGTAAGCCGGCCGGCGCCGTCGTAGTCGATTCGCCGTTCGTACTCCAGCTTGTATCCCAGTTCAGACTTTTTCCACTCGAGGAGGATCCGGGGGGCCAGATCGTGGTCTTTTGCGGCCTGGGTTTCCCAGAGGCAGGTACTCTCCACGCGCTGGTGTACCAGCTGGCGAAACTGCTCGGTTGGAAGGGGTGGCCGGGAGGCCTGGGCCACCGTGCAGTGAACCAGGACCATCAGGATACAGAGTCCCGTGAGAACTGCGCATCGGCAGTTTCGCCACAACACTGTTCTGGAGGTCATCCTGTTCATCCGCTTCGGTCCCGTGCCGGGGTCGGCGGAAAAGAAAAAGCCCGGCAGCCATCTATTGTAGCGGCTGCCGGGCTATTGTGCATTTCAGAACGCCGGTTTTTCCCTCACCAGGCTCGGTCCCCCTAGTTCACCGTGCAGGTGTATACCCCGTCGTCGTTCTCCGACGGGTCGGATGCCAGCTCGACATAGAAGTGGATCGTGCTCATCGTGCCCAACGGTTCACCATCAGGGATTGCGAAATCGACGGAACAGTGATTCAGCCCTGGTTCCAGGGGACGGGTGATGACGGTATCCCAGGAAACACAGAGCCCGGGGACACAGTAGGCATTGGGCCAGTGGGCCGGAGTGCTGGTGGCATGGAACCGGAAATCCACAGCCGTGTCATAGGGGTTGTTGACCTGCAGGTCGATGACCACATATGTGCCCGGACCGCCGGTGACTGAACCTGTGCCGGGATCGATGAACACCCCGGTACTGCCGCCGGCTTCCACGGTGAAGTCCCGGAAGTCGGGAGTGGGGTCGACGTTGCCCGAACTGTCCTGGGCCCGTACCTCGAAGCGGTAGTCGCCGTCGGCAAGATCGGTGTAGCTGGCCGTGGTGCTGCCGCTCCATGATGACCAGCCGCCCTGGTTCAGGCGATACTGGTAGACCAGGGCCGAAGGCGGGTCCACATCGTCCGAGCCGGTGAAGGTGAAGGTCACGTCACCGGTTTCGATGATGCCGCTGGGCCCTGAAGTGATCATGGTCTCCGGCGGAACGGTGTCCGGCGGCTCGCCGGTATCGACGGTGAAGGACCGGGTGTCGGGGCTCGGGTCGACGTTGCCCGAGGTGTCCCGGGCCCGCACGTGGAAGATGTAGTCGCCATCGGCCAGGCTGTTGTAATTGGCCGTGGTGTTGCCGTTGTAATCGGACCAGCCGCTGGACCAGCCCCCGCTGGTGAGCCGGTGCGAGTAGACCAGGCTCGAGGCCGGATCGACGTTGTCACTGCCGGTGAAGGTGAAGGTGACATTGTTGTAGTCGATGATCCCGCTGGGGCCTCCAGTGATCACTGTTTCCGGCGGAACGATGTCGCCGGGGCCGGTGGTGTCCACGGTGAAATTCCGTGACGCCGGGCTGGGATCAACATTGCCGGCGGTGTCCCGGGCGCGCACCTCGAAGGTGTAGTCGCCGTCGTCCAGGCCGGTGAGGGTGGTGCTGGTGTCGCTGGCGTAGCTGGACCAGCTGCCGGAGTTGAACCGCCAGGAGAAGACCAGGTCGCCGGGCTGATCGGTGTCATCGGTGCCGGTCCACTCGAAGTAGACGTCGCTGGTGCTCACCGTGCCGTCGGGGCCGTCCACGATCTGCGTTTCAGGCGGTGTGGTGTCGTCTTCGCCGCCACCGCTGGTGTTCACCGTGAAGGTCTGCTCTGCCGGTGTGGGATCGACCTCGCCGGCCCTGTTGCGAGCCCGGACCTTGAAGGTGTAGGTTCCGTCGGCCAGACCGGTGTAGCTGACCATGGTGGAACTGCTGTATTCAGTCCACTGGGTCTCCTGCGGTTGCAGAATCCAGGAGAACATCAGGTCCCCGGGTTCGTCGTTGGGATCGGTGCCGCTCCAGGTAAAGGTGACGTCAGCGGTGGTGACCGTTCCTTCCGGTCCGGAATCGATGGTGGTGTCCGGAGCCGTTTCCCCCTCGCCTGGATCCGACGGCGAGTCATCGCACGTGGGACAGCAGCCAAAAGGCATACTCACGGCCAACAGCAGAATCAAAATCAGATTGATACGCAGCAAACTCTTTGTCATCGGGAACTCAGCTCCTCTTGCCTCAACCGGAAAGCACCTCTTCGCCCCGTGCCCCTCATTCCGGGGGTTCCGGGAGCGCGGGCGCAGTCTGTTCAACACCCTCGTCCGAAGGATAGCACAGCCCACCCTGCGCATCAATAACCGTATTGACAGCAATGGTTTTCCCGGCAAATAATCGATTGAATCAGGTGGATATAACAGGGAGGCAGAAATGGGAAGCGAACCACGGACAGGTCTGGTGGTCCTCGATTTTGACGGCACCCTGGTGGATACCCGAGACGACATCGTGGACGGAGTCAACCAGGCCCTTGAAGACCTCGGGCTGCCCCGACGGCCCGGCCCCGAAATTGCCGCTTTCATCGGCCGCGGAGTGGAGCACCTGCTGGGCCGCAGCCTCTCCCGGGACAGCCAACACCTGCTGCCCCGGATGCTGGATCGCTTCCGCTATCACTACGACAGCTGTTTTGACCGAACGGCAAAGCTCTACCCCGGGGTGCCCGACACCTTGAAGTGGTTCAGAAATCATGGGCTGCTGCTGGCGGTGGCGTCGAACAAGCCCTCCAGATACCTGGTGAAACTGCTGGAGAAGTTTGAACTGCAGCCTTTCTTCGTGGCTGTGCTGGGCGGCGACGACATGGACCGGAAAAAACCTGACCCCTGGTGCATTGAACGGATCTGCGAGCAGAACCGGATGTCCGCGGATCGAACCCTGATGGTGGGTGACATGCGCTATGACGTGGAAACCGGGGTAAATGCGGGGACCAGGACCTGTGGCGTCCTCTACGGCTACGGAACGGCGGAGGAATTGCGTGCCGCCGGAGCCGGGCACCTGGTGGAGACCTTCCCGGATCTCGTTCCTCTGGTTCTCTGAGATCCCGGAAGTGCTGCACCGGGGAACCCTGGCCTATGTCCAGGTCTCGCTCTCCCGCCACGGGATCAGCGCCTTCGAAACCTACTTCGTGCTGGGCACCGAAAAACAGGACACCTCTTTGCCGTTGCCCGAGTGAATGGGTGCGCGATTTAAAAAGGATTTAAAAAGGGGACAGGTAACTTTTTAAACGGTGTCAGACCGAGCCGTTAAAAAGTTACCTGTCCCCTTTTTAAGCAAAAAAAGCCCGCCGGGTGACCGGCGGGCATTTGCATGTCAGCATGTTGCAGGCATTACCGCATGGTGCCCACGTAGGTGCTGGTGAGCTGCTTCTCCTTGGTGTGAGCCAGGGTGTAGTCGGGGAGCAGCATGGGCGCAACGCGGGTTGTCTCCACACCGGAATCGTCGATTTCCTTGTTGTATTTCGCCACGTGCTCCAGGGTCAGCGAACCATCCTTTGAGCCATCGGCGGCAAACTTCGCCGCGTTTTCGCCGGCGATACGGCCGAAAACCATGATGTCCAGCAGCGAGTTGCCCATCAACCGGTTCTGGCCGTGGATGCCTCCGCCCACCTCGCCGGCCACGTAGAGGCCGGGCACTTCGGTGCTGCCGTCTTTCTGGAACTCCAGGCCGCCATTCTGATAGTGCAGCGTGGGGAAGATCAGCATCGGCTCCTTGGAGATGTCGATGCCGAAGCGCTTGTAGAGGATGAACTTGCCCGGGAACTCCTTCTCCACCGTACCCGGCCCGACGAGGTCTTCGATCATCGGCGAATCGAGCCAGACTCCGAACTTGCCGGTGGGGGTGGGCACACCCTTGCCCGCCTCGGTGCACTCGCGGATGATCGAGGCCGCTTCCACGTCCCGGGGCTCACGCTCGTTGACGAACTGGTTTCCTTCGATGTTCACCAGGTTGGCGCCGGCGCCGCGGAACTTCTCGGTGATCAGGATGCCCTCGGCCTGCTCGGGGAAGACCACGCCGGTGGGGTGGTATTGCACCGTGTGCAGGAAGCAGACCTTCACCCCGGCACGGTAGGCCATGATGAGGCCGTCGGCGGTGGCGCCGTAGTGGTTGGTGGTCATGAAGTTCTGCACGTGGAGACGGCCGCTGCCGCCGGTGGCCATCACCACCGCCTTGGCCTTGACCAGGGTGTATTCCTCGGTCTCCATGTTGTAGAGCACCGCGCCGGCGCACTGCCCGTGCTCGTTGAGCACCAGCTCCACCGCCGGCGAGAACTCGATCACCGTGATGTCATTGCTACGGTTGCGAGCTTCGTCACGCACGGTGCGCATGATCTCCGCGCCGGTGATGTCCGCGGCGTAGTGCATCCTTTTGCGCGAGGTGCCGCCGCCGTGGATCGTCTCCAGGGTGCCGTCGGCCTTCTTGGTGAAGTTGCAGCCGTGATGTTCAAGCCACTTGATGGCGTCAGGGGCCTGCTTGCACAAGGTTTCAACCAGCTCGGGGGTGTTCTTGAAATGGCCCCCGCCCATCACGTCAAGATAGTGATACCAGGGCGAATCCTTGCCCACCTTGGTGGCCGCCTGAATGCCGCCCTCGGCCATCATGGTGTTGGCGTCACCGTGGCGCAGCTTGGTGGCCAGGATCACCTTGGCCCCCTGCTCCTGGGCCAGCAGGGCCGCCGCGGTTCCGGCACCGCCGCCGCCGATGATCAGCACATCGGTCTCGTGGGCCGCCGTGGAGAGGTCGATCTTTTCGGGGTTGACCCGGCTCCGCGCTTCCAGCAGGTCCACCACCTCGTGAGCGATGTGGTAGCCCTTGCTGGGTCCGATCTTTATTTCCCGCCGTCCCTCTTCCTTGAAGTCGGGATGGTAGTCCAGACGTTTCTTCCGCTCATCGAGGTCGAGGAAGGGCACTTCCTCGCCGGCCTTCTTCTTGGCCACCCGCTCCGCTCTCGTCGATTCAACGACCTTGATCAGCTCTTTCAATGACTCGGGGTAAGGCATCTTTTTTCACCTGCTGGTTGCGCGTGCGCTCTGAATCGTTGCGATATGACGTCCACCGGTGACGGCCACCGCCTCAGAGATAGCTGGGGTCCTCGGGCTTCCAGTCCTCCTGGGACATGTGGGGCTCCTGCTGCCGGTTCTGGTAGACGTCCTTCATCGTCTCTTCGTCCATAGTCTTCAACTTCTCGATGCCCTCGTCGAACGTGCCGGCAGCGATGTTGTCCACCATGGTCTGAAGGTGCTCGGCCCGCGGGGTGATCTTGCTGCCGTGGATCCGGCGCACCATCTGGGCGATGTGATACTGGGCCATCTCCGCCATGCAGCGGGAGGTGCAGAGGCCGCACTGGATGCAGTCGAAGGAGAGCTCGTTGGCCTTTTTCAGGTCGCCCTGCTTGATCGCGGCCACATAGTCCATCACCTGGACGTCCATGGGGCAGACCTTGGTGCAGGCGTTGCAGGCGACACAGCGGAAAAGCTCGGGGTAGAGCTTGTGCACCTCGGTGGCGTCGGCGCTGATCTCCTCGAAATTGTAGCTGGACCTGATCGCCGGGAAGAAGGGGATCTGGGTCAGATACATGTCCGGCTCCACCACGGTCTGGCAGGCCAGGCCCACCCGGATGTGGTAGTCGCCGGGTTTGCGGTAGACCGTTCCGCAGGCGCCGCAGATGCCGCCGCGGCAGCCGCAGCCGCGGATATACCTGTACCCGGCATATTCGAGGGCCTTCATGATGGTCAGGGAATCGGGCACATCGTAGCGCTTCCCCATGACGTAGATGGGGATCAGTTCGGCGTCCATGCCTTCGGTGGTCTTGGCGGTTTCGTCGCTCATCTGGACCTCTCGGTAAAAATAAAGTAATCAGAGCTGAAGCGGGACACCGGGTTCATGCACTCTGGATGAACTTGCGGCTGTCCAGCAATTCCCTCGATGCGGGTTCGTTCAGTTCGAAACGGCAGACCTTTTCCTCCAGCCCCAGGGCCACGGCCAGCAACTGGGTGAAGTAGTAGGTGGGGATACCCTCGAAACCCTCGGCCCCGGCCGCCATGGCCTCCTGCTTGCGCCCCAGGTTGAACTCACAGAGCGGGCAGCTGGAAACCAGCGCCTCGGCACCGTGGGTCCGGGCCGAATCGAGCACGTGGCGGGCGCTGTTCAGCGCCTCCTCCGGGTGGCTGACCATGGTGTACGAGCTGCAGCAGTCATCGGCCGCGGGGAAGGAGACCGCTTCGGCCCCCAACGCCTCGATGAACTCCCGGAAGAGGGTCGGCCGGTCGGTGGGTTCGATGGCCACCTCGCGGGGGCGCAGGAGGGTGCAGCCGTAGTACGGGGCCACCTTGAGCCCGGTGAGCGGCACCTTCACTTTCTCCCGCACCGTGTCCCAGCCCACGGTGTCGCGGAGGAACGGCAGCAGGTGCAGCACATCCACATCGCCCTCGTAGTCCGGCTCCTCTTCCATGAAGCTGTTGATGGTGAACCGCTTCTCCTCGTCGTCGCGCATCACCAGGTTGGCCCGGGCCAAGGTGTTGTAGCACATGGAGCAGGCGGTGAGCACTTTTGTCTCGCCCTGCTCCTTGACCCGGATCAGGACACGCACCGGCGCCAGCAGGTTGATCAGGTTGTCGTCGGCCAGGGAGAAAACCGCGCCGCAGCAGTTCCAGCGGGGCAGCTCCTCCAGTTCCACGCCTAGGGCCTCCAGCGCCGCCACGGCGGTGCGGTCGAGATTCGCGGCCTTGGTCTTCAGGGTGCATCCCGGATAGTAGCTAACTTTCATCGTACCCCTCATGACGTGTGCCGGCGGAAACAGCTGACCATGGCTATCTGCGGCATCTCCTCGAGCGTCTCCTCGGGAATCTCGGAAGGCTCGATATGGTTCTCGTTGGTTCGGAGCTTCAGCATCCGGGCGGCTTCCATCACCTTGGTCAGGTCAATCCCTCTCGGGCAACTGACCGTACAGCTCTGGCAGGTGGCGCAGAGCCAGATCATCTTCGAGTCTTCCACGCTCTTCTTCTGCCCGTAGTGCGAGAAGAGGATGATCTGCCGCGGCGGCACGTCGGAACTGTCGGCCATCGGACAGGCCGCCGTGCAGGTGCCGCACTGCATGCATTTATGGAAGTTCTCCCCGCTGATTTCCTCGAGTTTCCTGACGAACTCCTCATCATACGTGCGATCCGATATTTCGATTCCCACAAGCACACCTCGTTTGGAACGTCCTGAAATCCTTGCGGTTCAAGGCCGACCGGCTGATGCCCCGGCCCTGGATGGCTGTTGGCTGCAACACTGCGTGCAACATGAAACGCATCAAATCGATTATCATACTGACCTGCCGCCCCCTGTCAAGACTGCTCCATCTTATCCCTTTTATTTCATGCGTTTTCATTGCAATTGATTGAGGGACGGCCAGGGACTGAAAGATATGAATGGGAGACTTTGTGCAGCATTTTCGCCGGAGAGCGTAGTTCAGCCGGACCGGACCAGTACCCTGTCGAAATAGGGGGTGCAGAGAGCGGCCAGCCGCTCGACCTCGGCAGCGGAGAACGGTTCCAGGGCGGCCCAGGCTGGATCGAGGGTGACGTCGGGTCGATACTGCTGCAGCACGTACGTGGTGCCGGTGGTGCCCACGCCACCCACCCAGCGGCAGATCTCCAGCAGCTGCTCCTCACCGGCCAGCCCCGGCACCAGGGTGGTGCGCAGTTCGAATTCAATTTCACGGCTGCGCAGGATTCGCACGCTCTCCTCCACCGGACCAGGTTCACCCCTGCCGCCGGTGGCCTCGCCATAGAGCCCGGGAGGCGCCTTGATGTCCAGAGCGACGTAGTCCACCAGGCCCTCGTCCAGCAGCTGGTCCAGACGGCCGGGATAGGAACCGTTGGTGTCCAGCTTCACCGCCACCCCGGCCTCATCCTTTATCCGGCGCAGAAAACTGCTCAGCCCGTTCTGCATCAGCGGTTCTCCGCCACTGATGCAGAGGCCGTCAACCAGCCCCTGCCGCCGGGCCAGCAATGCCAGTACATCTTCGGGGTTCACCGGTTCCGGCGGCCGGCCAGGTGGGACCATCCCGGGATTGTGGCAGAACCCGCAACGGAAGTTGCAGCCCTGGAGAAAGATGGAGCAGGCCACCCTGGCCGGGAAATCAACCAGGGTGGTCTTGATCAATCCGCCGATGGCAATGGTCATCGGCCGGGGTTGACCGAGAGGTGCTGCAGGATCTCGTCCTTGCCCGAAGCGATCCCCACCACCTTCTCGTCGTTGTCCAGCTCCAGCAGGATCGGCACGTCGAGGCTGCCGTCCACCGACCGCTGCACCCTCTTCCTCAGCATCGGGTAGAACTGGGTGAACAGGTCGCGGCCCTTCTTCTCCTTCAGATTGTAGACCTGGCGGTCGCTGAAGGGGATGAAATCGTTGATGCTGGAGATGGTCTCGGTGCAGGCGGTGCAATTGGGCATGGTGAACAGCTTGAGGTTCCGTCCCCCGTTGCCCGGCGCTGCCGCCGCCAGCGGTTCCGGCGTCGCCACCTCTTCGCCGATGTCGGCGGTGACAGCGGGCCGTGGCGTCTCCCCGGTGGTTACCGGTGTCACGGTCACGGCGTCATCCGTCCGTGCCTTGTGGCTGTGGGGCATGCTCGCCGGGCATTGATCGAAGGTCTGGCGCTCGAAATACTCCTCGCGCTTGCCCTTGTTCCAGTTGCCCACCGGGCGGTAGTAGCCGACGATCCGTGAATAGACCTCGGTGTCGGCCCCGCAGTCGCCGCACTTGAACTGCTCGCCCTTGAGGTAGCCGTGATCGGGGCAGACCGAGAAGGTGGGGGTGATGGTGAAGTAGGGAATGCGGTAGTTCTCGGCGATGCGCTTGACCAGCGACTTGCAGGCGTCCAGGTCGTCGATGGATTCACCGATCATCGAGTGGAACACCGTGCCCCCGGTGTAGCGAGACTGGACCGGCTCCTGCAGGTCGAGGGCTTCGAAAAGGTCTCCGGTGAGGTCCACCGGCAGCTGCGTTGAGTTGGTGTAGTACGGGACTTCCTCGCCGGCAGTGGTGATCTCCGGAAACTCCTGCTTGTCGATCTTGGCCAGGCGGTAGGAGGTGGACTCCGCCGGCGTGGCTTCCAGGTTGTACATGTTGCCGGTCTCCTTCTGGAAGGTGACCAGCACGTCTCGCATATAGTCGAGCATCTCGATGGTGAAATCGGCGGCTTCCTGGTGCTCGATGCTCTTGCCGAGGAAGTTGAGGCAGCACTCGTTCATCCCCACGATGCCGATGGTGGAGAAATGGTTGTCCCAGGTGCCGAGATAGCGCTGCGTATAGGGGAAGAGACCCTCCTCCATCAGTTTGGTCACCACCCGCCGTTTGGCCTCCAGCGAGTCGCGGCCGATCTCCATCAACCTGGTGAGGTTGCCGTAAAACTCATCCTTCGTCTCGGAGATGTAGCCGATGCGGGGCAGGTTGAGGGTGACCACGCCGATGGACCCGGTGAGCTCGGCGGCGCCGAACAGCCCGCCGCCTTTCTTTCTCAGTTCGCGCTTGTCCAGCTGCAGCCGGCAGCACATGGACCGCACGTCGCCCGGTTTGAGATCACTGTTGATGAAATTCTGGAAGTAGGGCGTGCCGTATTTTCCGGTCATCTGGAAGAGCAGGGAGGCGTTGGGGGAATCCCAGTCGAAATCCCGAGTGATGTTGTAGGTGGGGATCGGGTAGGGGAAACCACGGCCGTCGGCATCACCTTCCATCATCACCTCGAGGAAGGCCCGGTTGACCACGTCCATCTCTTTCTGGAAGTCGCCATAGGTCACGTCCAGTTCCTTACCGCCCACCAGGGCCGGCTTGTCCTTCAGGTCTTCGGGCACCGTCCAGTCGAGGGTGATGTTGGTGAACGGCGCCTGGCTGCCCCAGCGGGAGGGCGTGTTGACGCCGAAGACAAAGCTCTGCACGTGCTGCTTGACGTCCTCGAAGCTGAGATCATCCACCCGGATAAAGGGGGCGAGGTAGGTGTCGAAACTGGAGAAGGCCTGGGCCCCGGCCCACTCGTTCTGCAGCACGCCGAGGAAGTTGACCATTTGCGCGCTCAGAGTGCTGAGGTGCTTTGCCGGGCTGGAACTGATCTTGTTTTCAACTCCGCCGAGGCCTTCTCGGATCAGCTGGTCCAGGCTCCAGCCGGCGCAGTAGCCGGAAAACATGGAGAGATCGTGGATGTGCATTTCACCGTCGCGGTGCGCGTCGGCGATTTCCTTGGTATAGATGTGGTTCAGCCAGTAGTTGGCGGTGACCGTGCCCGAGTTGTGCAGGATCAGACCGCCGAGGGAGTAGTTGACGTTGCTGTTTTCACGGACCCGCCAGTCGGCCTGGCTGAGGTAGCCGTCCATGGTCGAGTGAATGTCGAGGAGCATGCTCCGCGCGTCGCGGAGCCGGGCATGCTGTTCGCGGTAGAGGATGTAGGCCTTGGCGGTCCTGGCGTGTCCCTCTTCGATGAGAACCTTCTCCACCAGGTCCTGGATCTGCTCCACGGCGGGGATGCTCCGCTTGTGGAAACTGGTCAGCACCGCCTCGCAGACATTGTTGGAAAGACGGACAGCCGCCGCTCGATCGGTCCCCCCCACCGATTTCGCCGCATTGAAAATCGCGTCGGTGATCCGTTCCTGATCGAACGGAGCAATATTTCCGTTCCGCTTCCGTATCTGATGCTTGTTCAGCAGGAACCGGAATTTGGGCATGACATTCCCGTTGCTCGCCTCTTCATGACCCATACTCAACCTCCGAAAATAGTACGCCATCCCTTGGCGAATACCAGTACATATAGATTGTTATTATGTGGGGGATATATACTATATCTTGTGCCTTAGGATAATAGTGCCACCATATCTTGCTGTCAAGCCGCCGGGCATTTTTTTTGTCCCATCGCCGGGCGGCCATCCATAACCCGCCGTTTCTGAACCATTTCCCTGCGGGTTTGACATAAAAAACCTCTGCCCTTCCCCCACCATAACCGCTGTACAGCGCCTCCGGTCTCCGGCGAATATCGCATTTTTGTCTCTTGACGATGGAGGACCATTTTGGTATTGTTCTGCAAATGCTGAGTTCCCAATCTAATCAGTGATAACGTGGATTAACTGTAATTTCTCGAATCAGGGGATCCCCCGTAAAACGCAAGGAGATCAACGAATGTCCAAACGCTTTTTTCAGATTGCCGCCGCTTTTGTCGCCGTCCTGTTCATGGTGCTCGCTCCCATCGCCTGCCAGCAGGCGGAGCAGGCCACCGAAGGCACCGAGACGGCCACGCCGGCTGGTCCGGCCAATGGCAAGAAACTGATGGCCGCCACGCCCAAGACCGATGCTGCCGTGGCCGATGCTGAGGAAGCCGTTGAAGGCGCCTTGGACGAAGCCGGTGAAGTCGTGGACGAAACCGGCGAAGCCCTTGAAGAAGGGGCCGAGGCCGTTGATGAAGCGGTTAAGGACGTGACGGAAGGTAAGTAGTATCACAGCACCCGCCATTCAGTGTCTCATCGGTAAACAAGGGGACACCGGTATCGCTACTCCGGTGTCCCTTTCTGCTGTCCGGGCCCGAGGTGCAGCAACAGGGAGTCAGCGCAGAAAATCGCGTGCTATCAACAAGTTTGACAGCTCCGATCCACTCCGCTATAGTTTCGTTCTTCAGAAAAACAGGACGAGCTGAACGAGGTAGAAATGCAGGACACTGAACAGAATCTTGCCGTGTTTGTCGATTTCGAGAACCTGGCCCTCGGTTTCAAGGACATGAAATCGAAGAAGTTTGATATCACCAAAGTTCTCGAGCGGTTGGTGGAAAAGGGCAAGATCATCTCCAAGAAGGCCTATGCCGACTGGTCCCGTTTTGGCGAGTACAAACGGACCCTCCACGAAGCGGCCATGGAGCTGATCGACATTCCCAAGCGGCACATGACCGGGAAGAACTCCGCCGACATCCGCCTGGTGGTGGACGCCATGGATCTCTCCTACGCCAAAGAGCACATCGACACCTTTTGCATCGTCTCCGGGGACAGCGATTTCTCTCCGCTGGTCTCCAAGCTCAAGGAGAACGGCAAGCATGTGATCGGCCTGGGCATGAAGGACTCATCGTCCGAGCTGCTGATCAACAACTGTGACGAGTTCATCTTCTACGAAGACCTGGTGCGGCCCAGCACCAGCCCGCCGAAATTCGGCCGTCTGGATAAGAAGAAGAAGGAGGCGTTCCAGTTGATGGTGGACTCGGTGGTGGCCCTGGTGCGGGAGAACAAGCCGGTACTCTGGTCCTCCATGGTCAAGGAGACCATGAAACGGAAGAAACCCTCTTTCAACGAGACCTACCACGGGTACCGCACCTTCAGCGAGCTGCTGGAGGATGCCGAGAAAAATGGCGTGATCCTGCTGCGCAAGGACACCCGCAGCGGCACCTATGTCATCGAGGGCTTCGGCAAGAGCAACTGAGCCAGCGCCCGAAGGAGAGTTGGTGAACGACACACCCGAAAATAAGGGCCGCCCGGCACCGGACGATTACTTCCGGGCCTACCTCGAGGAGGGTGGCCTGGCCATGGAGCCCTTCTGTCGCTGCGGCCAGCAGCTCAACGAGAAATACCACTGCTCGGCCTGCGACCGCCAATGCCGCTGCATCACCTTTGTCTGCGATGACGAAGCCACCCAGTCGGCGGTGAAGAAATTCATCGAGGAGCAACCGCGGTTTGCCGGTTTCCGCACCGCGCTGGCCGAAGAGCTGCCCGGCTGATTCCTGCCCGGGCAACACCCCACAGAAAAAAGCCCCCCGGTTCCCCGGGGGGCTTTTCACGTACCCTTCTGCGATCAGATCTGCGATCAGACGGTCTTGATCACCACGGCGTTGGTCACCGCCGCCTGGGGATGGATCGCCGCGTCATCCTGGATGATCCCCTGCAGGGTATAGAGCCGGCCCGCGGGAAGGCCGCCGGCCACGTTGGCGATGGTGCAGGGCGCCTGGGGCGCAAAGCGATTGGGCACCCCGAGAACCGACTGGTAGCCGAGGTTGTTCCAGATCAGCACCGGCTGCGGCGACGCCCCGTTCATCGGCGTGGGCAGGCAGGTGTGGCCCAGGTCCCAGGGCTGGGTCTTGTGACAGCAGGCCTCCGGCTGCCGGTTCCAGGCGTAGAGCGCGTATTTCGACATCGACCGCGAGGGCGGCGCGTTGAGGGTGATGACGATGGGCTGCCCAGCGGGCACCTCCACCACTCCCCCGTTGACCCCGGCGCTGCCGTTGACAAAGAGCACGTTGGGCACCAGGCCCGCCCCCTTGTTCACATTGCCCCGCCAGCAGTCTTCCCCGTAGTGCGCGTCCCGTTCGATATACCAGATGTTGGTGTAGTTGCCCAGACCGTTGCAGTGCTCGTGCACGCCGAGGTTGTGGTAGTCCATGGCCTCGTGGAGGTAGTCGTGGGAGGTTTCACCCACACCGTGGTGGGCCTGTTCGGCCAGCAGGTAGTCGACCATCACCGACTCGTGAGCCACCGGGTCGAAGGAGAGGAAAAGGCTGTTGGGCGTCGGGCCGTTGGGGAAGGTGTCCCACTGCACGGGATCCCCGTACGGACCACCGTTCCAGAGACCGAAGAGCGCGTCGCCCAGCACCAGCCGGGTCTTGTCGCGGATGTGCGGGTTGACGTAGAAGTCGGAGAGGTTGGTGTGGATCGAGGAGTGCAGGCTGGACGGCCCCGGTTTGGAGGTGCCCAGGTGGTTCTTGAAGCACATGGTGGCCAGCACGTAAAAGTGGTCCTTGAACAGCGGCAGGTTGATCAGGTGCTGCGACTGGCTGACCACCAGCGGGATGTACTGGGTGGAGATGTTGCGGAACGTCACCGGCGCATCGTAGTCGGCCTGGGCCAGCGCGTCACCCGATTCAACGTAGGTCACCGCGTAGTTCACCCGGTCCTTGACCCGCTGCTGGTGGATCGGCCGCGAGCAGTCGTAGACCCGGATGTCCGCCACCGGGATCCCCATGACATCCACCAGGCCGTGACAGAGAGCGTTGATCGAGGGGGCGATGGCGTCCATCTCGTTGCTCATGCCGGCGTAGTTGTTCATGTTGATCTTCACCGCCACCTTGTCCCCCGGCACATAGGAGGCCATGATCACGTTCCAGGCGTCGGCCACGGTGAAGGTGTTGGTCAGACACTTGACCCCCACATCGAGCATGTCGTCCACCACGCCCTGGTTCACGTGGTCGAAGTAATAGTTGCTCGAGTAGTCCCAGTAGGTGGCTCGGTCGTCATGAACCCGCACCACCTTGGGCCGGGCCCTGACCGTGGTGTCGGCCGTGGCCGATCGCACGGCAAAGGGCTGCACCACGGCCGCTCCCGCCGCCGCTGCCGCCCCGGTCTTCAGAAAGTCCCGGCGGTTGAGACACGATTTCCGTTCCGACGACCGCTCATCCCTCTTGCTCATCACTCACCTCTTCAAGTTGGTCTGCCACCGCTAAAACAACCGCATCATATGAATGCCGGCAAGCGGACAAACCCCCGTCGCCACTCACCATTCATAATGAATTCCCGTGCGAAACCACGGACGGAGGGACCGCCCTGCGGGCTGTTTCCCCCGGTTAGCCATGGCCCTATTAATACGATCGGGATTGAATTAAGTCAAGAAATCGGCTGTTCCGGCCGTGAAAGACCCCCGCAACTGGCTCTCAATCCAATTGCGGAACGCAAAAAGCACACTGCCCATTGCCCGTCTTCCTGCCCTGGTCTATAATCCTGCCTTGATTTTCATGCCGGAATTTCGGCCGGGCTGATCCGCAGCCGGCGCCGGTTTACCTATCAGGCCCTCACCCCGGGCCGTGGAGGAGGAAGCGCAAGAATGAGCAGCACCGAAGTGAAGGATGTTCTCCAGCAGCTGGGCCTGGAAGCCGTAAACCCCGGAGCCTGTGGCAAGCAGTGGTATCGCGAGAGCGCGCGCGACGAGCTGGCCTCGGTCAACCCGGCCACCGGCGAGACCATCGCCAGCGTGCTCCAGGCCAACGATGACGACTTCGAACGGGTGATGGCCGACGCCGAGGAGGCGTTCAAGACCTTCCGCATGATGCCCGCCCCCCAGCGGGGGATGCTGGTACACGAGATGACGGTGGCGCTCACCGAGAAGAAGGACGCCCTGGGCGCCCTGGTCACCATGGAGATGGGCAAGATCCTTTCCGAGGGTCTCGGCGAAGTGCAGGAGATGATCGACATCGGCCACCTGGCCGTGGGCCTCTCCCGCCAGCTCTACGGGCTGACCACCCACTCCGAACGGCCGCTGCACCGGATGTACGAGCAGTGGCACCCCTACGGCACCATCGGCATCATCAGCGCCTTCAACTTCCCGGTGGCCGTCTGGGCCTGGAACGCGCTGATCGCCGCCGTCTGCGGCGACACCAGCATCTGGAAGCCCTCCTCCTCAACCCCGCTCACCGCGGTGGCGACACAAAACATCATCAACCCGGTGCTGGAGCGCCACGGCCTGCAGGGGATCATGACCACGGTGATCGGCAAGGGCAGCGTGGTGGGCGAACAGCTGATCAACGACAAACGGATCCCGCTGGTCAGTTTCACCGGCTCCACCAGAATGGGCAAGCGGGTGGGCGAAGTGGTGGGCGGCCGCCTGGGCAACACCATCCTCGAGCTTGGCGGCAACAACTGCATCATCGTCGCCCCCAGCGCCAACCTCGACATGGCCATGCGGTCGATCCTCTTCGGCGCCGTGGGCACCGCCGGCCAGCGCTGCACCTCCACCCGCCGGGTGATCATGCACAAGAGCGTGGCGGCCGAGCTGACCGAGAAGCTGATCTCCACCTACCCCAACATCCGCATCGGCAACCCGCTGGATTCCAACACCCTGATGGGCCCGCTGGTGGACCGCACGGCGGTGGACACCATGATGGCCGCCCTGGCCGAGCTGCGGGAGAACGGTGCCGAGGTGCTCTGCGGCGGCGAGGAACTGAACGACGGCGAATACGCCGGCGGTCACTTTGTCACCCCCTCGCTGGTCAAGGCCAGCAACGACCTCGACGTGGTGCAGCGGGAGACCTTTGCCCCGATCCTCTACCTCATGGAGTATGACGAAATCGACGAGGCCATCGCCATGCACAACAACGTGCCCCAGGGCCTCTCTTCCTCCATCTTCTCCAACAACATTCTGGAGACCGAGGCTTTCCTCAGCCACCGCGGCTCGGACTGCGGCATCGCCAACGTCAACATCGGCACCTCCGGCGCCGAGATCGGCCTGGCCTTCGGCGGGGAGAAGGACACCGGCGGCGGCCGCGAGTCGGGCTCCGATGCCTGGAAGGCCTACATGCGCCGGCAGTCAAACACCATCAACTGGGGCACCGAGCTTCCCCTGGCCCAGGGGGTGAAGTTCGACGTCTGATCGTTGATCGACACCAATCCGTACAGACCAACGGCGCGGCAAGGAAGCGATTCCTGCCGCGCCGTTTTTTTGCCCTGACGGATGTCGTACACTATAATCTTCGAACACCGTCTAACCACAAAGTGGCTCAACTATGCTCTACCGCACCATGCCGAAGAATGGCGACTGGCTCTCCAGCCTCGGCTTCGGGACCATGCGCCTGCCGCTGCGCAAGAACGGCTCCATCGACGCGCCGCGGGCCATCCGCCAGCTCCGTTCCGCCATCAACCTTGGGGTCAACTACATCGACACGGCCTGGCCCTATCACGGCGGAGACAGCGAGGGACTGGTAGGCCTGGCTCTGGGAGGCGGGTACCGGGACAGGGTCCGGCTGGCCACAAAACTCCCCTCCTGGCTCCTCGAAAAGCGCGAGGACATGGACCGCTACCTCGACCGGCAGCTCGGGCGCCTGGGAACCGACCGCATCGACTACTACCTGGTTCACGCCCTGTCCGGAGAACAGTTGGACCGGCTGGAAGGGATGGGGGTCACCGGGTTCCTCGATAGCGCCCTGGCCGACGGACGGATCGTCAACGCCGGCTTCTCCTTTCACGGCCGGCCGGAGGACTTCTCGCGGATCGTCGACGCCTACCCCTGGACCTTCTGCCAGATCCAGTACAACTTTCTCGACGAGCAGATGCAGGCGGGCACGGACGGCCTGGAATATGCCGCGTCCAGGGGACTGGGCATCATCGCCATGGAGCCCCTGCGGGGCGGCAAACTGTCCACCCCCGCCCCCCGCCGTCGATACAGGCAATCTGGGACGAAGCCGCCATCGGGCGCACGCCGGCGGAGTGGGCCCTGCGCTGGGTCTGGGACCGTCCGGAGGTCACCCTGCTGCTCTCCGGCATGAATGTGGAAGCGCACATTGAGGAGAACATCGCCATTGCCGGCGAATCGCTCCCCAACTCACTCACCGACGCGGAACACGAGCTGGTGGGGCGGGCGGCCGCCGAGTATCGCGAGCTGATGGCCGTGGGCTGCACCGGCTGCGGCTACTGCATGCCCTGCCCCTCGGGGGTGATGATTCCCGACTGCTTCGACGTGTACAACACGCTCTCCATGTATGGCGACCGGCAGGGAGCCGGGTACAGCTATGCCGTCCGTATGTGCGGCGACCTGGCGGGCCACGATACCGGCTACGCCTCCCAGTGCACCCAGTGTGGTGAGTGCCTGGAGAAGTGCCCGCAGCAGATCGAGATCCCGGAGATGATGTCCAGGGTGGCCAAAGCCCTCGAAGGCCCGGACCTTGAGCAGCGGGTGGCCTTTGTCCGCTCGATGCTCAGCGGCGAAGCGCCCGGTCAGTAGAACCCCGAATCAGCTGATACTCTTTCAATTGATTGCCTTTTTACTATACAAAAAGAATAGGGTTTTGCTGGGCGGGCGTCAACACTACCCGCGCTCAACGACCGGTGGGTCCAGATCCCTATCGATGACATCCTTCATCAGGCACAGTGAGTGGTTCCAGACAACATCATGCAGGAATGAAGGGAAGACGTAGCGCAGCATCC
>CBESOE010000058.1:0-23632 GCA_965531145.1 uncultured bacterium | reverse complement strand
GGTGCAGGCCGTGCTCGTCATCGTTGATGAAGACGCTGGCGGTGATGTGCATGGCGTTGACCAGCACCAGCCCTTCGCGGATGCCGCTTTCCCGCAGGCAGGCCTCTACTTCGGGGGTGATATTGATCAGTGCCCGGCGGGTGGGTACTTCGAACCACAGTTCTTTGCGATACGATTTCATCCCTCGGCCCTCCTCGGTGGAATCTGTCCCATCTCAAGCGATTGATGTATGATATGAGGCAAGCGGGCTGGACGGCCCATCATTCATGCTCGTGTCACTGATTAGGATAACCGGCACCCGGCCGGCTCTCAAGGGCCGGCGGTGATTCACCTGTTCGGAGGAGCCTCCATGAGATCACCAGTGAAGCTGCTGCTTCCCCTCTGTCTGGTCCTGCTGTTTACGGGAACCTGGATCGGACCCTCTTTCCTCGCCGCCCAGGATGCGCCGCCGATGCTGCCTCAGCCGAAACCCGAACCAGTCAAGGTGGATCTTGAGGTGCGGGTTCTCAACCTGCGGGTCACTGTTCAGGACAGAAAGGGCCAGTTTGTCCAGGGGCTCAACCCGGAAGATTTTCAATTGAAGCTCCAGGGGCGCGAGATCCCGGTCCGCCTGTTCCATGAAGTGCGGGACGGTCAGGCCCTCTTTCCCCCGGTGGTCGAAGGGGAAGGTGCCCGGCCGGCGGCTGGAACGAACAAAGAAACGGCGCCCGCACCACCCGCCGCCGGCGAACCTGTGGGGAGCGAACCGATCCACTATGTCTTTTTCTTCGACAACCTGCACATGGATCCGGGCAACCGCCCGCGGGTGGTCAACCGGCTCAACGAATTCGTTGACGAGATGTTCGGTGGGGGGGACAAGGGGCTGGTGGTCAACTTCGAGCAGGGCTTCAACCTGGAAACCCGTTTCACCTCGAACCCCAACGTGCTCAAGGACAGTCTCAAGCGGGCTTCCATGCAGGCGGCTTTTCCCGGCGGCCTGGCCGCCGAAGGGCCCACCGGGGTCTACAGCGGACCCTTTGCCGAAATGGGTGACCGGACCCTGGGTGAGAAGAGTTACTACGCCAAGCTGACCTGCGATGCCCTGGGTACCCTGAGCACCTTTTTGGCCGGGGTGCCGGGGCGCAAGGTGATTGTTTTCCTCTCCGAGGAACTGCCGGTGGAAATGGGGTCGGGCCTGCAATTCGGGGATGACCGCGGCGGCGCCAATCACCAGTCGCTTGGCGCCTTCAACGAGAAGGAGGCGTTGTTTGCCACCGTGCGGCAACTCAACGCGGCCGAAATCCCGGTCTTCGCCCTCGATGCCAGGGGGCTGGGGGCCGACACCCGCCTCACGTCGGTATCCTCGGGCGGGGTGAACTACCTGGCGCGGGAAACCGGTGGCAAGGCCTACGTGGGCAGCAGCGGCTATTTGGCGGCGCTGAAAGAAATCCGGGCCAGCCTCAACAATTACTACAGCGTCGGTATCCGCACCGATGGGTGGCAACCCGATTCGGACTACCAGATCGTTCTCGACCTGCCGGAGAAGAAGGGGCTCAGCGTCAGCTACCAGCGGGCGATGTCGGTCTCCGGACCGGACACCCGGATGGCCCAGGAGACCCTGCTGCTGCACTTTGACAGGCGGCTGGAAAGAAACCCGCTGGAGGCGGTGGCCGAGGTGGTGGCCGCGGAGCGGGTGGTGCTGGACAGCGGACAGGTGACCAGATTGACCCTTGCCGTGTCGCTGCCCCAGAACAAGTTGGGCCTCGTGGAACGGAGTGCCGGCGGCTTTTCCGGGGAACTGACCATCTTCATCGCCGCCCGTTCTCCCGACCTGAGCTACATTCCCTCGCATACCATCAAACGCGAAATCTTTATCCCGGCCGAGGAGATCGACCCGCTGGCGATTTACAGCTATGGGGCGCGACTGGTCTTTCCCGCCGCGGACTATGTGGTGGCCATCGGGATCCGGGACACCATCACCAGCGAGAGCTCGCTGATCGTGGCCCGGGCGGCCATGCCCGGGGCAGGGAGACCCCGGGAGGGAAGCCGGTAAGGGGCGGGACGGTCCAGTGAATCCTGGTATAACCAAGACGGCGACAAACCAGGGCGGCGCCGGCCGTGCCGATGCGCACCTGCTGCATGTGGTGGCTATCGGAGGTCTTGCCGGATTGTTTCTCGGCCTCTACCTCGGGGTGCTGGCGTTGGTCAACCAGCCGGCCACCGGTGTCGGTCTTCTGCGATTTTACGCCCGTGACCTCTTCCAGTTGATCTACCTGCCTTCGCTGGCCTGCCTCGGTCTCGGTGTGGCGGCCGCGCTGTTCTTCTGGCTGCCTGCGGTACTGGCCTCCCGCAAAAGGGAGGGGGCGGGGACAGCCCTGCTGGTCTTCATCCTTGCCGCCGCGGCGATCCTCGCACCCTGGTGGTCCACCCTGCTTCCGGCAGGCCAGAGCGTGACCCGACTGGTGCGCATGCCCCCGGTGGCCTTTTCCCTGCTCACCGCCCTGGCGGTCTCTTTGGCTGCCGGGGGGGCCGTGGCCGCGGCGGCCGTAGCGCTGCGGCGCAGAGGTCTGCTGGGCCGGGCTGGAATCGTGCTGGCCGCCGCCTGGTCTGCCGGCACCCTGCTGGCCCTGGGCCTGGCACTGGTGCCGCTGTTGGGGGGAGGGGTGCTCCATTCCCTGGCCCTGTTCGCGGTGGCGGCCCTGCTTGTGCTGGTGCTTACCCTCGTGCCGGCGCTGCGCCGATGGCCCGTCAGTATCGTGTTGGTGGCCCTGCATCTGGCCGCCGGTCTGACCGTGGCTGCCCGGTTGCCGGAAGTGAGCGGGGCCGAGGCGTTGCCGGCTGCGGCGGTTGAGGCTGCCCGGCGGCCCAACATCCTGCTGATCACCGTGGACACCCTCCGCGGCGACCGCCTCTCCTGCTATGGCAGTGAACGGACCTCCTCTCCCGCTCTCGACCGATTTTCCCGGGAGGCGGTGCTGGTCCAGCGGATGACCAGCAATTCCCCCTGGACCCTGCCGGCCATGTCATCCCTCTTCACCGGCCGGCTGCCCTCGGCCCTGGGGATGGGCGGCGGGCCGGCCCGTCTGCCTGTTGCGGTACCCACCCTGGCCACCGCCCTTGCCGGCGAGGGGTATCTCACCCGCGCCTTTGCCACAAATCCGTGGCTCAAACGAGACTTTGGCTTTCACCGGGGCTTCAGCGCCTTCACCCACCTGGAGGAGGGAGGGGTGGCGGGCTACCAGTTGAAACGGATGTTCTGGCACCGGCTGCTCTGTGGCGGCCCGGGGGAGGAGAACCCGAAGGACCGCATCCGTGCCGACCGGGTCACCTCGCGTGCTCTGCAGTGGCTGGAGCAGGTGCCCGTGCCCGGGCAGCCCTTCTTTCTCTGGCTGCACTACATGGACCCCCACGAGCCGTACAGCCCGAATCCGGCGCCGGCCACCGGCCCTTACCGCGGGCGGTTTCTGCGGAGTTCCGGGCTGGTACAGACCATCATGGGCGGCGGTCTGCTGGAAACCGCCGACCTGGACCGCCTGCAGTTGCTCTACGACGAGGAAATCCTCGCCTTCGACCGCCAACTGGGGCGGCTGGTCTCCTTCCTGCGGGCCCGGGGCCTGCTCCAGCAGACGGTGGTGGTGGTCACCGCCGACCACGGAGAGGAGTTTCTCGAACACGGGGGGCTGGGCCACGGCCACACACTGTACGACGAACTGCTGCGGGTGCCGCTGCTGGTACGGTTTCCTGGGGGAGATGGCGCCAGGGCGTCCTGGGAAAATGGTCTGCAGTTAATCGATCTCTATCCAACTCTTCTGGCCCTGGCCGGCGCGCCGGAAATACCCTCCGGTGTCCAGGGCCGCGACCTTGCCGACTTTTTCCGTGACTTTCCCTCGTCGCAGGCCCGGGAACCCGGTGATTCCCCGGTGGCGATCCTCTCCGAGGGGACGCAGGATGCCGTCAACTGGAAGTCCTTGGAAATGGGAGGGTTCAAGCTGATTCTCGACCGGTCCTCCGGGCGGGTTCGTCTCTTTCACACCGACCCGCTGCTGGGGAACGAAGTGGATCCGTACGCCGACGCGGCAACGGCTGGAATCGTGTCGGAATTGCGCCACAGGATCTTCGAGCTGGACCGGGAGAGCCGCGAACTGGCCGAGGCCGCCGCTGCTGCCGGACCGCTGGACGGCAGTGAAATGAGCCCTCAACTGGGCCGTCAGCTCCGCGCCCTTGGCTATCTGAACTGACCTTCCACTCCACTTCTTGGAAACTGTTGATTTCCCAAAGGATGAAATGTTGTTTCGATCTTGACTCTCCCGGGGGCGAGGAGTATATTCCGGGCTTGAAAAGCACGTACCCGGGCTTCCCTCAGGTAGCTGTCGAGAGGGCCGGGCAACCTACTCCATGCGCCCGGCCGGGGACGGCGAAAGATGTCACTCCCGCCACCTGCCGGCTACCGTGATCCAGGGGAGAGTTGGATGAGCGAGGAAGCGGCGGTCAAGAAGGAAAAGGCCCCTCCTGTAATCGAAATCGTGGACAGGCTGTGTAAAGGCTGTGCTATCTGTGTGGAGTTCTGTCCCACGGATGTGCTGGCGATGGAGAACGGTGTGGTCGTGGTGGTCAATCTCGACGCCTGCACCAACTGCCAGTTGTGCGACTATCGGTGTCCCGATTTCGCCATCAGCGTTACCTGACTTCAGTATCCCAGCAGCAGAAAGGATCTCGCCAATGTCAGCGGCCAAATCGAACAAAAACGTTCGACTGATGACAGGAAACGATGCCTGCGCGGCGGGTGCGCTCGCCGCCGGAGTACGGTTCTTCGCCGGGTATCCGATCACACCCTCGTCGGAGATCGCCGAAGACCTGTCAGCCCACCTCCCCCGGGTGGGCGGCAAGTTCATCCAGATGGAGGATGAAATCGCCGCCATGGGGGCGATCATCGGGGCTTCGCTCACCGGCGCCAAGTCGATGACCGCCACCAGCGGACCAGGCTTCTCCCTCAAGCAGGAGAACATCGGTTATGCCTGCATCACCGAAGTGCCCTGCGTAATCGTCAACGTGATGCGCGGCGGCCCGAGCACCGGTCTCCCCACCCTGCCCTCCCAGGCGGACGTGATGCAGGCCCGCTGGGGCACCCATGGCGACCACCCGATCATCGCCCTCTGCCCCCAGAGCGTCACCGAGACCTTCCACCTCACCGTGGAGGCGTTCAACCTCACCGAGAAATACCGGATTCCCGTGATCATCCTCCTCGACGAGATCGTGGGGCACACCAGCGAAAAGATCGTCATCCCGCCGGCCAGCGAACTGACGCTGGTGGAGCGGGCGGCACCCACCGACACCCCGGAAGAGCACCTGCCGTATCGCCACACCGAGAGCGACATTCCGGAAATGGCCAGCTTCGGCACCGGCTACCGCTTTCATGTCACCGGGTTGTGCCACGACGAGACCGGCTTCCCCACCAACGACACGGGGGAGATCAACAAGATGCTCCAGCGGATCAACCGCAAGATGGAGCGCTACCGGGACGATATCGTGGACGTGGAGGAATTCGAACTGGACGACGCCGAGATCGGCATCTTCGCTTACGGTTCCTGTGCCCGCTCGGCCCGCCGGGCGATGAGCATGGCCCGGGAGAAGGGGCTCAAGGTTGGACTGCTGCGGCCCAAGGTCCTCTGGCCCTTCCCGGACAAGGAAGTCCGCGCCATGGGCAAAAAGGTGAACACGATCATCGTTCCCGAGATGAACCTGGGGCAGATGGCCCACGAGGTCGAATGGGCCGTGGCCGGCGATGCCGCGGTGGAACGGGTCAACCTGATCAGCGGCGACCCCATCAGCCCGATGATGATCATGGAGAAGATTGAAGAGGTGGCAAGCAAATGAGCCAGTACAGCCCATATCTTCGCGAGCAGAAATTTCCCCTGATCTGGTGCGCCGGCTGTGGCCACGGTATCGTGATGAAAGCGATCCTCCGGGCCATCGACAAGATCGGCTGGACCAACGACGAGGTGGTAATGGTCTCCGGTATCGGCTGCTCCAGCCGGATGCCCGGGTATGTGGACTTCAACACCCTGCACACCACCCACGGCCGGGCGATCCCCTTTGCCACCGGCGTGAAGATGGCCAAACCCGAACTGAACGTGGTGGTGGTCACCGGTGACGGCGATGCCACGGCCATCGGCGGCAACCATTACATCCACGCCGCCCGCCGCAACATCAACCTCACCGTCATCCTGATGAACAACTACATCTACGGGATGACCGGCGGCCAGGTCTCACCCACCACGCCGGTGGGCAAAATGGCCAGCACCGCCCCCTTCGGCAACCTCGAGCCCTCCTTTAACATCAGCGGCCTGGCCGAGGCGGCCGGGGCGTCCTTCGTGGCCCGGGGCACCGCCTACCAGACCGTGCAGTTGAGCCGCTTCATCGAAAAGGCGATGCTGAAGAACGGGTTCTCGGTGGTGGAGGCCATGAGCCCCTGTCCCACGGTCTACGGGCGCCGCAACAAGCTGCGCAACGGCGTAGTGATGCTCCAGGAATTGAAGGAGCAGGCCGTTCCGGTCAAGAAAGCCGAAAAGATGACCGAGGAGGAACTGGAGGGTAAGATCGTCACTGGTGTCTTTGTCGATAAGGACAAGCCGGAATATACCGAACGCTATGATCAGTTGATCGCTTCCCTGGCGCGAGCATAGGAGAAACCGAAATGAGTTTTCGTTACGAAGTCCGGTTGAGCGGCGAAGGGGGGCAGGGGCTGGTTCTTGCCGGGAAGGTGCTGGCCGAAGCCGCCGCCATCTATGACGACAAGAATGCCACCCAGAGCCAGTCCTACGGGCCGGAGGCGCGGGGAGGCGCCAGCCGCTCGGATGTCATCATCTCTGACGATGACATCGACTACCCCAAGGCGGTGAATATCGATCTCCTGCTGGCCCTGACCCAGGAGTCGGTGAACCGCTACTGCAAGGACCTGAAGAGCGACGGCATGCTGCTGGTGGATTCAGACGCCGTGAGCACGATGCCCGAGGGTGAATTCCGGATGTTCAAGGTCCCGATCATCTCCACGGCCCGGGACACGGTGGGCCGTGTGCTGGTGGCCAACATCGTGGCCCTCGGTGTGATCACCGAACTGGCCGGCGTGGTCTCCGCCCAGGCGGTGGAATCGGCCATCCTGGCCCGGGTGCCCAAGGGCACCGAGGAACTGAACCTCCGTGCCTTCAAGGCCGGGGTGGAAGTGGCCAAGGCGCTCAACCTGTAGTCCGTTTCCGGGGGCCGGTCCGCCAGCTGCGGTCCGGCTCCCGTTGTTTTCGAGCCTCACCAGATCGATACTCCGGCGGAAAGGTCGCCATGCTTGACAATTTTGCCAAGCTGAAGGAACGGGCCGAATCGCTGGGGAACCACCACCTCAAGTATCTCCGCTTCATATCATCCCACGGCCAGAAACTGATCGACCTGCTGGAAACCCAGGGGAAGATCGACGCCGTTCAGCTGTGGCGCGGCGCCCAGGACATCTGCGCCCAGATGGCCCTGGTCAGCGAGCTGGGGGAGACCGAGGAGCAGAAGCTGGAGCTTCTGGGCACCTATTTCGCCCTGCAGTATCTGCACATGAACACCAGGGCGGTGGATATCCTGCGTCTGGGCCTCACGTCCCGGGCCGACCGCTACCGGGTCTACCGGGATTTCATGCTGCAGATGGGCAACGACCTGCGCCGGATGATCTCCTGTTACATGGAGCAGTTGCTCAACATCTTCCTCCCCGAAAACCAGCGTCCCGAGTTTGTCATCTGCAGCGTGGGCACCCGCGCCGACCAGGACGACCTCGACCTCGGTATCGTCGATGACGGCTCGGAGTTACGGGCACCGTTCAACCGGGCGGTGGGGCGGTTACAGCGGGAGATGCTCCGCCGGGCGGTGCCGCTGCACTTCTACCTGTCCGAGCACGTGGGCGAGCAGAGTTACTCGGCGTCCATCGCCGAGTACCGGGAACTGCTGGACCACGAGATCCAGGATTTCATCATCATCTCCGAAATGCTGGGCGCCCAGCCGATCCTCGGCAGCCACGACCTGTTCAACGTCTTCACTAAGGATGTCACCGACCGCTATTTCTACCGGCCAGGCGGAGACAACCGCTTTCACGAGGGCTACCTCCGCGGCATGCTGGGTGAGGTGCGGGCGCTGATGATGTGGGAGATCCGCAAGGGGAGCATCGATCCCAAGAGCGACGCGCTGCGCATCATCAAGGGCATCGTCTCGGCGCGCAAGACGGTCTTCGGCCTCGAGGACGTCAACGCCTGGGAGGTCCTGCGGCAGCTGATGGAACTGGACTCCCGCTACCTCGACGTCTACGAGGAGCTGGAGCGGTCCCTCTCCTTCATCGAAGCTTTCCGTTTCCTCTACCAGATGCTCGAAGTCCAGGAGGAGGAGATCCCGCTGGAGGAGGAGGGCTCCCACGCCCGGCTGAAGGCGGTGGCCGAGTTGATGGGCTACGAGGATATGGGAGTGGTCAAGGCCTATGACCACCTGCTGATCCACTACCACGAACATGTGACCACCGCCAGATCCATGGCCCAGGTGCTGGTGGAGGACCTGCGGATCCACCTCGAGCGGGTCAGCGTCTTCTCCGGCATGGTGCGCACCCGGGGGCTGGTCAAGGTGGGTTCCTCCCGGGACGGCAACCTCGCCGTGGAATTTGTCACCGCGCTTCGCTTTTTCCGTGGCACCCGTTTCTGGGATGACGTGCTGGACCAGCTGGAAGGGGTGGACCTGACCCTGCTCAAACGATTTGTCGATGACTTCAACCGGCTGGAAGAATCGAAGAAGCAGATCTGGATTCAGCGCTACGCCAAGTGGGGTGAAGTTACCGCGCTGCCCCTCTTCCGGCTGCTGGACATCCTCTACCGCAACATCCGCAAGGTCGAATCCCTCTCCCTCTTCCGCGATCTGGGGACGGCCTTCATCGGCCGGCTGATGCGCTGCGGCGACAAGGTTTCCCGGGTGACCACCGTCTTCCACCACTACCCCCGGCTGGTGAACAGCTTCCTGCTGGGCATGCCCACCGTGGAGACCGAGCGCTTCATGCGGATGCTGGAGGGCGACAAGGCCTGGTCGGCGGAGGTGGAGGTGCTGCGCAAGCGGTTGATCTACTTCTGCCGACTGCACCTCACCACCAGCCATTACTTCAAGCGCTTTTTCCAGCGCATCGTGGTGCGCTACGCCGAGTATGTGGAGCACTTCGACAAGCCGGAGCGGCTGAAGGTGATCGCCAAGGGGATCTTTGCCCGCCTGGACAGCCTGAAAACCTTCTCGCGGAAGAAGCACGACCTGGGCAGCTACTACGACCTGGAGTTCCTCCGCGTGGGACTGGAGGCGATGAACGGCAAGCCCACCGAATACACCGATGCCGAGTTCACCGAATTTTCCGACAACTACTTCAGGATCCTCTTCGATGTCTGCAAGCAGGAGGTGGACCAGGAGTCGGGGGGCCGGGTCCCCACCCGCGACCTGCTGGGCATCTACTCCGCCGGGGGACACGGCCGCAAGCTCGCTTTTGATGACGACTTCGACCTGGTGGCCATCCTCAAACACGACGAGCCGGAGGTGCTGGCATACTGCTGCCGGATCATCGCCAGGATGAACCGCCAGATTATCCGTCGCGGCACCATGCCCCACTACCGCTTTGCCGAGCGTTTCGGGGACTACGTCACCACCTTTGGTCAGATCCAGACGCTGTTCGATGAGCCAGACGAAACCACTTTCATCGACATGTCCCAGTTGATGAGCGGACGGCGTATCGTGGGCAGCAAACAGTTCGAGATCGATTTGCGGCAGCAGATCATCGAGCCGTATATTCTTGCCCGCAAGGACGATTATATCCGCCGGCTGGCCCACGAAATCCGGTCGCGGCACGAAGCCGTGGACCAGGGGCTGATCTCCAGGATGAACGTCAAGGAGACCAAGGGCGGCCTGCGGGACATCGAACTGCTGCTGCTCTGCCTCGAGGCCAAGTACAACCTCTGGCAGCCCGTGTCGCTGGAGCTGCACAAGCCGCTGCTGGAGCTGATGCCCCAGCGGGCCGGCGACCTGGAGCAGCTGTTCCAGGCCTTCACCTACCTTAAGCACCGCCGGGACCTCTACCGGCTCACCGTGGCGGCTGAAGACGAACTGCTGACCGACGAAACCGGGCACATGGCCGGCATCCTCGGCTACGGTGACGACGGGGACTCCGGGGCCGGGTCCGAACGGATGATCTTCGAGTACCTGGCCACCACCGCCCGGGTGGAAATTGTGGTCATTTCCTTCCTCGAGGAGCTGGGATACTGATGGGCAACCGGCGTTACCCGGAGCACCCGCGGGTCGGGGTGGGCGGGGTGGTCTTCGACCCCCGGGGCCGGGTGTTGCTGATCCGCCGGGGCAGCGAACCGCTCAAGGGCTTCTGGTCGATACCGGGGGGCATCCTCGATCTCGGGGAAACCATGACCGCCGGTGTGCGGCGGGAGGTGCTGGAGGAGACCGGTATCGAGGTTGAGGTGGGGCCGCTGATCACCACCTTTGAGCGGATCCGTCGAGACGAAGATGGCCGGGTTGAATACCACTATGTTCTGGTGGATTTTCTCTGCGAGGCTCCAGCGGACTGCGTGCCCTCTGCCGCGTCCGACGCTCTGGAGGCGCGGTTTGTGGACCCCGGGGAACTGGCCGGGTTTCAGACCACACCGAGCCTGCTGCCGGTCATTGAAATGGCCCTGGCCCTGCGGGAGCCCCGCCGTGGTTGAATTCGTCTGCCGGGGCAGGAGAATGCCATGAGTGACAAAAAACGCTTCCTGCTCTTTGTGGCGGTATTTGTCCTTTTCTGGTTTCTGCCGGTGGACCAGGGGCGCTTCGGGCAGGCGGTCACCGAGTCGCTGGCCCTCACCAAGTGGTACGCCCGTGAGCATGTCCTGCTCTGCCTGGTGCCTGCGTTCTTCATCGCCGGGGCCATCGCCACCTTTATCTCCCAGGCCTCGGTGATCAAATATCTCGGCGCCGGGGCCAACCGGCTGGTGGCCTACGGGGTGGCGTCGGTCTCCGGGTCGGTGCTGGCGGTCTGTTCCTGCACCGTGCTGCCGCTCTTTGCCGGCATCTACCGCCGCGGGGCCGGCCTCGGCCCGGCCACCGCTTTTCTCTACGCCGGGCCGGCGGTGAACGTGCTGGCGATCATCCTCACCGCCCGGGTGTTGGGGCCGGAAATCGGGATTGCCCGGGCCGTGGGCGCGGTGGTCTTTTCGGTGGTCATCGGCATGGCCATGCAGTTCATCTTCCGCGGCGATCTCGACGCCGCTGGCAAGGGGATCGCCACTGCCGCGGACGATTCCTCGAGATCCCTGTGGCAGGAGTCGGTCTATTTCGCGCTGATGATTGCCGTGCTGGTCTTTGCCAACTGGGGAGCGCCCCGTGAGGGGGCCGGCCAGGTCTGGGTCTTTCTCCACCAGGCCAAGTGGGCGATCACCGGCGTGCTGATCCTGCTGCTGATCCTGGTGATCTGGCGCTGGTTCAGCAGGGATGAACTGAGACGCTGGGGCGCTTCATCCTGGGAATATGCGGCAATGATCCTGCCCCTGCTGCTGGCCGGGGTGCTGCTGGCCGGATTGCTCCTCGGACGACCGGGCAGCGAGGGGTTGATCCCGTCGGAGTGGGTGGCGAAACTGGTGGGCGGAAACTCACTGTCCGCCAACCTCTTCGCCTCGGTGGTGGGAGCATTCATGTATTTTGCCACCCTCACCGAGGTGCCGATCCTCGAGGGGCTGATCGGTGCCGGCATGGGCAAGGGGCCGGCCCTGGCTTTGCTGCTGGCCGGCCCGGCACTCTCGCTGCCCAACATGCTGGTGATCCGTGGCGTTCTGGGGACGAAGAAAACGGTGGTCTACGTGCTGCTGGTGATTGTGATGGCCACCATATCGGGTATTATCTTCGGGGTGGTTCTCTCCTGACCGGGGCGGCTGCCGGGGCGAACAGATCTGAAAAAGGGGATGGCAATGAAAAAACTGGAAGTCCTCGGCACCGGCTGTGCCAAGTGTGACAAGCTGGCCGAGCTCACCGAGCAGGCCGCCAGGGAACTGGGCCTGGAGTATGAACTGGTCAAGGTCACCGACATCATGGCCATCACCGAACGGGGGGTGATCATGACCCCGGGCCTGGTGGTGGACGGCGACGTAAAGGTGACCGGCAAGCTGCCGTCGCTGGACGAGATCAAGGGGATGATCGGCTAAAGGGAGAATAGAGATGCAGATGAAGAACGTTCTGGGGGTTGTCCTGCTGGCATTCGTGGTGGTGGCTCTGGCCTGGGCCCTGCTCAAACCCTCGGAGGTTCCAGTGGCCGAGGAAACCGCCACACCGCCGGTGGAGCAGGCGGACAGTGCGGCTGCCGACACCGCCGCGGTCCTGCCGGCCACGGCCATCGACAACGGGGTAGTCGCCTACTACCTGCATCCGGAGAGCCGTTGCGCCACCTGCCTCAAGATCGAGGAACTGTCGAAAATGGCCCTTGAAGACGGGTTTCCCGAGGCACTGGCCGAGGGGAAGCTGCAGTGGCTGGCGCTGAACGTGGACCAGCCGGCCAACAAGCATTTTATGGATGACTTTGAACTGCACACCACTTCGCTGGTGCTGGCCCGGCGCCAGGACGGCGAGACGGTGAAGTTCAAGAACTGCACCCGGGTCTGGGAACTGGTCCACAGCCCGATGAAGTTCAACAGTTACGTCGAATCGGAAACGGCCGCCTTCCTCGGGGATGCGTGATGGAAGGATACTGGCTGGGGCTGATCACCGCCGGCTGGCTCGGCATCCTCACCTCGATCAGCCCCTGCCCGCTGGCCACCAACATCACCGCCATCTCCTATATCGGCAAGCGGGTGGACCGCCCGCGCCTTGTTCTCACCGCCGGCCTGCTCTACACCCTGGGTCGGATGGCCGCCTACTTTGTCCTGGCCCTGCTGATCATCTTCAGCCTGGCCTCGGTGCCGGCGCTCTCCACCTTCCTCCAGCGCTACATGAACATCCTGCTGGGACCGCTGCTCATCCTCGCCGGCATGGTGCTGCTGGAAATGGTTCCCGTGGTTTTCGCCGGCAGCGGTCTTTCGGAAAAAATGCAATCCCGGGCGGACCGGGGCGGCATCTGGGGGGCGGGTCTGCTGGGTATCCTCTTCGCGCTCTCCTTCTGCCCGGTCTCCGCGGCCCTCTTCTTTGGCAGTCTGGTGCCGCTGGCCGTCAGCCATGGTTCACCGGTGCTGATGCCTTGCCTCTACGGCCTGGGCACCGCACTGCCGGTGGTTTTCTTTTCGATCCTGCTGGCGTTCAGTGCCCACCGGTTGAGCCGGGCGTTCAATATGCTGACCAGGTTTGAAAAGTGGGCCAGGCGGGGGACCGGGGCCATCTTCCTGCTGGTGGGTGTCTGGTTCTGCCTGAGGTATATCTTCGAGGTTATTTGAGAAAGTAGGGACAGTTACGACTTTCCATGGGAAAGTCGTAACTGTCCCTACTTTCTCTCTTCCGGCGGGTGGTAGGCGTCCCAGAAGATGGGGTTCCGGCGGTAGAACTCGGAAACCTCGGTCTCGGGGTTCTCGAATTCGATGACGTGTTTGCGGCAGCCGCGGCGGCAGCAGACCTGGATTCCGCCGCCATCCCGCATCCGCAAGTGGGCCATGGCCGCCGAGCAGAGTTCACAGGTCCGGGTGCCGGTGAGCGATTTTTCGCAGTGGGGGCAGTGAAAGACCACCTCCCGCCCCTCCGCGATCTCCTTGTCGCAGTGGATGGTGTGATCGCCCAGGACGGAAGAGAGCCGCAGGTCGATCTTGTCGCCGTCCAGCTCCACCCGGGTCAGGATGGCGGGAGATCCTCCCACCGGGCGCGTCTCGTCCATCAGTGAGGCACCGCAGGAGGGGCACTGGACATTGACCTGGATCATTGGCCCTTTTCTCCCGAAGGGGGCAGCGGCTGGCTTTTTTCCCCGTCCATCCCGTCATCCACGAAGAGCTCCACCTCGCGGGCCAGCATCCGCAGCGCCTGATCGATGGTCTCCGGGCTCGAGGCGCTGAAGACCAGCTTGGTGGGGTAGCCGCCGGCCCTGAACCGCGAGAGCGACGGGTAGCAGCCGAGGCTCACCTCGGTGAACGCTTCCTGCACCTCGCCGAGGATGCCGGCGATCTCGCCCTCGCTGCTCGGAGTGTAGACCACCCGCCGGTGGTAGGGCGAGGTGGGCAGCTCCGGGGCCACCGCCTCGAACATTCGCTTCATGATCTCCGGGACACCGGCCAGCACGAAGATGTTGCCCACCCGGAACCCGGGAGCCACGGAATCGGCGCCGGGGTAGAGGTCCGCCCCTGCGGGCATCATTGCCATCTTCAGCCGTTCCTCGTTGCAGCGGCTGCCGTAGTGGGCCTTGAGCGCCTCCTGGGAGGCCAGGTCGGAGACCAGTTCCAGGCCCAACCCGCGGGCCACCGCGGCCCGGGTCCGGTCGTCATGGGTCGGGCCGATGCCCCCCATGGTGAAGATCAATCCCGGCCAGTCACGGTTTTTCTCGAGAAAGGCCGCCACAACCTCTTCCACGTCCGGGATCACCCGGATTTCCACCACCTGGATACCCAGGCTGGTGAGCCGTCCGGCAAGCCATCCGGAATTGGTGTCCGCGGTGGCCCCACTGAGGATCTCATCGCCCACCGCCAGTATTTTTGCTTCCATTGTCGTCGTCTTTCTCACGCCGCCAGGAGACGGCAACCACAGGATAAAAACCAATCATATCGCAGGGCGAGGAGGGAAGGAAAGTCGATCAGCCCGGTATACGAAATCATTGGAGATACCCCAGCTGGCGCAGCCGGTCGGTGACCTCCCGGTCCTCCTGCTCGACACTGGCCACCGGTGACGGGTTCCGGTGGCGGAAGTGAACCAGACCAAGGGGCGAGCCGGTTCCCTCCAGCATATCGAGGTCCGATGCACCGGGCAGTGGTGTGCCCAAAGGACAGCGGCAACCGTTGGACGAGAAAGCAGCGGGATCCTGGCCGGGCAGCCGGAGGGGAACACCTCCCACCCGGACGGTGATCACCTCCTGCGGATCCCCTTCGATGCCAAGAACCAGGCCGCAGGACGGCTCCAGGGGTGTGAGGCGGGCTCGCCAGACCATACCCTCCGTCTGTTTGTCCGGGGGCTGCAACTCTGCCCGGTAGGGCAGGGCGGTATCGATCTTCAGGCCGGCACCCTCCACCGTGATCTCCAGTGATTTCCCCGGTTCCAGGCCGGCGCACCAGATGTGCAGGCCGGGCCGGCGCCAGAGATGATCGGTGACCAGAATCCGGGTCATCACGCCCGGGAGGTCCTGGTGGGGAAGGGGAGGTGTGGAACGCCGTTCTCCGGGATCCGCCTCAAGGTCGGTGAGAATGGTTTCCGCTCCGGCCCGGAGCAGCAGCTTGTGCCGGCGGCCGATCTCGTAGACGAACGTCCCGCTGGTGCCGGCCAGTTGTGAGAGATCGATACGCCGCTCCTGCCACCATTGCCGGCTGCGGTCCGGAGCGGCATCCAGGGTCTCCCGGAGAAGTGTTCGGGCCGCCTCCCCGCCCAGCGGTTCGAAGGCGAGGGTGAAGGTCACCGGTCTCGGTGTGTCGTCCGCCGGCGTGGTGGACTGGCCTGCTGTCCGGGCAAAGCGTCTGCCGGAGATGCCGTAGGCGATTTCCAGTTCCGCGCCCGGGGGAATGGTGTACGGCGCCGAGCGGAACCGGCCGGAGTTCCGGAGGAGCAGCGGTCGGGAGACGTGGTGGATGTTGCTGTGGGGCGGGATACCGCCGTCCTGTTGGATGCGAACGGACCGGATCACCTCCCGGGGGGACGCCGCGGGTGGCGCCGGCTGTCCGGTTCCCCGGCAACCCGGGTGAAGGAGCAGCGTCAGCAACGGCAGGGCCGGCAATCGGGTCTGCTTCATGGTGTTCGTTCCGCTTCCAGGCGGGAGAGGTAAGCGTGGAGAAAGATGGCGGCATTCCCCGCCAAGTCCGGCCCGTGGCGCAGCGCCCCGGCCTCGATCTCTTCAGCGGTCTGCACACCGTCCCCCTGGTCCGGGTGCTGTCGGAGGCCGGTGGTCCAGAGCCGGATTTCGGCTGATGGCACCTCGAGGTGGAACTGGAGCGCATACCCGTTGCGCCCGGCCCGGAACCCCTGGTTGTGGGTGGCCGCCGACCCGGCCAGGCGGAGTGTCCCGGCCGGCAGGTCAAAGGTGTCCCCGTGCCAGTGCAGCACGGTGGCGGTGCGGGCGGCCAGGCCCCAGGCCTCGCTGTCCCCGGCGGTCCATTCCTCCGGTTCCAGGGGAAACCAGCCGATCTCCCGCTGTGGAGCCGGGAAGACCCGGGCACCCAGGGCCGTGGCCATGATCTGCGCCCCCAGGCAGATACCGATGGTTGGCCGGTCCTGGGCCAGCCGGCGGGCGCACAGCTCGATTTCGGCGGTGAGGAAGGGGTGGACGTCCGTCTGGTAGACACCCATGGGACCGCCCATGATCAGCAGCAGGTCTGCGGTTTCGGCTTCAGGGGTCACATCGGCCGGTTGGGCCACGTCAACGATACGCACCTGCCAGCCCCGGGCGGCCAGCAGGTCACCGAACACACCCGGGCCCTCGTGGGCCTTGTGCCGCCAGACCAGACAGGTGGGTGTGGGGTTCATCGATCCGATCCTCCTTGCTCCGCATCCGCGATGGGAATATCCTATTATAGCGTTGTGCACGGTTGACGGTGAAGAGCGGGAGGAACAAAATGGCTCACGAGGACACGGGCGGCATCGAGAACTACGAGACCACCACCTGGTGCGACCTCTCCTGTGAGCACGCTGATTTCCCCGACCAGTACGCGGTTGACGGCTCGGGCACCTGCCGCACCTTTATTGCCCTCTACTGCAAGAAGCTGAAGAAGCTGGTGCCCAAGAACGCCCCCTGTGCCGTAGTCCATGGCGAGAGACGCCCCACCACTGGAATGTAATCCCTGATTTTACTCACGGGTCTCGAGATTTGGGCGGTGTATCCATCCCCTCCTCGCTTCGGGTCTCGAGTTCACGTTAGGGTTGTCATATCCCTCTCGACAGGCGCTCGGAGGGGATGGATACACCGCCCTCATGTCTCGAGGCCGTTTGACGATCGATTCGAGGCCCAATCAGGAGCGCAGTGAAGGGGCGGGTTGGTATCTCCGTCTGAGCGAAATGTCGAGAGGTCATTGACAGGTTTACGTGAACTCGAGACCCGTGAGCGAAGACGGAGATGCCGACCCGCCCTTAGATGTTCAATTCGATGATGTCACGGTCGGAGAGGACGTGGTCCCGGGGAACTTTCTGGCCGTCGAACTTGCCCGATCCCCAGACCCGGGCATGCTGCAGCCCCTCGGCGAAATCCTTGTGCACCTGCCGGGCGAAATCGATGACCCGTGACCCCTGACGGAGGGTGAAGGGGGTAGCCATGGAGGGCTCCTTCCCGGGGGCCTTGGAATAGACCCGGATCTTGCCCAGCATTCGGAACAGCGATTCCTGCAGCTGGTCCAGTCCCGAACCGTTTTCGGTGCTCACCTCCACCCGGGGGAGCAGGTGACCAAAGAATTCGAGGAGGATCTCGAGGTTGTCCGCTGCTTCGGGCCGGTCGCTCTTGGTGCAGACCATCAGCGTCTTTTTCAGGGCCACGCCTTTTTCCACCCCGGCGGTGGCATCCGGGTCGTCCGGGTCGGCCACCAGCCTGATCTTGGCCTTCTGCAGGATGGTCAGGGTCTCCTCGGTCCCCACCAGTGGGGCACCGTCGTCGGAGAGGTCCACCACCAGCATCACCGCATCGGCGGAGCGGATGATCGAGGGCACCCAGAACTCCATATAGGTGTCGGCCACCGGCGGCAGGTCCACCAGCTGGACCTGGACATCCTCGAAGGTCATCATCGCCGGGATCGGTGCGCGGGTGGTGAAGGAGTAGGGTGCCACCTCGGGTTCGGCCGAGGTGATCGCGCGGACCAGGCTCGACTTGCCGGCGTTGGGCGGCCCGGCGATGGCGATCTGACCGGCGCCCTCCCGTTCCACGTGGTGGGACACCCGCTTGCGGCCGGCCGGGCCCTTTTTCTTCAACTCGGCCCTGGCCCTGGAGATCTTTCGCTTGAGGTCTGCCTGGAGTTTGTCCGTTCCCTTGTGCTTGGGAATCAGGCGGAGCATCTCCTCGAGAATTTCCAGACGCTCCCGGGGGTCGCTGGCGCTTTGCAGCCGCTCATCGGCGGCGATGTAATCCTGTGTCAGGTTTGCGGGCATTGGGCCGCTCCGGGCTGCCGGTCTTCCTGTTATTCCTCCCCGCCGGTTGGCGCCGCTGCCGGCTCCAGCCGGATCTCATCCAGTGTCTTGGAGAGGTTGCGAATGCGGAATTTCCCCAGGATGTAGATGATGGGGCTGTCCTCGCGCTTGACGTAGTAATTGTTGTCGTCCACCGTCACGCTGCCCACCAGCAGGGTGCGGGTCGAACCGTCCAGCAGGTCGGCGCTGTAGGTGTAGAGGGGTTCGTCGAGACCGCAGCGGGACAGGTCGGGGTCGGATTCCTCGGGAAAATCATCGGCGGACAGCTGGGCGAAGGAACGGGCCACCAGCTCAACCTTGGCCTTGTCCGCCGGCACGGGCTCTTCGCCATCGACAATCCAGCTGCCCTGATCGTCGATCTTCAGGTGCAGCGGTTCGCCGCTCTCCCCGGCGGGCAGTTGCAGCCCGCTCACCTCTTCCAGGTCGAAGCTGAAGGGGCGCCGGTTGCGCCAGGTGCGGGAGCCCCGGTCGAACCGGCCGCGCAGCTGCTGGTCCACCAGGTGCACCTGGTCCGAGTCGGCCAGACGGAAGTAAATGCTGCGGTAGTCCTGGCCCGGTTTGCCGAGGAAGAAGTGGACCGCCGGGTCATTTTCGCCACCATCGCCGTACAACTGGACCTCCACACCACTCTGGTCCACCTGGAAGGTGGCCTGCTTCTCCCGGTTGTCGGAGACGATGTCGCCCAGCTCCAGTTCCCGCAGAGCGGTGATCGCCTCTTCCAGGGCCGTCAGGTCAGCGGGGAAGTTGTTGAATTCCTCCACCAGCCAGCTGTCCCCCTCGCGGCGCAACGTGGAGGTGCCCCGGGGTGTGGTGACCACCACCCTGGAGATCCGTTCCAGGTCGATGGCGGCCAGAACGGTCGGTGGAGCGGCCTTTTCGCTCTCCTCACGTTCCGGCAGGTTGACCAGCAGGAAGAGCACCACCACCACGGCGGTGAGCACCAGCAGCAGCACCCAGGTGTTTTTCTGTTTCATGGTCTTCACTCTCCTGTCTGGGGGCCGCTGTCAGGCCTGGTCTTCCGGCGGGAGTAGAAGCGGTAGAGCCCGAAGAGCACCACCAGCAGGGAAATGCCGAAGTTGTTGAGGAAGCGGACCATGGTCTTCTTGCTGGAGGACAGTTCCTTGAGCGGCCGGTCCACCACCGCCCGGGAGCGGATGTCGATCAGTTCACCGCCCCGGGTGGTCCAGTCTATGGCGTTGAGCAGGAAGATACCGTTACCCGGGAATTGCGATGCGTAGTTGGAGTTGGCAAAAAGAGCGTTGCCCACCACGATGATCTGTGTCCCCGGGCTCTGCTCCAGGATGTCCTCCCGTTCCTCCTCCTCTTCACCACCGCCCGGAGAGAGCATCGCCGAGAGGTCCATCTGGCTGTCGTCCTCCTCGCCGGTGAGCGGTTTGGGGATCGGGCGGTCGCGGTAGAAGCTGGTGAATTCACCCACCAGGGCCACGGCCAGCGGATAGCGGCCGGTCTTACCGGGGTTGAACTTCTGCTGCGGGTCGAGGTTGAAGGGGCTTTTCCGCACCGTGCCGAACTGGGTGGTGGTGGCGAGGACGATGCCCCGGACGTTCGGCACGTCTCCACCCTGCTCCACGTTAATGATGCCCCCGGGGACCTCGTCGCCCGCTTCGTCCTCGCCGTCTTCAGCGGTGGAGGCCTCAGCGATTTCCTCACCGTCGGGCACCGCCACCTCCTCCACCTCGGCGGTGAGCAGCCGCAGCGGGCTGCACCAGGGCAGGGTCAGACCGTCAAGTTTGTTGACCACCGGGTTGTCCCGGTTGAAATTCGACTTGTGTACCCGGGGCCAGTAGGGGTAGGGCAGACTGTAGCGCATGGTGCCCCGGCTGAAGGAGGCCGTGCTGTTCATGCTGTCGATCATCAGGTCCCGGGAGACCCGCACCCCGTAGTGGGCCAGCAGGTCATCGAGGTTTGTCGGCTGGGGTATGGCCTGCAGCCCGGGGTTCATTCTCACCGGATCGAGGAGGAAGATCCCCCGTCCGCCCCGCATCAGGAACTGGTCGATCTCGAACTTCTCCCGCTCCTTGAGGATTGTCTTCAGCCCGGCCACCACCAGGGTGTCCACCTCCGGCGGTACGTCATTGCCCGAAGTCAGGTCCACCATGGTCACCCGGTATTCTTTTTCAAGCTCACGGCGCAGGGCCCCGTACTGGGCGTCATCGTAGATGTCCGGCCCTTCGTGCCCCACCAGAAAACCGACGGTCTCCACCTCGTCCCGGGTCAGTTTGAGCAGGCGCGAGGCCACGTCGTATTCCAGGCTCTGCAGGTTCTGGATGATCGGGATCGCATCCTTGCGATCGCCGTACATGAAGCCGATGCCCATGTAGGCGTTGGTCACCTCGGCCTTGTCCTTCTCGTAGATGTTGAGCTGGACCTGGGGAATGGTGAAACTCTGGGCCAGCTGCTGCAGTTCGGGGTCGTCACCGGGGTCGATATACTCCACCCGCAGGTTGCCGTTGGAGATGGCCTCCAACTCGTCGAAGAGGTCGCTGATCTGGTTTTCCAGGTTGACCATCTGCGGCGGCAGCTTGTGCGAAAAGAAGATTTTCACGTTGACCAGGTCGTCGAGGTCGCCGATGATTTTCCGGGTGGCGTCGGACATGGTGTACTGGGAGTTTTCGGTCAGATCGAGACGGAAGAATTTCTTCTGGGCGAGGAAATTGACCACCGCCAGGACGCCCGCCACGATAAATATCATCAGGATGATGTTGGTGCTGATCTGTAATTTGTTTCTGTTGGCCATTGTTCTTGCTCTCCCCTCCGCTATTTCCACTTCCGGCTCTCGAGCGACCGGACGTTCAGATAGAGGAAGAAGACGACGACGGACAGGTAGTAAAGGATGTCCCGCGAGTCGAGCACTCCCCGGCTGATGCTGTCGAAATGAGTCCCCAGCCCGAGATACTTGAACAGCGGGACCAGGGCCTGGGGCAGGGTGAAGAGGACGAACTCCTCGCCGATGATGAAGAGCAGAAAGCAGCCCGCCACGCCGAGGATGAAGGCGATGATCTGGTTCTCGGTGAGGCTGGAAAGAAAGAGGCCGATGGCCAGATAGGCTGCGCCCATCAGGATCGTGCCCAGGTAGCTGCCCAGGATCGGGCCGCCGTCAGGGTCACCGAGGATGGAGATGGTCAGCGGAATGCTGAAGGAGAGCAGGACGGTGATGGTCAGGAACAGCAGGCTGGCCAGATACTTGCCCAGCACCACGTCCCGGTCCCGCACCGGAAATGTCATCAGCAGTTCCAGGGTGCCAAGCTTTTTCTCCTCGGCCCACAGTCGCATGGTCACCGCCGGGATGAAGAAGAGAAAGATCCAGGGCAGGAAGGCGAAATAGCCGCGCATGTCCGCCTGGTTGTAGATGAAGAATCCCCGCATGAAGAGCCAGTTGGTCAGCACCAGGAAAACGGTGATGTAGATGTAAGCGATGGGGGAGTTGAAGTAGGCGCGAAACTCTTTTTTGAATGTCGCTGCGATGGTTCCCATAACTATGCCCTCTCCCCGGTGGTCAGTTTGGTGAATACATCCTCGAGGGTGGCACTCTCCTGCCGCAGATCGCTGATGCTCCACCCGCCGTCCACCACGGCCCGGAAAAGATCCTCTCCCGGTCTGGTGCCTTCGCTCCCGGTGACGGTGAACCGCTGCAGGCCGTCCTCGGGATCGCCTTCGACCCGCACCGCGGTCACACCGCCCACCTGGTCCAACCTGGCCGCCACCTCCCCGGCCGGCCCGCGCACGGTGATCGAAACCACCGGGGCGCCCCCGGCTTTGCTGGTCAGTTCGTCGGGGGATCCACTGGCCGCAATCCTGCCGTCGTTGATGATGATGATCCGTGAGCAGGTGGCCGCCACCTCGGGCAGAATGTGCGAGCAGAGGATCACCGTCTTCTCGCGGCCCAGGTGTTTGATCAGTTCACGGATCTCGATGATCTGGTTGGGGTCCAGGCCCAGGGTCGGCTCGTCGAGGATCAGGATGTCGGGATCGTGGAGCATCGACTGGGCCAGGCCCACCCGCTGCCGGTAACCGCGGGAGAGGTGGGCGATGTTCTTGTGCAGCACGCTCCCCAGGCCGCAGACCTCCACCATCTTGCCGATCTGGCTGGGGCGCACTGCAGGGTCGATCTGCCGGATGTCGGCGATGTAGTCGAGAAATTCGGTCACCTTCATGTCGTGGTAGAGCGGGGCGTTCTCCGGCAGGTAGCCCAGACGGCGGCGGACCTCGAGGGAATCGTCGTAGACGTCGAAGCCGGCCACCGTTACCGCCCCTGAATCGGCCGGCAGGAAACAGGTGATGATGCGCATGGTTGTGGATTTTCCCGCCCCGTTGGGGCCGAGGAACCCGAGCACCTCACCTTTCTGAACCTCAAAGGAGACACCGCGCAGAGCCGCCGTTTCACCGAAATTCTTGGATATGTTCTGCACACTGATCATGGGCTTCCTTTTTGCCGCGTGTGTCCCGCCCCCTGCCGCGGCCCGGAACCGGCCATGGGTCGGACGAGAAAATGGAATAAGGCGTAAACCGTTACCCGGGTTTCCGGTATATGACGTTATCTACTGTGAACGATTCTGGCACAACCCGGGTTTGTTAGATACCCGGAAAGCGAAAAAATTATAAAATTGGCATCCGAAATGTCAAGTTTAGCCATCCGGGAAATGTCCGGGGCCAGAAAAACTTGATTCCCCGGTGGTTTCCAATAATAATTATCCCAGACGGCGCAGACGTCACCCGGGCCGGTCCCGTTGTGGCGCTCGCCGGCGGGAGATTCAGATGGTCAAACTTGGTCAAGGGGTCAAGCGCATCCTTTCCTATGCGGCGTATGACTGCAGTCTTCGCGGCAAGGAGATCGTTTCGCCGGACCACCTGCTGCTGGCCCTGTTTCGCGAGGACTACGTGCTGATCGATGCCGTGGCCGCCTGTTACCGGCTCAATTCACTCAAGGTCCTGGAGCAGATCTGCCACAACAACCCTGAAGCGTCGGACACCACGCCCATGGCCGACGTGGCTTTTGGCCACCGGGCACTGGAGATCGTCATCGAGGCTGGTCTTGAAGCTGAGAGCTTCGGACACACCAGGGTCCGCCCCGAGCACCTCTTTCTCGGCCTGATGGAGTTCAAGCGCAGCCAACTGCCCGACCTGTTTCTCCGCCGGGCGGTGACCGTCCATCGTGTCCGTGAACTGGTATCCTATCTGCGGTTCGACAGTTCGGTTCCCGCCGAACGGAATTCATTCATTCTCAAGGGCGGTGCCCGGATGGAAATCGAGCACCACAAGCGGCGGGACACCATGTTTGACCGCCGCCAGTTTGAACTTGTCACCCTCAGGCTTTATCGCCGCTTCTGATCCG
>CBESOE010000057.1:0-23841 GCA_965531145.1 uncultured bacterium | reverse complement strand
GTCTTCGCCTGGTGGCCGAAGGGAACAAGTCGCGGCCCACCCTCGAAGTGCAGTTTAAAATCGAGAAGTAAGGAGGGGGGGGACGTACTTGCGTTTATGCGTTTCGTCATCGAAAACGCATAAACGCAAGTACGTCCCCGTCACTGGATGTAGCCCAGGGAGCGGAGGCGTTCGATGGCGGCCTGGTCCACCGTGGTTTCGGCGGCGTCGCCGGACCCGCGGTCCGCGCCCATCCACAGCCGCAGCTCGGCCAGCAGCGACTGCACCAGTTCGGGCTGCTCTTCCACCAGGTTGACCAGTTCCTGCGGGTCCTCACGCAGGTAGTAGAGCTCGAGGCGGTCATCGCCGTCCGGGGCCGGGGTGAGGATCAGCTTCCAGCCGTCCCGCCGGATCATCCGCAACCGCCCACGCAGTCCGGTCTCCGCCAGCGCCTTCTGCTCGGCACTGCTCTTTTCCGCCCGTTGGGCCCTGACGCCTTCCGGCGGCCGCTTGATCAGCAGCCGGTCGTTGAGTTGGGGGTAAAAGCAGTAGCCGGACTCACCGAATGACGCCCGCTCCGGCACGTCGGGGTCCAGGGACCCGTGAATCAGCGGCAGCAGGCTGTGGCCGCCGTAGCCCGAGGGGGGCAGGGGCAGCGGCTCGCCGCCGGAGAGCTCCAGCAAGGTGGGCATCAGGTCCATCAGGGTGGTCTGGCGCCCCACCCGTTCGCCGCCCTGTTCGCCGCCGGGCAGCCGGATGATCAGCGGGATCCGCATCGAGGGATCGTAGAGGAAGTCGCCGTGGTCGAAGTAGTAGTCGTGCTCGCCCAGACTCTCCCCGTGGTCCGAGGTGAGGACCACGATGGTGTTTTCCAGCAGGCCGGTCTGCCCCAGGGTGCGGAGCAGCCGCCCCACCAGCTGGTCGGTGAAACCGATCTCCCCGTCGTAGAGGTCCACCCCCCGCTGCCGGTCGCTCTCCGGCAGGTCACAGCGGAAGATCATGTAGCCCTTGCTCACCAGGCCATAGTTCAGCGACTTGCGATAGGGCCCGGCGTAGGGCTTGCCGAACTTCATGTTCCAGGGCGGGGGCGGCGAGTAGAGCATGTGGGGGTCGTAGTAGTGAACCCAGAAGAAGAAGGGGTCGCCGTCGGGGAGTTCGGGAAAGCGGCGCAGCAGCCTCTCCGCCCGGCGGGTGAGCGGTTCGCCCTCTTCGAAGTGGACCTTGCTCCCCCGTTCACCGGGGATGGTCTGCGGGCTGACAAAGCGGTCGTAGAGCGTGCGCAGGAACGGTGACCGGTCCCAGTCCATGGCCGGTGTGTAGTAGTAGTCGAACCCGCGGGCCAAGCCCCGGGTGGGGTGGACCAGGCCGTTGGCGTTGACCGCAAAGGTGTGATACCCCGCGTCGCGCAACTGCCCGGCCAGGGTGGGAACCTCCGGGGGCAGGGCCTTGCGCAGGTTGTCGCGGAGACCGTGGTCCTGGGGGTAGAGCCCGGTGAGCATGCTGGCCAGCGCGGGAACGGTGCGGGGCAGCGGGCAGACCGTCTGCTCGAAGAGCACCCCTTCCCGGGCCAGGCGGTCGATGTTCGGCGAGACCGGCCGGGGGTAGCGGTAGCAGCCGAGGTGGTCGGCCCGCAGCGTGTCGATGGAGATGAGCAGGATGTTGGGACGCTCCCCGGCATCCCCCCCGGCCCGGGATTCACCGGGGATCAGCGCTCCCGGATCGTAGGGTCGGGGGGTGAGCCCGGTGGCCGCCAGTACCGCCAGGAGCAGGACCAGCAGGGCCACCGACACGGGCATGGCCGAACCCACCCGCTCGGGAACCCCGGTGCTCCAGAGCTGGGCCCGCCGGATCAGCCCGGCGGTGAGGGTCAGCAGCACCGTGGCGGCCCCGCCCCAGAGCAGGGCCGGGGTGAACAGGTCAGCGGTCGGCCCGTCCCAGCGGGCAGTGGAGGTGGACACCATGGCCACGGCCAGCAACAGCGGCATCAGGGCCAGCATGCGGTGGCTGCAGCCGCCCACCGGCCGGCGGGAGAGCGGCCGGAAAAGCAGCCAGTAGGCCAGCAGGGCCAGCGTGGCGGAAAGCGTGATCCAGCCCAGATTGAGCAGCAGCTGGCCGGTGTCTGCCGGCAGGTTGAAGAGCACGTTACCGCTCTTCGCCTCGCCGGGGGCATCCAGCGGGACACGGAGGAGGGAGAGGGCGGCAAAGAGAAAGAGCGCGGCCTGCACGGCGGCCAGACGCAGCGGTTTCTGCCAGCGCCGGCAGTGAAAGACCACCGGCAGCAGGAGGATCGAAGCGCCCAGGCCCACTACCCCGCCGGCGGCGGTGTAGTGCAGCAGGCTGGAGAGGCCAAAGCGGCCGGGGCCCGGGGGCGGATCGCCCCAGGCCAGCCTGAGCAGGGATTCCACCGACCAGAGCAGGGCGGCGCCGCCGGCCCAGAACAGTGCGCCCCCCACCAGATGGGAGGAGGGGGGAGGGGATGGATGTTCGTCCGCCACACCGCTGATCATAACGGAACTCCATTCATATCAACAGCAACAGTCGATCTTCTGGCGAATTATACCGCACGGCGGTCAAGAGGCAACCGGCTGGTAGAGCGTGTCCCGCTGCACCGGTTCGAAGCCGGCTTCACTGATCAGGATCCGTACTTCCTCCTCGTCGGAGGTCACCACGTAGTCGGCAGAGCGGTGGACATTTTCCTCCAGCAGCACTCCACCGAAGTCGTCGGCACCGAAATGGAGGGCCAACTGGCCGATGGATTTCCCCTCGGAGAACCAGGAGGCCTGGATGTGGGGCACGTTGTCGAGGTAGAGACGGGCCAGGGCCAGCAGCCGCAGGTAGCGCAGGGAGGCGGCGGCCCGGGGGGTGACGCTCGGCAGGTCGGTGTTGCCCGGCTTGTAGCTCCAGGGGATAAAGGCGGTGAAACCGCCGGTTTCGTCCTGCAGCGAACGCAGGCGGTCCAGGTGCTCGATGATCTCCTCGTCCGTTTCCAGGTGGCCGAACATCATGGTGGCCGTTGTCCGGAACCCCGCCAGGTGGGCCTGGCGCATCACTTCCAGCCACTGGTCCGGCGAACACTTCTCCGGGCTGAGGCGTTGCCGCACGCGGGAACTGAGGATCTCCGCCCCGCCCCCCGGGATGGTGCGCTGGCCGGCCTCATAGAGCTGGTCCAGCACCTGGCGCACCTCGAGGCCGCTCCGTGCGGCCAGGGCGTGGATCTCCGGGGGAGAGAAAAAGTGCGGGGTGATGCCCGGCGCCGCCTTTTTCACCTCGCGCACCAGGGAGACGAAGTAGTCCAGTGGCAGGTCGGGGTTGATGCCGCCCTGGAGCAGCATGGTGGTGGCCCCGGCCCGCGCCGCCGTCTGTGCCGTGGCCGCGATTTCCTCCACGGTGCTGGTGTAGCCGTCCCCGGATTCCGGGCTGCGGAAAAAAGCGCAGAAGCGGCAGCCCACGGTGCAGATATTGGTGTAGTTGGGATTGGTGTCGATGATGTAGGTGACCTGCGCCTCGGGGTGCAGGGCGAACCGCGCCTCCTGGGCCAGGGCCCCCAGGCGTGGGAGGTCCGGGTCGGCCAGCAAGGCCAGGCCGGCTTCCCGGTTGATACGCCGGATCGCCCCGGCGGGCTGTTCAGGGCCGGGCAGCTTCATCGGCGAACTCCTCTCCATACATGGTCCTGAAGCTGGTGATGGCGTCGGTTTCCAACCGGCCCAGCCGGTAGGTGAACCCTCCGAGATAGCGCTGCACCTCGTCGGGCGGGAGGCCCAGACGCCGGCCGTGGCGCCGGGGGCCGTCAGGGCCCGATGCCTCGTAGCGCTGCAGCGCCAGGTCCAGCCCCTGCCGCAGGTCCTGTTTCAGCTGCTCGTCCAGCGAGCGGCGCACCGCCCAGCGGGCGAAGACAAAGGGTAGGCCGGTCATCTGGTTCCAGACCTCGGCCAGGTCCATGCGGAAGGGGAACTGGCGGCTGAAGTGGTCGGCATTGAGCAGGGCCCGGTCACCGATGAGCAGGGCAGCGTCGAAGCGGGAGAGCACCTGCGCACCCTGCCGGTCGGTGACCATCCGCTCCAGTACCGGGGTGCAGCCGAACTGCCGGCGGAGGATCAGGCGCATCAGGCAGACCGAGGTGGATGTCTCCTCGGTGACCGCCACCCGGCGGCCGCCCAGGTGCCGCGGCTCCCGGGCCGAGAGCAGGAAGACCGACCGCGCCTCCTTGCGCACGGCGATGCCGAAGTCCAGCGGCTCGAACTGATCTTCCAGGTCGGTGAGGTCCATCAGCGAGAGCAGGCCGGCGTCCACCTCGCCCTCCCGGGCCAGCTGGCCCATGCGGCGCGGTGCCATGGGGATCACCCGGAAGGAATCCAGCTGCAGGTTCCAGTGGAACGGTTCCGAGTTGAGAAAGGGGATCATCCCCAGCACCGGTTCGCTGGTCCGCACCTCCACCACCCGGTGCCGGCCGTCCCGTTCCACCGGCGTCCACCCGGCGGAGCTGATCAGCCGGGAGATCCGTCCGGGGGAGAGGGCGGTGGGGGTGGCCGCAGCGGCCGCGTGGGCGATCTTCTCCCCACCGAGGGTCCCCTCCATGTCGTCGGCGCCGAAGTGCTGGGCCGCGGCGGCAATGGTCTCCCCGGTCATCACCCAGTAGGCCTTGATGGTGGGGATGTTGTCCAGGATCAGCCGCGCCGCGGCGATGGTGCGCAGGTCGTCGGTGGGTGGCGTACGGCGCTCGGTGATCCCCGATCCGGCGGGCTGGAAGGGCAGGGGGATGAACGAGCGGAACCCCCGGGTGTCGTCCTGCAGGGTACGCAGCCGGATCAGGTGCTCCACCCGCTCCTCGGCGGTCTCCAGGTGGCCGTAGAGCAGGGTGGCGTTGCTGGGGATGCCCAGCTCGTGGGCCGTGCGGTGGACGGAGAGCCACTGTTCGGCGTCGGGCTTTTCCGGGCAGAGGAGTTTCCGCACACGGGGCGCGAAAACCTCCGCACCGCCCCCGGGGAGCATGTCCAGTCCGGCCTCGCGCAGCCGGCCCAGCACCTCGGCATGGCTGAGGCCGAAACGCTCGGCAAAGTGGACGATCTCCACCGCGGTCCAGGCCTTGATGGTGGCCGCGGGCAGACGGTCCCGGATCAGGGCCACCACCTCCAGGTAGTAGTCCCAGTCACGGTCCGGGTGAAGGCCCCCCACCACGTGGACTTCCCTCACGTCGTCGGGGAGCATGCGGGCGATTTCCTCGGGCTCCAGATCGTAGGCCTCGGGGTCGTCGGGGTTCACCGAGAAACGGCAGAACCGGCAACGGAGCTGACAGACGTTGGAGGGATTGACCACCTGGTTGCGGACAAAGGTCACCGCATCGCCGTGGAGCCGCCGGCGAACAGTGCGGGCCATCCAGCCCAGGGCGGGGAGATCGGCGGTCTGGAACAGGGCCAGCCCCTCGGCGGCGTTGAGCCGGCCGCCGCGGTCCAGCCGGGACCAGATGGCGGCCAGGGCCGGATCACGGAAGGGAATGGGCTCTGCCGGGCTGCGGGTGCCGTTCATCCCTTGACGTTCTCCCAGTAGCGGTGCCAGTTGGCGTCCACGGTGCGCACCACGTCCGGGTGCATCTCCAGCGCCGGCGGGTAGCCGGTCTTCCAGGTGGAGTCGATGCCCATGGGGCCGGTGTAGCGGGGGGCGATGCCCTGCCACTCCTGGCCGGCAAAGAGCAGGTCCCGGGCGCCGTCGAAACGGGTGAAGATGCCCCAGAGCAGCTCCTCGCGGTTCCGGATGTCCACGTCCCCGCTCACTGCGGCGATCATGGCCACTCCGGAGAGGGCCGGGTGCTCCAGCAGCCGCGTCAGCACCTCCCGGCCGTTGCCGTTCACCGTCACCGCCAGCAGCGCGCCCTCCCAGAGGGCAGCGTCAGCCACGCCGGGAACGGTGGCCGCCAGCTCCTCCACCGCGCCGGCGGGTACGGCCGGCCGTTGGGGCGGGGGCTCGTCCGGCCGCGGGGTGGCGTCGATCACCACCTTGCTGCCGAGGTTCATTTTCGGGCCGGTGAAGTCGAGGGTGTCCAGCGGTACGCCGGGCAGCAGGATGAAATCGCCGGCCGGGTCGAAGTTGTCCCGCACCTGCCGCAGCACGGCGGGGAAGTCCCGCGGGTCCACGTCGCCGGGGACCAGGATCACCACCTTGGTCAGCGACAGCTGGCCCTCGCCCATCAGCGAGAGGGCGGTCTTCACCGCCTCCCGGCCGTAGCGCTCGGCCACCGAGACCACCAGCAGGTTGTGGAACCCGGCCTCGTAGTAGGCCCAGACCGAGCGGATTTCCGGGTGGATCAGTTTGAGCAGCGGGGAGAGCACCAGCTGCAGGGCGTCGCCGATACAGCGGTCCTCCTTGGGCGGCTTGCCCACCACCGAAGCGTGGAACACGGGACGGCGCCGGGTGGTGATGCAGTTGACCCGGAAGATGGGGAAGGGCGCCTCCTTGGAATAGTGGCCGAAGTGGTCGCCAAAGGGGCCCTCCAGCCGGCGCACGCCGGCGGGCACCACACCCTCGAGGACAAACTCGGCTTCCGAGGGGACCATCATCTCCAGGGTCCGGGCCTTACTCATCCGGGTGGCCGAGCCGCGCAGGAAACCGGCAAAGAAGAGTTCGTCGATCCCTTCGGGCAGCGGTGCGGCCGCCGCCAGGCAGAGAGCCGGGTCACCACCCACCACGACGGCCACCGGGAGGTCGCGGCCCAGTTCCTCGGCCTGGTGGCAGTGGAAGCCACCCCCCTTCTGGATCTGCCAGTGCATTCCGGTCTCGGTGGGGGAGTGGACCTGCATGCGGTAGAGGCCGGTGTTGCGCCGTCCGGTGAGCGGGTCGTGGGTCATCACCAGGGGAAAGGTGAAAAACCGTCCGGCAAAAGTGCCGGCGGCGGGTGGCTGCAGGCCGGCCAGTGTCTCGCGGTCCGGCAGCCCGCCCGTCATGTCCCGGTGGAGGAAGTCGGGCAGCCCGTCCCCGGGCCAGCACCGCAGGATCGGCAGCCGGGTCAGGTCGGGCGGTTCGTGCACCACCTGCTGTGACGCCGCCCGGCGCCGGCGGGCCACCCGGGCGGCGGTGAACCGGCCCCAGAGCGGGCGGCTGCGGCCGATGGCAGAGAGGGTGGGCGGGTTGAGACGCTCCACCGTTTCCAGCAGCTGCTGTCCCAGCTGCTCCGGGTCGGCCCCCAGGGCCAGTTCCACCCGGCGGAAGGTGCCGAAGACGTTCACCGCCAGCGGGTAGTCGGAGCCCTTGACCCGCTCGAAGAGCAGCGCCGGCCGCTCCTCGCGCATGGCCCGTTCGGCGATCTCGGTGATCTCGAACTCCGGGTCCACCTCGCGGGTGACCCGGGCCAGCTCTCCACGTTCTTCGAGGTGGGTCAGAAACTGGCCCAGGGAGGTGAACCCGCTCACGGCAGCTCCTCGCTCTTCCAGCCCGGGCCAGCGTCTTCGGGGGTGCCGATCACCCGGAAGACCTTGTCCACGAAGGCCCGGACCAGGTCGCCGGCAGATTCCGGCGAGCCGTAGAAGGGGGGTGAGACCGGCATGATCACCACCCCCAGGCGGCTCAGTTTGAGGGCGCTCTCCAGCGAGATGGCGGAGAGGGGCGTTTCGCGGAGGCAGAGCACCAGCCGCCGCTGTTCCTTCAACGCCACCGCGGCGGTGCGGGTGATCAGCGTGTCGGCCACCCCGGACGCGATCTTGGCCAGGGTGGAGATGGTGCAGGGCAGGACCACCATCACGTCGAAGATGTTCGAACCGGAGGCCGGCGGGGAGTCGATCTGGTCGTTGAAGAAGCAGGCCGCGCTCAGTTTCCGCACCTCCTCGGCCCCTTCCGCCTCCGCGGCCAGCAGCTTTTCCCCCCAGCCGCTGACCAGGGTGCAGACATCGGCAGACGAGCGGCGCAGGAAGTCCATGGCGTAGGGCGCGCCCGAAGCGCCGGAAATCCCGAGAATGATTTTCATCAGGTCAGTACCCCCGCCAGCACCAGCGCCAGGACCACGAAGCCGAGGACGGCGTTGATGCGGAAAAAGGCCACGGCCACGTTGCGGGCCATCCGGTGCTCGAAGTAGAGCAGCAGTCCGGCCAGCACGAGAAAGGGGAGCGCGGCCAGTCGGTTCAGTTCGGTCCAGGTCAGGGCGGCCAGACAGCCAAAGGCGGCGAGGTGCAACAGGCCGGAAACCTGGATGGCCCGCCGGTCCCCCAGTGCCGCCGGTATGGAGTGCAGCCCTTCACGGCGGTCGGACGCCGTGTCCTGGGTAGCATAGATGATATCGAATCCGGCGACCCAGAAAAAGGTGAAAAGAAAGAGCAGCAGTATCGGTTGCATCTGGCGGAAGGCCAGGGTCACGGCAAACCAGCCGGCGACCGGTCCCAGGGCCAGGGCCAGCCCCACCCCGAAATGGGCCAGCGGGGTGAACCGTTTCATATAGGGGTAGACCACAAATACGATCAGCGGGGCAGGCGAGAGCGCGAGGCAGATCGGCGCGATGCCCCAGGCCGCGGCCAGGTAGACCACGGTGCCCACGGCAAAGACGCCCCAGGCCTGGGCCGTGGTCAGTGTGCCGCTGGGCAGTTCGCGGCCCCGGGTGCGCGGGTTGCGGGCGTCGATCCTGCGGTCGATGATGCGGTTCAGGGCAAAGGCTGCGCTCCGGGCGCCGGTGGCCGCCACCAGGATGAGCAGCAGCACCCGCAGGGGGGGGAAGCTGTCCGGGCTGCCCAGCGCCACGCCGCCGTAGATCACCGGCAGCGAGAAGAGGGTGTGCTCGATCTTGACGAAATTCAAATAGGCCCGCACTGCCGCCTCCCTGATCATTCGGGGTCGTCCATGGGGAAAGCAGACATCATAGCAAAATCGCGGAGCCGGCAAAACGCGAGGGGAGAATTGTGACCACCTTTGCCGGGGTGCTATGATTTGCCTCGTCTCCGCCGGAAAGGATTGTGCCCGTGGATCAACAGCATCAGGAACAGCTTCGGACCGACCACCTGGCCTCCGGCCGCCGGGACGAGGTGGCCGGGATGTTCGGACGGATCGCCGGACGCTACGACCTGGCCAACACCCTGCTCAGCGCGGGGCGTGACGCCGGGTGGCGGCGAACGGCCTCGCGGGCCCTGGTGGGGGCCCTGGCCGATGCCGGCCGCTTCGACATCCGGATCCTCGATTTCTGTGCCGGCACCGGGGCCCAGTCCCTCAGCCTGGTGGAGGAGGGCTTTCGCCGGGGGGCCCGTGTGCGGGTGGTGGCTTCCGACCTGGCCCGGCCCATGCTCGATAACCTGGCCCTGCGCAAGAGCGGGGGGCGGGGACGGTGGGGCCGGCTGGGCGGCGAGGTGCAGCCGGTGCTGGCCGATGCCGCCATGCCGCCTGTACGACCGGGCCGCATGGACGGGGCGGTGGTCTCCTTCGGCATCCGCAACGTGGACGACTTTCGCCGTTGCCTGGTGAATGTGTCGCGGGTCCTGCGCCGGGGCGGCCTGCTGGCCGTGCTGGAGTTCTCCATGCCCGCCCGCCAGCCGCTCCGCTGGTTCTACCGCTTCTATTTCAAGCATGTCCTGCCCCTGCTCGGCCGGTTCCTCTTCGATGCCGGCGGGGCCTACACCTATCTTCCGGATTCGGTGGAGCGGTTCCCCTCCGGCACCGCATTCGAAGATGAGCTCCGCGCTGCCGGGTATGGACCGGTTTCCTCCCGGCCGTTGTTCGGCGGCATCGTCACCCTTTACCTGGCCCGCGCCGTCGTCCAGGGGGAGGGTTGAATGGCCATGCGTATCTCCCCCTATGTGCTGGCCACCGACCCGCCGGCCCTCACCTCGTTGATGGCCCGGGCCCGGGAACTGTCCTCCCGGGGTGAGCTGATCAATCTGGCCCAGGCGGTGGTGGATTTTCCTCCACCCGACGAGTTCGTGGAGGAGGTGCGGCAAGCCGCCGGTGACCCGGCGGTGCACCGCTACACACCCGACCTGGGATTGCCGGCCCTGCGGGAGATGCTGTCCCGTTACACAGCTGAACGGTTCGGTCTGGAGACGGACCCGCGGGACGGACTGCTGGTCACACCCGGCGCCAACCAGGCCTGCTTCAGCGCCCTGGCTGCCATGCTGCAACCGGGGGACGAAGTGGTGATCCCCACTCCCTGGTATTTCAATCACGCCATGACCGTGCAGATGCTCGGCGGTGTGGTGCGGCCCGTGCTCACCTCGCCCGACAACGGCCATGTGCCCGATCTCGACGTGCTGGCCCGAGCCCTGTCGGACCGCACCAAGGCAGTGGTGCTGGTCAATCCCAACAATCCCACCGGGAGTCGGTACCCGGACCAGTGGGTCCGCCGGCTGGCCGGGCTGCTGGCCGGCCGCCGCATCTGGGTGGTGGCCGATCAGACCTACCAGGAGATGGTGTACGAGGGAGAGCGCCCGCTGTCCATCGGCTCGCTCCCCGACATGGCCCAGTGGACGGCCACCGCCGGGAGCTTCTCCAAGTCCCTCTCCCTGGCCGGGTGGCGCATCGGGTTTCTGGCCGGGCCGGCCCCGCTGCTGGAGCAGGTGCTGAAAATCCACGACTGTTCGGTGATCAGTGCCGCCCACGTGACCCAGCGGGGGCTGATGGCGGCGCTGCCGGTGATCCAGCGCCACCTGGACCTGGTGCTGCCGCGGCTCTGCGGCCGGCGCGACGCCCTGCTGGAATCCCTGTCCCGGTTCCCGGCGCTCCGTGTCTCCCGGCCGGGCGGGGCACCCTTTGTGCTGGCCCACCTGCCGGAGGGTCTGGATGACCGGAACTTTGCCGTACGGCTGCTGGAAGATGAACTGGTGGCGGCGGTGCCTGCCGGGGGAATGGGGCCGGGGGGCCGCGGGGCGCTGCGGCTCTCCTTTGCGGCCACCGGGCGGGAGCAGCTGGCCGAGGCCGGCCGCCGCCTCGGCCGATTGGCACTCTCCCTGGCCGGAGCTGGAGGGAAAACCCGATGAACGCCCCGCGGCGGCGCTCGTATCTCACCCTGTTTCTCCTCACCCTGCTCGTCGTACTCTCGCTGGTCATCCGCCTCGGCCTGGTCTACCTGCCGTCCCTCGATTTCCGCCCTGTTCCAGATGCGGCCGAGTACGCGGCGGCCGGGCTATCGCTGGCCGAGGGCCGCGGGCTCACCCTGACCATGGGCGGCGGGGTCTACCCCTCCCGCTACCCCTGCGGCTACCCGATCCTGCTCGCCCTGCTCCACCTGCTCGGCCTGGGGGTGGAACGGTTCTACCGTGGCAGCATTCTCCTCAGCCTGGTGGTGATCCCCCTGGTCTACCTGCTGGCCCGGCGGATCGGCAGCGGGCGTGATGCCGCCCTGATCGCCGCGGCGGTGACCGCCTTTTCCCCGGTGCTGCTCTTCTGCTCGCTCCGGGTGCTCACCGAGAACATCTCCCTGATCGCCATTCTCTCCGCTTTTCTCCTGGCCCTTCCCGGCGACTCCATCTCCCGGCGCCGGGCGGCGCTCTTCACCCTGCTGGCCGGCACGGCCGCCGGCTATGCGGTGATCGTCCGTCTGGCCAGCCTTGTGACGGTTCCGGTGATCTTCGGACTGGTCCTCTGGGCGGGCCGGCGCGCCGGAAAGCGGACCCGGGGGCTGGCCGGCGATTCCCTGCTCTTTGTCCTGGGCGCCTTCATCGGCGTGCTGCCGCAACTGCTGTCCAACCGGGTCAATTTCGGCACCCTGTTCACCACCGGGTATGGATACTGGAACAAGGTCTACCTCGACCCGCTGGAGATGTTCGAGGCGGCCCATGTGGTCCACCCCTGGAACCCGCTCTACGGCAATCTCTGGTACTATCTGCAGCACCTGGGGGCCATGACCTTCGAGGCCAATTTCCTCCGTCTTTACTCCCTGGCCGCGGTGCTGCTGGCTGCGGTGGGCCTCTTTGCCCTGCTCCGCCGTGGTGATCGCAAGCGGTGGGTGCACCTCTTCGGGCTGCTGCACTGTCTGGCCACCCTGGTTCTGCTGCTCTTCTATTTCGGCCAGTCCACCCGGCTGCTGGCCGCGGTGGTTCCCTGGGTCGCCATCTGGGCCGGCCAGGGGGTCGCCGCCCTGTGGCACCGTCCCGTGGGGGCGCTGCAGTTTCTCAGTTGCCGCGCGGCCGCCCTGCTGCTGGCCATATCCGCCGTGGTCCCCCTGGCGGCCTGGAGCGTCTCACGCACCACGCCCTTTGCCGGGGACCGGCCGGTGGCACGCACCGCTGCCGCCATGGCCCTGGAGCACACCCCGCCCGGCTCGCTGATCCTCAGCAACCTCTCGCCGGTCTATACCGGGATGCTCATCGACTTCCGCGGCGGCCGCGAACTGGTGCAGCTTTCCCGGGAGGACGGGGCCTACGTCGGCTACCTGCTCAATGCCTCCTTTGGCGGCGAAGGGCCGCCGCTGCCCCAGGCCCGCTTCATGCCGCCGCTGCCGGGGCGCGACCCGTTCCAGCCCCTGGTTCAGGGGGTGGAGGAACTGGATCCCTGGCGGCTGAAACAGGTCGCCGATGCCCTGGCCGGCCGCCGGCCGGTGTTCGTTCTGCAGAACAGCGAGAACCCGCCCTTCAGTGACGGCTGGCTGGCCGTGGACCGCTACTTTGATCTGCAGCGGCTGGAGGTTATCCGCGGTTTCATTTTGAGCCGGGTGACCGGTATCAAGGAAGGCACGGGCCAGTTTCTGGGCCGGACACCGCTGGACATCAAAACGCGGCGCAAGGACCGGGCCAGGCGGGAGGGGAGGACCTGATGGAGGAGAACAGGCTGGTGCACCCTGCGGCGCCGCTGCCGCCGTTCCGGGGCTCCCGGGTTGAGGAGCCGCCCCTCGACCTGGTGCTGCCCTGGCTCAACCGCCCGGCGCTCTTTCGCGGCCGTTGGGGCTACCCGGTGCGGGAGCCGACGGGTTCGGCCGCGCCGGTGACCACCGCCCGTCCTGCGGAATCGGTGCTGGAGGCGGTGCTGGAGCGCTGCCGCACCGAAAACCTGGTGGAACCGAAGGTTGTCTACGGCTACTTCCCCTGTGCCGCGGAGGGGGACGACCTGGTGGTCTCCGCCCTGGACGGGCCCCTGCGGTTTTGCTTCCGGCGCCAGGCCGTTCCGCCGGGCCGCTGTCTCGCCGACTACTTCCGCCCGGCTTCAGCCGGCGGGGACTTGCTCCCGCTGCAGCTGGTCACCACCGGGCCGGGGGTCGCCCGGGCCCTGGAACGGGCCGGCCGGGAGGACCGCTACCTGGAGATGCTGCACCTGCACGGGTTTGCCTCTGCCCTGGCCGAGGCGTTGGCCGAGTGGCTGCATCACCGCATCCGCGTGGAGCTGGGCCTGGACGGCGGCGAGAGCGGGGAACCGGCCGACGCGTTCCGTCACCGCTACCGCGGGCGGCGTTACAGCTTCGGCTATCCGGCCTGCCCCAACCTCGAGGACCAGACGCTCCTTTTCACACTGCTGGAGCCGGAACGGATCGGGGTGATCCTGAACAGCAGTTTCCAGATGGTGCCCGAACACAGCACTTCGGCCCTGGTGCTCCACCACCCCGACGCCCGCCATTTTGCCGTCTAGCGCCCGGTTTTCCATTTCCCCGCCGCATCCTCTATAATCGTCCATCACAGTCCTGTGAACGATGCCTGATCCACACCGCAACGGGGGAGAATGCTGAATGGGGACCGCCGACGGGAACAGCTGGGCATCGCTGGAGGTGACCCTGGCCGGGTATAACGGCGACGTGGAAGTGCTCCGCGGCGGCGAGGGTGAATTTACCCCGGAATCGATCTCCGCGGCCTACGCCCGGATCAGCCGGTTCCCCGACCCGGTGGGCCAGCTGCGCTCCCAGGCGCGGCGGGAAGTGGACAAGGCCCGCAAATCGAACCGCGCCATCGTCTTCGGTCTGGGCCACCACTCGGTGGCCGAACACGCCGTGTTCAACTTCGACATCCTCGGCCTCTCCCGGCTGGCCATCGAGGCCCTGGAGTGGCACCGGCTCTGCTCCTTCACCGAGAAGTCCCAGCGTTACATCACCCTCGACGGGGACACCGTGCGGCCGGCGGAATACGACCGGTCGGAAAGCGAGCTCTTTGCCGGCCTGATTGCCGATCAGAACCGGGTCTACTTCGACCTGCTGCCGGTGCTGCTGGAGCGGCAGACCGCGCTCAACGAGGAGCTGGCACGGACAAAGCGGGGGCGGACGGTGATCGAGGGGCTGGCCAAGGAGGACGCCCGCTACGCCGTCTCCCTGGCCACCGCCGGCCAGCTGGGGTTCACCTGCAATGCCCGCAACCTGGAGCTGGTGATCCGGCGGATGCGTCACGCCGCCCTGGGCGAGGTACGCGGCCTCGGCGACGCGCTGTTCGAGGAGGCCCGGGGTGTGGCGCCCTCGCTGATCATCATGGCCGACGAGGAGGCCTTTGCCAAAGCCTATGGCGCCACCCTCAAGGGTGAGTATTTCCAGCTCGGCGGGGACGACCTGCGCCGGGCGGCGTCGGCAGTGGACCTGCCGGAGGAATCAGGCCCGGCGGAGAGCGAGGGCTGTGCCGGTGGCGTGACCCTGGCCCGCCACACCGACGACCCCGATACCGCGGTGCTCACCGGCCTGCTCTTTTCCGCCGGCCGGGGGCCGCTGGCCGCCTGCCGGGCTGCCGTGGAGCGGCTGGACGAGGAGGGGCGCCTGGCCTTCTTCTGCCAGACGCTGGCCCACCTCTCGGAATACGACAGCCCGCCCCGGGCATTCGAGGAAGCGCTGTTCCACTTCGAGTTGAGCCTCGATGCCAGCGCCATGGCCCAGTTGAAACGGCACCGCATGAGCACCCAGCTCTGGGGGCCCTACGACCCGGACCTGGGCATCACCGTCCCGCCCGAGGTGGAGGCGGTGGGACGGCGGGAGCAACTGCTGGAGCTGGGGGAGCGGACAGCCGAGGGCTGGGCCACGCTCCGCCGGTCCCTGGCCGGCCGCGGCCAGCCGCCCGAAGCCGCCGACTACGTGCTGACCAACGCCCACCGCCGCCGGGTGGCGCTGACCATGAACCTGCGTGAGATCTACCACTTCTCCCGCCTGCGGGAGGATGTCCACGCCCAGTGGGCCATCCGCGATCTGGCAGCCAGGCTGTCGGCGCTGGTGCGCCGGGTGGCACCGGTGACCGCCAGTCTGCTGGGGGGCAAGGACGCCTTTGCCGACCTCTTTGGCAGGATGATGGGTCGAACGGCGGCCGGGACCGCCGGGGACGAGGGGACCAGCGATCCCGGTTTCAGCACCTGACCGAAAATGGCAAAGGTGTAAAAAAGGTATATGAGGGGTATATCTAAGATATATCTAAGGTATAAAAAATATACTTATGGAGCGGAACCATGGAACCGAAATCGCCCCTGACCTCGTTCATCCCGGCCGACCACCAGCCGGACTTTGCCCAGGAAGAACTGATCCTCACCGAGGCCCCCGGTGAAGAGGCCGTCCCGCTGGACGTGGTCTTTGTGGGCGGCGGTCCCGCCGGCCTGGCCGGGGCCATCGAGCTGGCCACTCTCGCCAAAAAGGATGCGGAGGAGGGAGGCGGGCTGGGCGAGCTTGAGATCGGTGTACTGGAAAAGTCCGAGAACCTGGGCGAGCACTGCATGTCCGGTGCGGTGGTCAACCCGGCGGCATTCCGCGCGCTCTTCCCCGACCTGGGCGATGACGACTTCCCCTTCCGCACACCGGTGACCAGCGAGGCGCTCTACCTGCTCCGGGAGAACGGCCAGACCAAACTTCCCACACCGCCCACCATGAACAACCATGGCAACTATGTCGCCTCGATCTGCGAGATGGTCCGCTGGCTGGGCAGCAAGGCCGAAGGGCTGGGGGTCAACCTCTTCACCGGCTTCCCCGCCGACGCCCTGCTGGCCGAGGGACAGGCCGTCACCGGAGTGCGCACCACGCCGGCCGGCCTCAAGCGGGACGGCACGCCGGGCAGTACCCACATGCCGGCCATGGACATCTCCTCCCGGGTCACCGTGCTCACCGAGGGAACCCGGGGCACCCTGGCCGGGGCCTGGCGCCGCTGGCAGAACGTCGGGTCGAAAAATCCCCAGATCTTCGCCCTGGGGGTCAAGGAAGTCTGGGAGGTCAAGAAACCGCTGGATAAGGTCATCCACACCATGGGCTGGCCGCTGCCGAAGGACGCCTTTGGCGGCAGCTGGATCTATCCCATGGCCGACGACCTGATTTCCATCGGCCTGGTGGTGGGCCTCGACTACCGCCAGCACGACCTGGACGTTCACGTCCTGCTGCAGCAGCTCAAGGGCCACCCGCTGGTCCGGCCCTACCTGGAAGGAGGGGAGATGCTGGAGTGGGGGGCCAAGACCATCCCCGAAGGCGGGTTCTACGCCCTGCCCGACCAGCTGCACGGCGATGGCCTGCTGCTGTCCGGGGACGCCGCCGGTTTCGTGGACGTCCCCTCGTTGAAGGGCGTGCACTACGCCATGATGTCGGGCATCCTCGCCGCCCGGGCCGCTTTCAAGGCGCTGAAGGCCGATGACGTCTCAGCCGCCGGTCTTGCCTCCTATGACGAGGGGGTGGCCGGCAGCTGCATCAGGAAGGACCTTTACAAGACCCGCAACATGCGGCCGGCCTTCAAGTCCGGTTTTTACGCCGGCGGGATCAAGGCCGGGCTGATGATGCTCACCGGTGGTGTGTTTCCCGGCGGCCGGATCGTGGTGGAAGCGGACGAGCGGGAGCGGCGCACCGTGGGGCCGGTGACGGAGTTCACCGCGGACAATAAACTGACCTTCAGCAAGATCGACGCAGTCTACCGCTCGGGGAACAAGACCCGTGACGACATCCCCTCGCACCTCGAGGCCGGGGAGGACGTTCCCACCGAGGTGGCCCAGTTCTATGCCGCCATGTGCCCGGCCGGGGTCTTCGAGTGCGAGGACGGCAAGCTGGTGGTCAACCCGCCCAACTGTGTGGACTGCAAGACCACCGACATCCTCGGCCCACGCTGGCGGCCGCGGGAGGGCGGGGCCGGCACCAAGTACAAGCAGATGTGAGCGGCCGATGACCATGAGACGGATCTTTTCGGCTATGGTCGTTCTGATGCTGGGGTGTTTCTGTGCCCCGTTTCCGGCCTCCGCCGGAGACCAGGGCTGCCCGCTGCTGGTCACCGTGGACGACCTGCCCATCGCCGCCGGGGGCCTGCACCCCGACCCGGCCGGGCGGCAGCGGATCACCGCCAGCCTGCTGGAGGCCCTGGCCCGTCACAACATCAGGGCCGTGGGCCTGGTGACCTGGCGGAACATCAGCCGGGACGGTGACGTTGAACTGCTGGAGCAGTGGCTGGCCGCCGGCCACGAACTGGGCAACCACTCCACCTCACACCCCGATTACAACAGCACCGGCGCCGAAGATTACATCGCCGACATGGAAGAGGCCCGGCAGCACCTGGTGCCGTTTCTCGAACAGCGGGGGAGCGAGCTGCGGTTTTTCCGGTTCCCCATGCTCCGCGAGGGTGACACACCGGAAAAACTGGAGGCCATGCGGTCCTACCTCCGGCGCACCGGGCAACGCAACCTGCCGGTGACCATCGACAACAGCGACTACGAGTTCTCCCGGCGCTGGGTCAAGGCGGGACAGGCCGGTGACCAGGCCGCCCGAGAGCGCATCGTGGAGCAGTATCACGAGACCCTGCACCTGGCGGTGCGCCACCACCGCAACCAGGCCCGGCGGCTCTTTGGCCGCGACGTGCCGCAGGTCCTCCTGCTCCATGCCAACGCCATCGGTGCCGGTCAGTGGGACCGGCTGTTCAGCTGGCTCGAGGGGGAGGGGTTCCGCTTCGCCGCAGCGGACGAGGTGCTGGCCGATCCGGCCTATGACGAGGCCCACGATTATATCGGGCCCCGGGGGCTGAGCCTCTGGGACCGGCTATTGGACCGGGATCGACGCCTGGAGGCCCGCCGGGACGTGGCAAAACTGATTGCTGAACAGGCGGCGGCCTGGAACCGGGGGGACCTGGAGACCTTCACCTCCTGCTACCACGAGGATGCCGTTTTTATCTCATCCAGCGGGCTGACCAGCGGACGCGAGGAACTGCTCCAGCGATACCGCCGGCGCTACCCGGACCGCCAGGCCATGGGCCACTTGACCCTGGAAATCCTCGAGATCCATCTGCTCTCCGGCATCGAGGTCTCGGTGCTCGGCGACTCGCGGCCCGGCGGGATCCACGGGCTCTCGGTGGCGGCCCGCTGGTCGCTCAGCGGCATGTCCGGGGCCGGCGATAGCGGTGAGGAACGGGCTCCGGATGCGTCGGGGATGACCCTGCTGGTCTTCCAGAAGTGCAAGGGAAAGTGGGAGATAGTCCACGATGCCTCGTTCTAGCAAGGAGCCTTCGGAAAAGGAAATTCTTAGGCGGGGCGAAGTTGATTGATTTTCCGGTCCCTATGCTCTATATAAGGGACTGTTTATTGCGGGTTAAACCGGAACCATTCCGGATGTCACGAATTTCAGTCTGGAGGAGTCAAAGAGATGAAGGTCAAAATCGATCGTGATGAGTGCATCGGCGATGGCGTCTGTGCTGACATCTGTCCTGAAGTGTTCGAGATGGACGACGAGGAAAAAGCGATTGTGCTCGGCGACTCGGTCCCCGAGGACGCGGTTGATGACTGCAACGAGGCGATCGAGAGCTGCCCGGTGACGTGCATCGCGATCGTGGAATAACAGCTTCCCGATATCAAACCGGCCCGGCCACTGCCGGGCCGGACGCTTTACGCCGGCCCTGGTGCCGGCGTTTTTTTTGCCTGAAATGTGCTACGCTTTCCCGTCAACCATCATCTTGCTTTCGAACCACAACTGAGACAATGAAGCCAGATCACGGCAACCAGGCGCCCGGTGAACGGGAATACAAACGGCGTGTCCACGCCTGGTATCTCTACGACTGGGCCAACTCGGCTTTTGCCACCACGGTGATGGCCGGGATGTTCCCGCCCTTTTTCCGGGCCATGGCGGTCAATGCTGGTCTGGGCCAGTCCGAAGCCACGGCCTATTGGGGATACACCACGGCCATCGCCCTGGCTTTGATAGCCCCGCTGGCGCCAATGCTCGGTGCGGCGGCCGACCAGGAGGGACGGCGAAAGTTCGGCCTGATTTTTTTCATGGCTCTCGGCGTGGCGGCCACGTCCACTTTCGTCTTTCTGGGACCTTCAGCCTGGCTCTGGGCATCGGGTCTCTTCATCATCGCCAACATTGGCTTTGCCGGGGGAAACCTCTTCTATGATGCCCTGTTGCCCCACGTAGCCAGGCCCCAGGACCTTGACCGGGTTTCCACCACCGGGTATGCCGTGGGGTATATCGGCGGCGGTGTTCTGTTGCTGATCAATGTCGCCTGGTTCATCAAGCCGGCATGGTTCGGGATCCCTTCCGCGGATGCAGCGATAAAACTCAGCTTCATCAGTGTGGCGCTCTGGTGGCTGGTTTTCACACTGCCCCTGATCCGCCGGGTGGCTGAACCCCCGGGGGAAGCGCCCACCGGCGGCCGCCGCTCGCTGGTCCGCGGGTCGCTGGGCCGGCTGGCCGAGACCTTGCGCCACCTCAGACGCTACAAACAGGCGATGCTCTTTCTCATCGCTTTCCTGATTTACAACGACGGGATCGGCACCATCATCAAGATGGCCACCGCGTACGGGGATGAAATCGGCATCAAACTGGACGATATGATCCTCGCCCTGGTGATCACCCAGTTCGTGGGTGTGCCGGCGGCCTTCGCCTTTGGCTGGGCTGCCCGGTGGATAGGCTCCAAGCGGTCGATTATGATAGGGTTAGGAATGTATGTGGTCATCTGTATGGTCGCCTTGTATATGAAAACCACCACCTGGTTCTACATTCTGGCGATCATGGTTGGACTGACCCAGGGTGGGACTCAGGCCCTGAGCCGGTCGCTGTTCGGTTCGATGATTCCACGGGCGCGCAGCGCCGAATTTTTCGGTTTTTTCAGTACCAGCAGTAAATTTGCCGGCATCCTGGGCCCACTGGTATTCGGCCTGGTAACCCATTGGCTGGGGGATAGCCGGTTGGCCATTGCGACAATCACCGGGTTTTTCGTGATCGGCGGCGTGCTGCTGGCATTTGTGGACGTGGATGCCGGGATTCGCGCCGTGAAAGAGGAGGAGAAGCGTGCTCTATAACACGATCAAGGGGTACGTCGAACAAGATCCGGATGCTGTACAGTTCCAGATCAAGCGCGACGGCGAGTGGGTACACTTCTCGCGAAAGATGGTCTACGACCGGGCCCGTGCCCTGGCGTACAAACTCTCCTCCTGGGGCATCGGTCCCGACGTCAATGTGGCGCTCTATGCCGAAAACAGCCCCGAGTGGTGCATCGCCTACCTCGGGATAAATTTCACCGGGGCCACCGCGGTGCCCATGGATGCCCAGTACACCGACCGCGAACTGAACAATCTGGTCCCCTTTGCCGAGGTGAAGACGCTGCTGGTTTCCCAGTCCCTGGCCGGCAATGCCGACTGGGCCGCCCTGGGGGTGGAGAACATCCTCAAGGTGGACGGCAGCGATGGCGACGACGCGTTCATGTCGCTGCCCGACGCCCCGGCCGATTTTGAGGGGCAGGAGCTTCCCGAGGACCAGGTGGCCTCGCTGATCTTCACCTCGGGCACTACCGGTGATCCCAAGTGCGCCATGCTCACCGCCGGCAACTACCTCTCCAATGCCCGGGCGGTGCTGGAGGAGATGGACCTCTCGGGGACGGACAATCTGCTCTGCATCCTGCCGCTGCACCACTGCTATGCCTTTATCGGCACCTTCATCGCCCCGCTGGTCCTCGGCGGTACCTCCACCTTTGAGACCACCCTCCAGGGGCCGGCGATCCTGGAAGCGATGCAGGAGAAGGGGGTGACGGTGATGGTGGGCGTGCCCCAGCTCTACGTGGCCTTCGAGCGGCGGATCTTCGAGAAGGTGGCCGACAAATCGGCGGTGGCCCAGAAGATCTTCGGCTTTCTGTTCGGCACCTCCCGGTTCTTCCGCAAACGCTTCGGCATCCGCATCGGGAAGTATCTGCTCGGCTCGGTGCGCAAGCCCTTTGGCCCGAAGTTCCGTTTCTTTGCCAGCGGCGGGGCCAAGCTGGACAAGGAGGTGAACCAGAACCTCGACGATCTGGGCCTGATGGTCTTCGAGGGCTACGGCCTCACCGAGACCTCACCGATCATCTCCTTTGTACCGCTGATCCACCCGATCCCTGGGTCGGTGGGCAAGCCGATCAAGCACGTTGAGGTCCGGATTCTCGAACCGGATGCCGACGGGGTGGGTGAGATCACCGTGCGCGGCCCCAACGTGATGAAGGGCTACTACAAGAACCCCGAGGCCACGGCAAAGATGATCCGCGACGGCTGGCTGCACACCGGCGATCTGGGCTTCATCGACGAGAAGGGTCATATCACCATCACCGGCCGGGCCAAGGAGGTGATCGTCCTCGCCTCGGGCAAGAACATCTACCCCGAGGAGGTGGAGAAGGAATACGCCAAGTCGCCGGTGATCGCTGAGCTGTGCGTCTTCGGCGCCGAGAACGCCGAGGGCCGCACCACCGGCCTCAGCGCCATCGTGGTCCCCGACTTCGAGGAAATCAAGCGGCGCAACACCACCCGGGTCAAGTTCGAGGTGAAATACGACATCGAGAACATCGGCCAGACCCTGCCCAGTTACATGCGGCTGACCAGCTTCAAGCTGGTCACCCAGCCGCTGCCCCGCACCCGGCTGAGCAAGCTGAAACGCAACCTGGTGCGCAGCATGAGTTTCACCGAAGTGGTGGAGGGGGAGGAGACCCGCCGGGAACTGACCGAGGAGGAGAAGCGGCTGCTGGACAAGGCCATGTCCGCTCGCCTGCTCAGCCGGTTGCGCCGGATCACCGGACACGAGGGTTCCATCGTCCCCGAAGACAGCCTGGAGCTGGACCTCGGCCTGGACAGCCTGGGCCGTATGGAACTGCTGGCCATCCTGCAGCAGGAATTCGATACGGTGGTGCCCGAGGAAGAGGCCGCCGGAATGCTCAGTGTGGGCCAGGTCCTCGAGCGATTGCCCGACGCCGATGACGAGATGGATCACGAGGAGTTTTCCTGGTCCAAAATCGTTCGCATCATCCCCGAGCCGCCCTTCGAGAAACGCTACAGCCTCACTCGGCCGATCTTTCACCTGCTGATCCACCCCATCCGGGTTTTTTGCAGAACCGTTTTCTGCACCTTTGTCAGTTTCGAGATGGTGGGCGACGAAACGCTGCCCATGGACCGGCGGTTTATCCTGGCCCCCAGCCACCAGAGCCTGCTCGACGCCCAGCTGACCTACATCAACCTCAAGGTACCGCTGCTGGCCCGGATTTCCTTTTTTGCCCTCGAGGAGTATTTCGGATATCCGGGAGCCAGGATGTTGATGAAGTTATTCCGGATCATTCCCAGCGGCACCGAGAACACCATGCTCAGTTCGATGCAGTATGCTTACCGCAGCCTCGAGCTGGAGGGCGGGCTCTGTATCTTTCCCGAGGGGCACCGTTCCCCGGACGGCGTGATCGGCAAGGGCAAGATCGGCCTCGGCGTGCTGGCCTGCGAGAGCGGCACACCGGTCTACCCCGCCCGCATCGACGGCGGCATGGGAGTGCTCTCCAGGCTGAACAAGGGCATCCACAAGGCGAAGATGAAACTGGTCATCGGCCCGCCGATCCAGCCGCCGCAGAAGGAGAGCTACACCGAGGCTGACTATCGGGCCGTGACCCGGGCCTGGCACGAGGCGGTGAACAAGATCGAGGTGTAGAGCCACAGGTGACTTTCTGCACCTGCTCAACAGCATGTTCGGCACGAGAATGAATATATCTCGATTCTTCATCCTGTTCGCTGTCGCTTATCTCTTTCTATTCGCCATACCCTGCTGCCGCCAGGCCGAACCCGAACCGGTGCCCATCAGTCTGATGGCCCAGGTGGACCCGGCGGAGCCCCTGGGCCCCTGGCGGCTGGTGGCCGAGGTCCGCGGCATGCGGGCCTTGAGCCATGGGGTGGAGGGGCTGGGCATCACTATCAACGATGAGGTGGTGGATGCCCGGACATTGTCCGATTTCAATGCCCGGCAGATGAAACTCGCTTCCCGTTCCATGGGGAAGGGGGGTACCTTCATCCAGGTTGATCCGGTTTCCACCCGCCGCCAGCCGGTGGCCGTCAGTCCCGGAGAAGTGCTGGTGGTGGGGCTGCGCTACGGAGCCGCCTGGGCCGAGCCGCCCAGGGTCGAGGTGAGGCTGTCAAAAGATGGCGAGGTAGCGGTTGCTGTGGAGGCCGTTGTCGACGGTCACTGGTGCGAAGCGCAGCTCACCGTTCCGCCGGGTGGGGCCGATACCCTGGAAATTTCCCACCACCTGATTCCTGGAACGGCACTGCCCCTCAAAAGCAGCACCGTGCTGGCGGTGGACAGCCTGGCACATGTTGACGAGATTTCCCGGGCGAGGTTTGTCCTGCGCCTGCTCCGTGGTGACCGGGCATTCCCGGTGGCCCGGGTGGCGGAAAAGCGACTGTTCCCCCTGGAACAGGAAGGCCGGACACTGGACGCACTGCTGCTGAGCAGCGGCGAGACCCGGGAGATGACCATACCGCCGGCCCTGGCCGGCCGGCGCCTGCTCTGCTGGTTCACCGTACTGAGCGCCGGTCAGGAGGTTGGGGCCACGCTGGAGCTGGACGCGGAAGCAGGGGGGGCCTGGCAGCCACTGGCGGCGCTGCCGGTGCACGCCGGGGATGCCGGTTCCTGGTCTGAAATCCGTCTTGCGGCGGGGGATCTTCCATCGGGCTGCCGCCGGATCCGCTTCTCTGTCGCCGGCGGGGAGGCCATTGTGGGACTGTCCGGTCCGCTGCTTCCGGCCGGCCGGCGGCCCCGGGGCCGGAAGAACCTGCTGCTCATCGATCTCGACA
>CBESOE010000056.1:0-23880 GCA_965531145.1 uncultured bacterium | reverse complement strand
GGCGATCCCGCGCAGGATGTCCAGCGAGTGGATCCGTTCACCGAGGGTGACCGGTTCAACCTGAGCTATGGCAGAGTTCGTGGTGTCGGTGTTCACTTCCAGTCCTTCCAGCGGTCGTTATTGCTCGTAGACGGTCACAAGCAGGTCGCTCTCGAAGATGGCCACGGGGGAGATGACGACCTGGTCCGGCGGTGGACTCCCGCCCCAGCGCTCACGTATCTTCCCCTGCACTACCGGATCGCTGAGGTCGAATTCGCTGATCGTCTGCAGCTTGCCAATTTCGAGACCCAGGGCCCGGTTATAGATTTTCCATACGAGTTCGGAGCAATAGAGTTTCTCGTCGGTCCACTCGAAGACCAGATCGTAGTGCCGGCCTTCAAACGGTTTGCCCTCTTCGAGCATGCGGTCAAGGGCTTCCCTGGTCAGCGCTTCACCGGCGTTCTTCAGCCGCCGGACCACGAAGTGCTTCCCTTCACCCCGGTCGATCCAGGCCTGGAGCGGTGTCGAGTGCACCGGTTCCACAGCTTCGAAGACAAAGGGCTTGCCGTCCCTGATATAGACGATCCCCATGTGGCTGTAGGGCGACCGGGTGGCATTCTGTATCGCCAGGCTCTGCCGGGATTGGGAGGTCTGGAAAATGATGTCGCCGTTCATCGGCTCGTAATTCTGGCCGATGCTGCAGGAGACCGAAAACAGAAGACTGGCCAGGAGGGGGATGAACGGTTTCATGCTTCCTCTTTTGAATACAAAAACTCCATGTCCGGCTTTTCAGTGGCAAAGAAGTGGACCCAGATATAGAGGTGGCTGAAGGCCGCCACCAGAAGCGTCGCCTTTGAGTCGAACCCCACCGCAATGGCCCAGAACAGAAAGAACGCGTAGAGATACATCCCGTTGCTGGTGAAGCGGAAGATGCCCTCCCTGACCATGGGCATATCTCGATACCGCGGATCGAAGTGGTCGGCGCCGGCGGCACGCATCATCCCGAAATATTGTTTCACGCTGTACATCGCGTAGATCCCGATCAGTGTAAGCAGGCCGGTGAGGATGACCCGCGGGAGGAGTGGGAGCCCGAGGCTTCCGCGGCCCAGCCAGCCAAGTGTGAACAGGGTCACAAAGCGGCCGCCGAAGAGCAGAAAGAAGAGGACCACGTATCCCTTGAACCCGATCGTCCTGCTGGTGGCCGATGACCGCAGTTCCAGACGCCAGGCCAACCAGACGTAGATCTGATGCACCACGGGAAAGGCCACCGCTGTCCAGAACGCCGTGGGGAAGGGCCGGCCGATGAATCTCCAGGCCGCACAGGTCAGGGCCAGCAGGATAGCCAGGGCGGTGAAGTGAAGCAGTTGTCCTGTCCGGATACCGGGCTTTGTCGTAGTGGTCATTCCAGGCTGGTGCTCGATGTACTCTCATCCGTGAGCTGTTGGCTTTTCATCCGAGCGGCGATCCACTGCTCGGCTTCCTTGGCTGTTCGAAAGACGGCGGTCTTCAGGGCCGGCTGATTCATGTGGGCCTCCCACATTTTCCCCAACCCGTAGATCAGATCATCACTGCCGACTATGGCGATCAGCATCTGGGGGTTGACCTCTGCTGCACGGGCGTCATCTGCGGCCAGCGACCGGATGTCGTCGGGGGTGAATTCGAGCATCTCGACATCGGTGAAATCACAAAGCTGGTAAGCGATCGCCTTCACCTTCTCCGGAGTTCCGTAGATCTCGCGATTGCTGTCGGCAATTTCACTGCCCAGCAGAACACCACTCGACTTGATCAGGATCCCGCCATCATCCAGGTATGTGAGATCAACCGGCATCGGTTTCGCGCCTCCACCGTCTGTCTTGACACCCATCCCCACGGGGAGCAGAATGGCATCAGTTTTTCTATCGGGGCAACACCCTTTCCCGAAACAATACCAGATTCATCGAAAGGACGTCATCATGTTTATGCGTTTCGCTGTTCCGGTTCTCCTGATTCTCCTCGTTATTTCTGCAGTATCTGTTCCTCTCCAGGCTGATGACAAGAGGATGGAGCGGATGGAGACCGCCATGAAGGCCGAGGCCAAGGCGCCGGCTGAAACGGTCAAAGCGCTGCCCGCACCGCCGGCCAGCGAGGCGGTCACCCTGGCCGATATCCCCGAGGAACCGGCAGGTTTGCTGAGCATGATTTACCAGTGGGAGGAAGGCGACCCGCTCTATCTCAGCACCGCCTCCATGGGTGAGATCCAGAATTTTTACGCTGACGAACTGGCCAAACTGGGATACTCCGGCATCCTGCAGCTGGACGAGAACGGGAAGCCGATCTCCCCGGTCTTCACCTACGGCTGCGACCTGGGGGCCATCCGCATCATGGCGGCCGACGATGCCGTGCCGGAGAAGACCCTGGTGGCCGTTATCGTGACCGCTCCCTGAGCTGAGAAGGGGGACAGTCACCGGGGCGTGACAGTCCCCGTACAGAAAAAGGGGGACTGGCAACCAAGCTGCCAGTCCCTTTTTTTGTTTTTGCTTCTGTCCTCAGAGCAGCTGGAGAATCTCCTTCTCCAGCTTTTCTTCGTCACCCTCTTCGAAGCCCAGATGGTAGAAGATGATCCGGCCCTGCCGGTCGATGAGATACGAAGTGGGGAAGGAACGGATGCCGAAGATGCTGCGCACCACTTCCTCCTCACCCTCGCCGTTCTCCAGGCAGGCGTAGGTCAGGTTGTTTTCGTTGATAAAGGTGGTGGCGCCTTCGGTGTCCCGTTGGCCTTCCACGGCCACCACGGTCAGTCCCTTGTCCTTGTATTTCTGGTGCAGCGGTTCGAGGCGTGGCAACTCCACGCGGCATCCCCCTCAGGTGGGGAACCAGAAGCTGAGCAGCACAACCTGTCCCTTGAGCTGGGAGAAGCTGAGCGGTTCGCCCTGGTAGTTCTTGAGGGTGAAGTCGTCCGTCTGGACGGCCATGGCCTGCCTGGTCTGGGTCAGATAGTCCTCGAAGCCGCCCTCGCCCTTCAGGGCGGTGTAGGCGCCGTGGAGGGCGTCCATGGCCTCCACATCCCCACCCATCACCGCGTCGGCGGCCAGCATCTCCATCGCCTTTTCATTGTCCCCTGCTTCGGCCAGGGTGCGGCCCCAGTAGCTGAAGAGCGGGCCTTCGGGGATGCCCACGTAGTTGCGGGACACGTTGGCGCTGCCCTCTTCGAAGGCGGCCAGCGCCTTGTCCACGTGGCCCAGGTGGGCCAGGGCCCAACCCATGCTGGACAGGGAGGAGGACGTACGGCGTTTCACCGCATCCGCCACCTCTTCGTCGGTGAAGGTCCGCTCCGGGTAGTCGGCGCGGAAGGTCTCGGCATCGGCCATTTCCAGGTTCGCCCTGGCGTGGGTGGTGGCCAGCTCCCAGGCCTCGCACTCCAGCGCGGCTTCGGTGACCCGGTCATGCTCGGCGTAGGTGAGCGGCTTGGCGGCGGCCAGTTCTTCCGCCGCGGCCTTGAGGTTGTCGGCGTGACCCATGCTTCCGAGAAGGCCCAGCAGTTCCAGCTGCATCTCCCGCCGCACGTCCGGCTCGGTGGCCGCGGCCACGGCTGTCTCGGTGAAGTTCTGGGCCTCTTCCCGCTCCCCCAGGGCTTCGCCAAGATAGTGGATGACGCCGGAAAGCGCATAGGCTGCATTCTCGTCGTTGGGGTAGTCCTCAACGAATTTCTTCAGGATGGGGACCTTTTCCTCGTTGGTCTCCACGGCCCGGAGCTCGGTCAGCATGGCCTCCCAGGCCGGGTTCGGCTGATCGTCGGTTTCGCTGGCCGCCGTCTCTGCCGCGGCCTGCTCCTCGGCGGGTTCGGCACCCTGCTGTCCGCAGCCGGCCAGGGCCAGCAGCATGATCAGCAAGGCGCTGAACAGGAATTTTCCGTTCATTGAATCTCCTTTCGGCATTGTTACCTGTGACAGACAGTATATCCCAACGCAGGGGAAGGGGTGGAGGTTCATGTGCCGGTGATTGACTTCGCGCGTAGTTCGGTATATGTTACTAGATAGTAATAGATTCTTAATAAGAGGAGGCTGATGAAGACCAGCGAAACAGAAGTCCGGCGCCGGGTGAAGCAATTTGAAAATGTGTGCCGCGAGGCAGGCGTGAAGCTGACCCACCAACGCCTCGAGATCTTCCGGGAACTGGTGCGGAGTGGTGACCACCCTGACGCGGAGCAGGTATTGCGGCTCGTCCGCAAGCGAATGCCCACGATATCTCTTGACACGGTTTACAGAACGCTCTGGATGTTTAACGATCTCGGCCTGATCAGGACGCTCGGGCCTCCCCGCGAGCGGGCCCGCTTTGATGCGAACCTGGCTCGTCACCACCATTTTGTCTGTGTCCAGTGCGGGCTGACGCGTGACTTCTACAGCGAAGATCTCGACAAATTAGAACTGCCGGAATCGGTGACCGCACTCGGCCACGTGGAAGCAGCACAGGTGGAAGTGCGGGGGGTGTGCGTCGACTGCTCGGTGCCGAAAGATCCCAAACCAAAAACTGCGAAAAGGAAGGAACACAAGTGATGGACAATAAGAAGAAACTGACCAACAATGTCGGTGCACCGGTGGCTGACAATCAAAACATCATGACCGCCGGGCCCCGCGGCCCGCAGCTGCTGCAGGATGTCTGGTTCCTGGAAAAGCTCGCCCATTTCGACCGCGAGGTGATTCCCGAGCGCCGGATGCACGCCAAGGGTTCCGGTGCGTACGGAACCTTCACGGTCACCCACGATATCAGCAGCTACACCAGGGCGAAGATCTTCTCCGAGGTGGGTAAGAAAACCGACCTTTTTGTCCGATTCTCAACGGTGGCCGGCGAGCGGGGGGCGGCCGATGCCGAGCGGGATATCCGCGGCTTCGCGATCAAGTTCTACACCGAGGAGGGCAACTGGGACCTGGTGGGCAACAACACGCCGGTCTTTTTTCTGCGCGACCCTCTCAAATTCCCCGACCTCAATCACGCGGTGAAGCGCGATCCGAAGACCAACCTGCGCAGCGCCCGCAACAACTGGGATTTCTGGACGTCCCTCCCCGAAGCGCTGCACCAGGTCACGATCACCATGAGCGACCGGGGCATTCCCTGTTCCTATCGCCACATGAACGGCTACGGCAGTCATACCTTCAGCCTGATCAACGCCGGGGGTGAACGGTTCTGGGTCAAGTTCCACTTCAAAACCGAGCAGGGGATCAGGAATCTCACCGACCAGGAGGCCGAGGCGATCGTGGGCCAGGATCGGGAGAGCCACCAGCGCGACCTTTTCGACAGCATCGAGAACGGGGAGTTCCCCCGGTGGAAGGTAAAGGTCCAGGTGGTGCCGGAGAAGGAGACTGCCAACTTCCCCTTCAACCCCTTCGACCTGACCAAGGTCTGGCCGCACAAGGACTTCCCGCTGATCGACCTGGGCGTGATGGAACTGAACCGGAACCCTGAAAACTACTTCGCCGAAGTGGAGCAGGCCGCCTTCAACCCGGCCAACGTCGTGCCCGGCATCGGGTTCTCACCCGACAAGATGCTGCAGGGGCGTCTCTTCTCCTACGGCGATGCCCAGCGCTACCGGCTGGGAGTCAACCACAACCTGATCCCGGTGAACCAGGCCCGCTGTCCGGTTCACGGATATCACCGTGACGGGGCGATGCGGGTGGACGACAATCACGGCGGCACCCTCGGATACGAGCCCAACAGTTACGGCGAGTGGCAGGAGCAACCGGAATTCCGCGAGCCGCCGCTTGAGCTGGACGGCGCGGCCGACCACTGGAGCCACCGCGAGGACGATGACGACTACTACTCCCAGCCCGGCGCACTGTTCCGGATGATGAGCCCCGAGCAGCAGCAGGTGCTCTTCGAAAACACCGCCCGGGCCATGGGTGACGCCCCGAAGGAGATCAAGGTCCGCCACATCGCCAACTGCTTGAAGGCGGACAAGGCGTACGGGGAAGGTGTTGCGGGTGCGTTGGAGATCCCGGTGAGCGAAGTTTCGTAGGTCGCCGGTGTCGAATTCCTGACCCAGGTACGAAGTATGGAAGGCTTACCGGGTGCTGCTCAGCCGGTGAACTCCAGCAGGCGGATGTGGCGCTCCGGCCGGCCTTCCAGCTCGTCGTGCACGGGAACGGTCTGTTCGGCGAGCACTTCGATCCCTTCCCTGGGGGTGAAGGAGCGCTCGCCGTCGGCCAGCAGCACCCGCACGCCGCGGTCCCGGGCTTCGGACAGCAGCGGCAGCATCCGCTGGCTGGGGACCTTTTCGTAGAACATCTCGGCCACCAGGATCACCTCGGCGGAAGGCGGGAAGCCGTCCACGCTGAGGTCCCGGCCCTCGAAGGTCAGCTCCACGTTGTTGGCGGCGGCGTTGAGCTGGGCCAGGTGGATGGCCACCGGGTCGATGTCGTTGGCCACCACCTCCCCGGCGCCGTTCAGGGCAGCGGCGATGCCGGCCACCGCCCCTCCGCAGCCGAGGTCGAGGACCGTCTTGCCTGTGACGTCGATCATCCCGGCAAAGATGTGGTGGGCCATCACCGCGGCACCGGGCCAGACCACGCACCAGTAGGGGATATCGCGGGTGCCGCCGCTCTCTTCCTCCCAGGCTTTCCAGAGGTCGTAGAGATTGTCCGAGTAGTGGACCGTGACCTGGGGACAGAGGGTAACGGGGCGCAGCGGCACATGCTCGACCAGCAGCTCGGTGGAAGGGATGTGGATTTCGGTCATGGGTGTCGTCCAGAGCAAGGAATTTCCGGGCCTGCCGGTACATCCGGGGGCAGATCAGCGCACAGTATACGTAAAAGGGGGATGCGCGACTAGATGATGAACGGCACAAAGACCCTGGTCCTGGCCTTGTACTCCTTCCAGGCCGGGCCATACTTCTTCGCGGCCCACTTCTCGCTCTTGGGGATGGCGTCGGAGACATACTGCAGCAGGTTGAGCATCGGGGCGATCCAGCCCCAGGCCTGGCCGCCGATCACCGCGAAGGAGACGTAGATCAGGAAGTCACCGAAGTAGTTGGGATGACGGCAGAGGGACCAGAGGCCGGTGTCGAGAATCTTGCCTTTGCTGGCCGGGTCAGCCTTGAACTTCTGTTTCTGGTAGTCGCCGCCACTGTGGAAGATGGTGCCGACGATGTAGATGGCGATGGCCACCATGTCCCGGCCCCCCACCGGGGACGGATCCCGCGTGGCAAAGAAGAAGGGCAGGCAGTAGGCCCAGCCCACGGTATTGGTCAGCACCACCGGCAGGAGAATTTTGTGGGCCAGTGATGTTTTGTCGAGCTTGTCCAGGGCGGTGTTTGCCGTCCACCTGGTGAGCACCCAGTTCATCCGCAACAGGTAGATTCCGACCATCACCAGCACGAGGATCGAACGGAGGTTCAGCAGGCCATACCAGGTATAGATGGCGGTGACCAGCGCCATGGTGTTGAAGCCGGCCAGGAATGAGATGTGGGTACGCCCGGTGGCGAGGACGCTGAGGATGCCCAGCAGCATCATTCCCGCGATGACGATCAGAATAATAAACCACATGGTCGAGTCCTTGAGCAGCAATATGGAATTACAACATCAGACAGCAATATTATCCATGGAGACATGGCTGTTGTGCAAGGGGCCGGGTCGGAAAGATGCGGTTGATCACCAGGTAGGTTCTGACATTCATGGCTCTTCCTCCGGAAGGTGTGCCTGCACCGGCCGATTTTCCACCAGGAAGACGAAGTTGCCCTCCCGGTCGATGGTGGCCGAGCCGTTCATCTCGCCCAGCTGGGAGAGGAGACTGGCCATGGCGCGGAATACCCGAACCGCATGCCGATCGGTTTCTTCATCTTCAGCGACCGCCGCATCATCACTTGCCACTTTGGCTGGTTTCGGCAGGAAGGGAACGACGATATCCTCCACCAACTCCCACTCGTGTTCGCAATTTACAAAATTCATGGAGAAAATTTCCACCGCTTCCGGAAGGGCCACCGCTTCGTTCATCCAACTGCCCGGTCGGTCCAGCAGGGTGGGGATGGTGCCGTGGGCGGCGGAGATCGCTTCCCGCACGGCCGAGCGCACCGGTGAAACTACCAGAAAGTTGCCGATGAGGGCGTAGGAGGGGGAGGGCAGGGGCAGGGGGATGAAGCCCTCGATCTGCAGCCCGCGGATCTCCACTCCCTCATGTTCCTCGCTGACCACCATGGCGCTCACCAGACCGCCGGAGATCTCGGTCACGGCGCCGGCTTCCCATTCGACAAAGTCGGTGAGGAATCGCTCCACCAGGGGGCGGTGGAACACCTCCACCTTGACCAGTGGCCGTTGGAGCGGCCAGCGGTCCACCCCGTTCATGGCCGGCAGCATGGCCACGGCGGTCTGGTTGCCGAGGAAGGGGTAGAGGTCGGTCCCTGGTTCGAGGCCGGTGGACTCGCAGAATCCGGCTGCCGTACGGTCGATCACCTGGTGAAAGTTCGGGGCATGGGTTTGCAGTACCCAGTTCAGACCGGCAATGATCTCGCCCGGAGCCGCGCCGATGTCTCCGGCGGCCAGGGCGTCGCCGGGAAGATCCCCGGCCAGCGGGCGGCCCACCGGATGGAGGGCGGAGCCCATCCGGGTCAGGCCGTCAGGCGGATCGGTTTCAGTGAGCCGGCCGGTGAGCCTGGAGCGGATGCGGTCCGGGGAAACCTCGCGGGCCATGCCCAACTGTTCCATGCGGGAGAGGACGGTGTTCACCGGGCCGAAGCTCCGGCCGGAGGCCAGCTGCAGAGCGCTGGCCCACTTGAGGGTCTCGGCGGAGTTGAGATACCCGCGGGCCCAGTAGTCCCCGGGCAAGCCCTCCATGGCCTTGCGGTAGTCCACGGAATCGGAGAGGGGATTGGTCAAGGTCACCTGCCCGCGGAGTGCATTGGCCACCAACTCCATTTCCGGCCGGCTTTGCGGAGTGCTGAAGATGGACCAGGGCCCCACCCGCTGGCCGGTCAGAACCACATCGCCGTTGGGAATGCGGATCACGAAGTGACCATGATCACCGCGGGGGGAGGACCAGGTGAGCGGGGTCTGGGTGATCCTCCCGGTGAGCCAGGCCAGGGCCTTTACCGGGTCGGCGTCGCCGATTCCCATGGCGGCGATCACCGGCTCCGGGCGGCCAGCTCCCTCCGAGGGGATCATCGCCGCGGCCAGATGGAGGCCACAGAGGCTGGCCAGGTTACGGCGGAACTCGGCGCCGGTTTTCCAGTAGTCGGTGGCGGTGGCCAGCACCGACAGCGGGGCGGCGGGTTCTCCGCCGGCCGTGGCCAGCTCATTGAGCAAGGGGGCCATCTCGGGCCAGAAGTCCATCTGGTTCAGGGTTTCCAGCCCCTCCGAGATGTTGCGGCACTCGACGTAGATCAAGGTGTCCGCCGGGAAGGCGTAGGCCGGATTGGGAATCAGCTGGACGGTTGTCTCACCCTCCGCCGGCACGGTCTCTGCCGGGGACGCCAGCAGGATCGCCGAGAGCAGCAGGGCGGCGGTGCTGATGGTGGGGCCGATGAGGAGCCCGGCGGCGAGGAGGATCAGGATGCCGGCGGCGATGCTGCCGGCCACCGAGCGCCTGCCTCCCCTCCTCTTCCATCTGATGAACCTGAACATCGTTCTTCCTCCAACTCAACCGGCCGGTCCTTCATTGTCGCACGGACCGGCCGGTGCGCTTCAGCTTTTTTCGCCGGCGTCAGGGAGGGCCGAAGGTGCGGTTTCCGCATCATCCCCGGCATCCTCCCCGCCCTGTGTGCCGAGGATGCGGTCAAAGGCGGTCATCCCGCCCATGGCGCCCAGGCCCATGGTCTCCACCGCGGTGGAGGGGACGATGATCATCGAGCCCTTTTTCTTCAGGCCCTCGAAGACCATGTTCATCGCCCTGAGGTGCAGGGCCGCCTGGTTATTTTTGTAGTGCTTCGATGCCTCGGCGAATTTCTCGGCGATTTCGGTCTCGGCGGTGGCGAGGATAATCCGCGACTGGCGTTCGCGCTCGGCCTGGGCCTTGCGGCTCATGGCGTCCTCCAGACCGCTGGGGATGATGATGTCGCGGATTTCCACCGACTGGACGGTGATGCCCCAGGCACTGGTCTTGGCGTCCAGCACCTGCTGGATCTCCTTGCCCAGCCGGTCGCGCTGGGAGAGCATCTCACCCAGCTCGTGGCGGCCGATGGCATCCCGCAGCCCGGTCTGGGCCGAGAGGGAAACCGCAGCTTCAAAGTCGGCCACTTCCAGCACCGACTTTTGCGCGTCCCAGACCATCCAGAAGGCGATGGCGTCCACATTCACCGGCACGGTGTCCTTGGTCAGGGTGGTTTCGGCCGTGAAGTCGGTGACCCGGATCCGCTGATCCACATAGCTGGCCACCTTGTCGATCACCGGCAGGACGAAGAAGATACCCGACCCGCGGAGCCCGAGGAACTTGCCGAAGCGCAGCACCACCGCCCGCTCCCACTGGTAGGCCATCTGGATGCAGGGTGAGATGAGGCCGGCCAGCACCACGGCTGTCACCAGGATCCAGCTCTCCGGCCGGTGGCGCAGATAGACACCGAGAGCGGCCAGGGTGGTGAGGATGGCCACCGCCTCCCAGATCTGGCTCAGGCGGTAGAGCCCGGCCAGGATCAGGGCGGCCGAGATCATGGTGATCACCGTGGAGAGCCGGAAGGGGTAAAGTGCCAGCTGAGCGAACAGCCCGGCCAGGCAGATCAAGACCAGGATCATGATGTTCAGCGGGCCAAAGCGGAAATCGGCCCGGAACCCGGTGGCGAACTTGTCCAGGCTGCCCAGGCTCATCGTGGAATTGGATTTGGCTGAAAGCTTTATCATTGTTTTGCTCCTTGCTTAGCGGTTCCGTCGCTGTTCGAGGCTGGCGAGGATCTCCTCGAGGGTGAACCCGTGGGTCGATGCCCGCGAGAGCATCTCCTGGCACAATTGCTCCAGGATGCGCCGCCGCTCCACGTCGTCCTGCTCCACCTTCTGCCGGCCCACAAAGGTCCCCGACCCCATCTGGGTCTCCACCAGCCCGGTGAGCTCGAGCTCAGTGTAGGCCCGGCTTACCGTATTGGGGTTGATGGAGAGGTCGACGGAGAGCTGCCGCACCGTGGGGAGCCGGTCGCCCGGCTCGAGACTCCCGGTGGCGATGGAGCTCTTCACCTGGTCGATGATCTGCCGGTAGAAGGGAACCCCGCTCTTCAAATCGAGCTGGAATTTGATCTCCACGTGTCCCTCCTTCTCGCCATACGAATCGTTCTAGTGAACTATTGTTATGGTGTATTAATACAATTTTCCGATCAGACTGTCAAGAAGAATAGTGGGGACAGCTACCTGTTTTGATAATCCATTAAGAATGAATATTTTAATGATGGCGGGGACAGCTACCTCTATCAGGGTGGAGGATTGGCAAAGATTGTGTGGACATAAAAAACCCGGCAACTGGATCGCACTCCAGCGGCCGGGCTTTTGGTACCGGGTCCTGGTTACTTCTCTTCCTTGGCCTTCTCGGCTTCCTCCATCGCCTCCTCGCCGGCGGCGGCAGCCTCGGCCGCGGCTTCGGGGGCGGTCTCCTTGATCTCCTCCACCGCCTTCAGCACTTCTTCGGCAGCGGCCGGGTCCTTCAGCGCTTCAGCCATCTCCTCCCCCTCGGCGGCGGCGTTCAGCAGTTCTTTCTCGATCTGCTCCTTGCTCGGCGGAGCTTCGGGCTTGGCAGGAGCCTCGGGTGCTGCTGGTGCCTCAGGAGCTTCGGCCGTTTCAGGCGCTGCCGCGTCGGCGGCTTCGGCGGCCTTGTCAGCCTTGTCGTCGCAGGGCTTGTCCTTCTTCGCCGGCGGGTCGTCGTCGGCCATCACCAGGGTCAGGCCGCCGGCAAGCAGGCAAATCATGCAGACCATGAATAGCTTCTTCCACATAAGTCCACTCCTCCTCCAGATCAGATTTTATTGTTATGAGATGAATACTTGCGGCAGTTGTATCACCCCTGCGTGGCTACGTCAAACACTAAATCAGTCTATTATCCTTGGGGCGGAAAACTCACCGGTGCGTGATCAGGAGCGGTCGGGTACAGCAAGAGGGCCCCGTTCGGGGCCCGATGATCGGATGCGCTGGATTGGGCGAGGCTCGTGGTCAGATCACCTGCGCGGAAGCCATCAGGACCATCGTCCCGAGGGCAAAGATGGAGACACTAATTGCCATTTCAAGGTGCCAGGATCTTTTTTTGCCGTTGGTAAGCTTCTCACCCATATTCCGTGCAATCGTCTTCAGATTCTCAGCCCGAATACTCTGCATCTTTGCGGTCACTGTTCTCATTTGCTATCCCCTGTTTTATTGAAGGCTGCCTGCAACAGCCGGAAGGTTCTCATGCATCTACAAGTAAGACATGAATTTTGTGAAAAAGTTACAAAGAATCTGTCCGGAATCCGGCCCGGATGACGCGATATTGACAGTCAGGCAGAATTTTCCCGGGATTCAGGCCTTGAACCGGGACATTGGCCGCATACCCAAAGGGGGGTAAAACGATGAGAGTATTCATGTTCACTGTCATTATCCTGTTTCTGCTCCTGAGCTCTGTCCCGGGCCTTCCCGCCGGGGAGGCGCCGGAGGGCAAACCACTCGCCGGTGTTTTCCTGGGGGATACCACCACCGAGGGGAGAAGCCACCCGGTGCTGGTGGAGGATGGTCAGCCGACAAGCGGCGCTTCATCGCCGTCATTTGCCGACCTGCCCGTTGTCTCCGAGGAGCTGAGGGCCGTGATCGCCAAAATGAATTTCTCGGAGACAATCCGGGTCATCATCCAGCTGAAGTATCAGCCACAGGAGCTCATCAGTAAGCAGGTGAGCGGACGATACGAAGCCGAGATGGAGGAGATCCGGCAGAGGATCAGCGCGATCAACACTCCCTATGCCGAGCAGCGAAAGCGCGACACATTGAGTGATGCTGACAACTACCTCGACCCTGCGCTCTACTTGAGCGTCGAGGACAAGGATGCCCTGCGCGCCGTCTCCGAGGATCACGAGGCACTCTCCCTGGTGATCAGGGACGAGATCGCCGTGCAGCTTCGGGCAGAGGTGGAGGCGGACCAGCAGAGCGTGCGAACGGCCCTGGAGAAGCTGGGCGGGACAGTGGAGTTCGGCACCATCTGCGTCAACACGCTGGTGGCCGTGCTTCCTGTCATGGCCATCGACGAAGCGGCGGCTATCACCAAGGTGGCCCGGATCAGCGAGGACGAGTGCCTCCACATGGGCCTGACCAACGCTGACAATGCCACGCGGATCACCGACATGGGCGGTCTGTGGGACGCCGGTGAAACCGGAGGGATCTATGACCCGGCCGTCCTCGACACCGGGATCGACCTGACCCACCCCGGCCTGGATGACGAAGCCGGCCGGACCAACTTTTACACCTGGTACCTGGTCGCCGCTTCCGGCAGTTCGATCTGGGACGATGAGACCACCCAGGAAGACCTTCAGGGCCACGGCACCCACGTGATGGGGATCGTGGCCAGTATGGGGACGTCGTTGTACCCCTCGCACCTCGGTATGGCCCACGGTGCGGATAAAGTCGTGACCCTGAAAGCGGGATACAGGGACATCTATGGCGGGGGGCGTATGTTTGCCAGCGATGCCATGTGGAATGTGGACCGGGCCCTCTATGACACCGGGCTGCTGCGTCCCTTCGATACATTCAACGATGACATTGAAGGCATCAATCTCAGTTTCTGGGGAGAAACCACTGCTGCCGAAACAGACTACAGCCGGTTTTATGACTCTGTGATCTCCTCGTACCCCGACCTGCTGGTGACCCTGATCGCCGGCAACGGGGGCCCGGACAACAGCATGTTCTCTTCCCCGGGCATGGCCTACAACCCCATTACAGTGGCCATCGTTGATGACGGTGACACGACGTCCCGCGTAAACGATGTCATCGACCCAATGAGTACCCGCGGCCCCACGGCCGACGGACGGAGAAAACCGGACATCGCCGCTCCCGGCACCGACATCAGCTCCTGCAACAATTTGTGGGAAACCGAATTGGACTACATTGAGCATTCCGGTACCAGCATGGCGGCGCCAATGGTCCAGGGCGTGGCCATGGACCTGATGGACGCCGGTGTGTATGACGAACTGGAGCTCAAGGCCCTGCTACTCAACACGGCGCAGAAGAACGACGGCACAATCTATTTCGAGAACGACGCTGACGGCTGGGACCCGGCATACGGCTGGGGCTACATGAATACCCTGGCCGCCTACCACCATCGCACTGACCTGTTCAAAGACACGGTCACGTCCTATCCCAACGCCGGGCACTACCATCTGTACAAGGGCCAGATGCGCGACGAGGGTGCGGGCGGCGAGGGACGGGACCGGGCCACCATGGTCTGGAACCGCCCCGCGACCTATGCGCCCCATGAGTTCCCCACGACCTTCTATGAGCTGAGCGACCTCAACCTCTACCTCTTCGAGGAGGCGGACAACAACCTCCACGACTATGACGTCAGCACCATCGACAACGTGGCCCAGGTGCGGATCGATCAGGGGGCCGGCACCACCGACGTGATCATCAACACCCTGGCCTGGGATTTCGACTTCCCCCACGGCGGCGGAACCGAGGAGTTCGCTCTGGCCACCGAGGAGGACTTTGTCGAGGTGGACATCCCCTCCACCTTCCAGGGGTTCGCGAACTGGCCCGCGGAGATGGAGCCCAACGAGGAAGCCGACTTCATTTTCTGGGTCGTGAACAACAGCGAGATCGCCAGCCACAACAATACATATAATTTTCAACCTCCACCGGGATGGGTGTTGGTTTCGGGGGGCGCGGATCCCTTCTATGCTGGCTCAGCGGCCGGAGGCGGCTATGGGGCGGACTGGGTCACCTGGAGGTTGCGCGCCCAGCCCACGCCCGAGGAGAACGTCCTGGTGGGCATGGACCATACGCATTACTCCTACTTTGTGGAGTGGGGCCCGGTCCGCCAGAACGTACCGGTGGACGTTCGCTGGGACACCACGCCGCCCTCTCCGGCGCCCACCTGGTCCACCGCGCCATACGCTGTTTCAAATGGCCAGATTTCCATGTCCTGCACTGAAACCAGCGACCTCCACGAGCCGGTGTACTATTACTTCGACTACTACAGCAGCCCCACCGGGGGTTACGGCGGCGACGACTACGGCTGGACTCCCGCGTTGAGTTGGACCGACTCGGGACTTTCGACAAACCACCAGTACAGCTACCGGGTTGCCGGCCGTGACAGCGCCCAGACACCCAACTCCACCGGCTATACGGCCCCGTATTACGTATACACGCTGGCCAATACTCCGGGCACACCCTCGGTGACCAACCCCACCAACAGCACCCTCGATGTGACGATTCAAGCCGGAGGAAACCCGGCCCACACCGAGTGCGCCATCTGGGTCGATTCCTGGGGCGGGTCGGTGGACGAGTACTATCTCAACGCCTCCGGCGGGTCCAACGGGCTGACGCCTTTCTGGCAGCCGATCTCCTCCTGGGGCACGGTCACCGCCACCGGACTGGACAGCGACATCCAGTATGGCTTTGCTGTGGTGGCCCGCAACGGTGACGACATCACCACCGGCTGGTCCTCCTTCGGCCTCGGAACAACCACCTCAACGTCCAGTGACACGGTCAGCGCTTCCATCACCTGTCTCCCGGCTTCGGGAACGGTGCCCTTCACCACCCAGATGACCATTACGCTGAACAACCTTTACTCCGGCCAGATCCGCCGGGTGGCTGCGCGAATGAACGTCACCCTGGCCGGGGGAGCATACTTCCCCAACTGGCGTGGCGGTTACACCAACCTTGCCGGCGGGGCCAGCTATGTCACCTCCTGGAACACCAACCTCCCGGCCCTGGGCTCGGTAATCGGCAGCAACCAGTTCCAGCTGGTGGCTGTGGATGTTACCCCGACGCCGTACAACCTGCCGCCGTACCCGCCGGCCGGGGACAGTGACACCGATGCCTGCACGGTGGTGGCCAACTCACCCTGAACCTGTTCCGCCCCTCTCCGGCACCCACGCCGGTGAGGGGCGGTTGATTTCATGAGGTATCACTCAGCGGTGGTTTCGGGCGGAATCTCGCAGGGGGGCGGGTATTTAACATGTTGCGGAGCAATCCATCTTTGTCACTTTTAACTATGCAGTAAAAGGTGCGGTTGTGACACGATTTCATTCGGGAACGGCAGAATGGAGTGGAGCTACTTCCCCAGCCGGGAGCGATAAAGGAGAGTGTCCCCGGTGCTGAAGCAGCAGAAGGTCACTGTTGTGGGGAGGTCGTGCGAGGAGAGCCATTCCTTCACGGCTGTCACCGCGATGTCGCAGGCCTCCTCCGTAGGGTAGCCGTAGACCCCGGTGGAGATGCAGGGAAAGGCGATGGACTCACAGCGGGCCTCAGCGGCCAGTTGCAGCGATTCCAAATAGCTGGAACGGAGCAGAGCGGGTTCGCCGGCCACTCCGCCGTGGTAAACCGGCCCCACGGTGTGAATGACATGTTTCGCCGGCAGGTTGTGGCCACCGGTGATCCTGGCCTGCCCGGTGGGGCAGCCTCCGATCTTGCGGCACTCCTCGAGAAGCATCGGCCCCGCCGCCCGGTGGATGGCGCCGTCCACTCCGCCTCCGCCCAGCAGCGATTCGTTGGCCGCATTGACGATGGCGTCGACGGAGAGCTGGGTGATGTCGGCATCCAGGACATGCATGCGGGAAGCGGTTCGCTTCATGATGGGTCCCTCTCCCAGCAGTTGCGAGTCGTCCAAGGGTGTCCTCGTGGGTCAACCTCTGTTGGGAGAAATGCTCCACATGAATGATTGAACGTCAATCATGTCTAGTGGCTTCAGGTCCTTGATTTTGTCCGATAGATGTTCGGCAAATGTTTGGATCGAGCTGTAGGTGAGCCAGTTGAGGGTTGGTTTATAGTTGATTTCAAATGCGCAGATTTTGGCGGCCTGCTGTGTCACGGACGGCTTGACGAAAATATGCTCCTCAGGAAAGCGGATAAAAAGGAAATATGTAGCCGTCGTCCACTTTGCAGCATCCATTCCTTTCAGAGCGCCCGCAAAATTCATGAATCGGTGCTCGACCTCTTCCTCACCGTAAAGCAAAGCTCTTAGGGTCACGGCAAATTCCCGGGCACCTTCGGCATCCTTCAGACCATCGCGAAGGGCCATCCTCTCGTTGGGATAGATCAGATTTGTTTTGCTCGATACCCGCATAGCAGCTTTCGCGATTTCCCCATGATCCGAGCGTGCGAGACTCGAATCCAAGGCGCTTTTCGAGAGGATCTCACAGGCCATTTTGTGGGCTTCGACCTTGTAATCGCGTTCCGTTGAACAGTAGTCATCTCCTTGAAACCCTTGAGGGAAACGGGACAGGAATTTGTTGACGCAGTCACCGAGAGATTGATATTTGATCTTCTTCGCAATGCTCGCAGTTGACAGGTTGTCCAGGTGGGTGTTCGATGCCTCCTCTCCCTCAACTTTGATCAGTTGTACGTATTTGAGGGATAGTTTCCGACTGCCGGCACCCACGAAAAACACTCGAACATGATCTTCGTTGCTGTTCTCCAATACTTCGCCGAGCCCCCAGTCCTCCTGGGTTGGATGTTTTACGCGATCACCTTTTATGTAGGTCATGATGTCCCTGTCGGTATATTGAATGAAACTGCTCGCACAACGATTCCCTACCATCTCAGACTGGTGAGATCATTGCGCCATGATCTATTTCCTTCGATGGTCGTGGGCTGTCTACCCTGAGTAGATATCGCTTCTCCGATCCTCCAGCAAGTGATTCTCTTCGGTAATCATCTTATCATCCGCCCGTGCCGGGTCAACCTCAACCAGCCCCAGGTGCTCGGCATCGGTGGGTGCGCTCACCAGCATTCTACCCCTGTTGTCCAGCACCTGGCTGGCGCCGGTGAAGGTCAGGCTGCGGTCGGTGCGGGCTTCGGTGCCGATGCGGTTGGCGGTGATGGAGAAGACCCCGTTCTCCAGGCTGCGGGTGACCATGGCCTGCTGGCAGTGGGGAAGGACGAGGTTCGAGGGATGGGCCAGGATCTGGGCGCCACCCAGGGCGAGGATACGGGCCGCTTCGGGGAAGAGCCAGTCGAGGCAGATCATCAGGCCCACTTTGCCGGCCGGGGTGTCGATCACCGGTGGCGGGGCATCGCCCGGGGCAAAGATCCTCGATTCACGGCTGAAGAGGTGCAGCTTGCGGTAGTTGGCCAGGGTGCCGTCCGGGGCGGCGAGGACACAGGAGTTGTAAAAGAGGCCCCCGGCTGATTCCGGGTAGCCGATCACCAGGGTTGTTTTGTATTCGGCGGCCAATTCCCTGGCCAGCAGTGAGGTGGGGCCCGTCGGGAACGGCTCGGCCAGCGAGGCCAATTCGTCCCGGTCGATGAAATCGTAGCCGCTGGTGCAGAGTTCGGGGAAGACCAGCAGGTCAGCCGCTTCGCCCTTTTCGGCCATCCGCCTGATGGAGGCGTGGTTGACGTCCCGGTCATCGAAGACGGGGCCGAACTGGGCGTATCCGATTGTTTTGTTCTGCACCGTGGCACCTCAATATGCTGGTGCCCATTCAACCACGAGGGAGGCGGCGGTTCAACCGCTGAATATGTAAACGGCTCCCGGCTTTGCTGCCGGGAGCCGTTGGCGGATTACTCTATTCCTTGTCGCGGCAGATGGGTGTCGGTGACCAGCCATAGAGCTCCTTGGTCAGCAGCTGGAGAACATCGATACACATGGTGCGGGTCCTCGGCTCGGTTTTCATGCGGTAGATCTTGTCCTTGAGAAAATCGATAACCACTTTCTCCGCGCCCTGCTGGTCCTTGACGATGATCTCGTGCACTACCGTGCCGCGCTTGATCGAAGTCTCCAGGCCGCCTGTGCCGCTGCCGGCGACGATCAGGCCGATCTCCTTCAGCAGTTCGAAACCCCGGCGTTCCATGTGGTTGGGTTTCGGTGAGGTGACCGGGTCGGGATTTCCCAGGCGGGCCGCCAGCCGCTTACCCGCTTCGTCGGCTGAAGTCCGCATCGCGGGTATCCAGAGCCCCGGAGTGGAATTGTTCAGCGCGTTGACCTGGAACTGTTTGTTCTGTACCAGCACGCGTTCGCCGAGCATGGCCATGGCGTAGTCATGGGTCATGGCCAGTGCGGCGGATTTGCTGATCAGATCTCCACCGTGGAGTTCGACATAGATCATCGAAGCCTGAGCGATCAATTTTGGCCGGCTGGAAACCCGGACCCGCTCGAGCGAGAATTTGGTGTCGAAGTTTCCACTGTGCAGCACTGCGTCGACCAGCAGCTCGTAGAACCACCGTTCGTGACAGGTGCTCGCGTAGGTTCCGAAGTACATGTTGTCCCCGGTGATCTCGGCGATCTGGAACGCTTTCCAGGCTTGGGCCTGGACGGCACCGCTGCGCCCCGCGGCGACCTTGGCCATGGTGGTGGCGAATCCCTCCGCTGACGTGGCGTAATCCGCCCTTCCCGCATATTCCCAGGCCTTGGGCATGGCCGCCTGGTTGAAAAAGAGACCGTCTTCCAGGGTGATCTCGTAGACGCTCCCCGACTCACATGCAAGGGGCGGTTCGATGAACGGCCCGCCCGACTCAAAAGCGATCACTTGTTGAGCATACGGCCCCCAGGCCAGGGCCGGCCCCGCGCCGGTGAAACAGCTGAGCAGGAACACCAGGCAGAGTAAAGACCATCCGGTATGCAGTTTTCTGTTCATTGAGCTCCCCTTTCTTCTGATGTGAATCGACCGTTTCGTGTCCTACTGACCTAAACGTCGCGGTCCGCAAGGTTGTGAAAACAGGTTGGTCAGTGTTGATGCACCAAGGCAATCGAGCAACCTTCTGTTGCCCTTTACGGTTATCAACAGTTGAGTCCGCGGTTTCTCTCATTGTTGAACCGTTCTCGGTATATCTGTTTGGACGAAAGTGAGAACCTTACATGGGAGCCTCGACTTTATTGACTCGCCAGACGCAAGCTGCTTTTAGAAGGCGGGATGGCGGATCAGGGTCACTGACCGGGATGCGAGTTGCTGAATTAACGGATCTTCTGAACGGGGGGTGCATGATGAACGCAAAGGCTTTTCACACTTTTTCTCGTAATCTTTTCCACTGTCCTCCTTCTGGCCCTTTTCTGCCTTGGCGGCCGTGCATGGCGGACGATCTGATGGCCGCGGCAGCTCTGGCGCCGGCGAAAGAGGTCCTGTCCCTGCTGATCGCCGGCGCTAATCCAAATGCGAGTGACGATTGCGGCTTTACGCCTCTGCATCTGGCCATCCGGAGCGGTCGGCTCGAGACCGTCCAGCTGCTCATCCAGTGGGGTGCGGACGTCGATGCCTGTGATCACGGCGGATGGACGCTCCTGCATGAGGCGGCTCAAGCAGGGCAGAGCGAAGCGGTCAGGCTTCTGTTGTCAGCCGGAGCGGACGTCAACGCCAGGAATATTGTTGGGGAAACACCGCTCCATGACGCTGCGGCCAATGGGCAGTCCGAGGTTGCGGCGTTGCTCATCGCCGGCGGTGCCGATCCGGTGGCCTCTGACGACGATGGCTGGTCGCCGCTGATGGTCGCCGAATACTTCGATCAGCCGACGGTGATCGAGGTGCTCACGGGACGCGGCCCTGATTGAAGGAGATTTCCGGCCCGGGGTGAATCCCGGGCCGGTGTCCAGTCAGAACCATCATCCTCCATATCCCCGCCACTGACATTCACACCCCACCTCTGGATCGGCCAGGTAAGGTGGCTGACGCTGGTTCCGGTTTTACCGTCCGGGGCATTTTATGCTCGAATTGTGAATCCAGATATGGTATGTTCTTAATACCAAATGAATAACGAATAGTTTTTTTTACCAATCCCCAGATCTGATTCGTTTCTTACGATGTGGATGCCTGTTAACGTGCAGTGCATTTCCGAGGGTGTCGCGACCGCGATTTCCGCGACGTTTAGTTTGATTGTGCCCACCCCGGAGTCGTTATGATCGGATTCGCTTCACATAACTGGTCGGCAAAAACGCTGCGTAGAGCATTGTTTTCGCGGACCGGTATGTCTTTGATCATGGCCCTGGTGCTTGCAATCCTGCCGGTCAGCCTGAACGGGTGCAGCAAGCCGCAACCCCCGGGGGCGCCGGATGTGGAGGCGCTGCGCCAGCTTGTCCTGGATGGATATTACTCGACGGCCGAAGAGGAGGGGCGTCGACTTCTGAAGCAGTGGGACAAAAGCAGTGTCGGGGAAAACCTTGAGCATGCCGAGCTCACCGAGTTGCTGGCCATGGCCCTGCGAGACGGGGGCAAGTTCCAGCAGCCGGAGACCATGCGGCTGGCCCTGAAGGCAGTGGATCTCAAAGTGAAACTGCTTGGCCCCGACCACCTCGACGTTGCTTCGGCCTGGTATGCGCTGGGCTACCTCCAGTGGAAGCTGGACCAAAATGACGATGCCTGGACCGCCATTGACCGGGCCCGGCAGATCCAGGAGGCGAACCTGGGCGCCGACCATCCCGGGGTGGCAAGGAGCCTGGTCACCCTCGGGGTCTTGCACTACCACAGAGAGAACGACCTCCAGAAGGCCATGACCTGGTTCGAGCGGGCCCGCACCATCCAGGACGCTGCCGACCTGCCGCCGACGGACCAGGATGTCGCCTGGCGGCTGATGCAGGAGGCGTGTCTGCTTTCGGAGGAGGGGGATTACCGGGGTGCTATCACCCTGGTTGAGCAGGAACTGGAGATTCGTACCTCCGGTTTGCAGGAGGGGCACCCTCACATCGGCCGGTGTCATCACAACCTGGGCTGCTTCTTGAGAGTTGTCGAGGATTACACCGGATCACGGAACCACCTGGAAAAAAATCTGGAAATCCGACTGGCTTCGCTGGGACCGGACCACGAGAACGTGGGCCGCGCCATGTCCGCTCTGGCGGTAACCTTAGTGGATCTCGGCGACCTGGATGCTGCCGGAGATTACTATGAGCAGGCGCTGGTTATTCTGGTAAAAAGCCTTGGGAAGGATCACACGGACACTTCCTGGTGCCAGATGAGCCTGGCCGATCTGCTCGGGGAGACGGGAGAATTTGAACTGGCACGCTGGAATTACGAGCAGGTACTGGCGGCTTGTGCCCGGGCAGGGGCGGAACGGGACGGGTTGGCCGTCAATAACATGGTCCGTCTGGGGGCGCTGCTTCTTCAGATGGGAGACCTGACGGCAGCCAGCGAGATCTATGGCGAGGCTCGGGAGATTTTGGTCAGAGTTAACGGGCCGGATGATCCCTACCTGGCCGTGCTGGACCACAATCAGGCAGCGATCCTCTTGAAACAGAAGCGCTTCGACCAGGCCAAAACCGAGTTCACCCGTGTGCTCACGGTCCTTGACGCCGCCCCGGAAGGTCAGACCGAGTTCATCGTTTCGATACTGATCAATCTCGCCATCTGCTCCGAGGTGCTGGGGGACGATGTCGCGGCCATGGGCTACGCCCGGCGGGCCGAGGGGATTGCCCGGGACCAGATAACCGAGACCTCGCGGCTGCTGGAGGAGCGGCTGGCCCTCACCTTTGCCGGCAGCGGAACCATGGCGTTAAACCTGACAGTGGCCATTGCCGCGGGCTGTGAGGCGGACCGGCCGCGCCTTCTGGCCCAGGCCTTTGATACGGTGGTCAACTGGCGGGCGCTCTGCCTCGACGAGCTGGTCAACCGGAGGCGGGCGGCCCGGGCGGCCGATGATCCGCGGCTCGCCTCACTTCAGGAGGACCTGCGGGAAAAACGCGAGGCCTTTTCCCGGCTGGCCGTGGCCGGGGACGGGGACCAGGAGCAACTGGCCGAGGCCCAAATGGCCAAGGAACGGGCTGAAAGGCTTTTTGCCGAAAAGAGTCTCGCCTTCCGCGGTGGCGGGGGATCACCATCAGTTGAAGCCGACAGTCTTGGTGACGCGTTGCCTGCTGGCAGTTCGCTGGTGGCGTTCTTCCGTTACGAGGACGGCCTCCTGGAACAGATTGACCAATCCGAGCAGTCGGGTGAGGAGGCCGACTCCACCAAAATCAGGACCCTTCGTGATGAGGGGACCTCGTTCTCCTACCTGGCTTTTGTCCTGCGGAGCGGGGCAACTGATGTTCAGGCGGTCAACCTGGGCCCGGCAGCTGACCTCGAAGGAATCGTCACGCAGTGGCGGCAGGAACTGCAGAGGGGAATCCGGGTAATCTATGACGCTGCCGTCCCGCTGGAGACAGAGTATCGGCAGGTTGCCGCCCGGTTGCGGCAGACGATTTGGGACCCGGTGGCCCCTCTACTCGATGGGAGTGAACAGGTGTTCATCGTGCCGGACGGGGCGCTGCACCTGGTAAACTTTGCTGCGCTGGCCGAGGACGACGGTCGGTACCTGGTACAGAACGGGCTGGCTTTCCATTACCTTGCGGCCGAGCGGGAATTGAGAGAGACGGAGCGGTCGGCAGCTGAAGGAAAGGGCCTCCTGGCCCTGGGCGATCCGGCCTTTGGTGAACTCCCGCCATTCGACCCAAACCAGGCGTTGCGGTCCTCGCCAACCTACGAGAAGCAATACGCCTCGCTCAGTTTTGTCCCTCTGCCCCAAACGGGTGTGGAGGCGGAGCGTATCTCCCTCCTCTGGAGGGCACTTGCCGACGGGGCGGAGGATGACGCCCTGCTGCTCACCGGGAATGACGCCACTGAAGAAGCATTCAAGGCCCTGGCCCCGGGGAAGCGGTGCCTCCACCTGGCCACCCACGGTTTTTTCCTCGAACCGAGAGCAAATACAGCTTCTGAAGAGAGTGATGCCCTGGCCGACAACCCGTTGCTGCGTGCCGGCCTGGCTCTGGCCGGAGCAAACCAGCGAGAAACCTGTAGAGACGGGGAAGAGGACGGGATCCTCACCGCCGAAGAGATAGCCGGGCTGGATCTCGGCGGGGTGGAGTGGGCCGTGCTCTCCGGCTGCGGTACCG
>CBESOE010000055.1:0-23960 GCA_965531145.1 uncultured bacterium | reverse complement strand
TCTCGGCGATCAGGTCGTAGGGGATGCCCAGGGGCCAGCGGATCAGCACACCGGTAACTGGCTCGAACTCTCCAGCCATGCGCACCGGCGCCGGCGGGGCTGCCGTGCCGCGGAAGTTCTTGCCGATCTCGTCCCTGCGCGCTTCCTCTTCCGGGGTCATCCAGATGGGGAGGCTGTCAGGGTTCTCATCCAGCCACTTCTGCTGTTGGGGTGTGAGGGATTGCTGCACTTCACCGGCGAGACCGCCGGCGGTGAACAGGAATCCGCAGAACAGAATGGCAAGGATTGAGGACGCACGGACCACTGACCTGAAACTGTAGCTCATCACTTCTTCCGACTCCTCTCCCGGAATCACCGCTGATTGGGCGCGGCGCTTTATTTCTCATGGCTGCAAGTGCCGTCTAAGTTGTTGATATATTACAGCATGTGGTCAATTTAAGCAATGGGGGCCGAATGTGGGCTGGATGAATCATGACCTGAGCAGAACACAGTATTTTTTTGATGCGGAGCGACGTTTTCCAATATGTGCAATCCAGTGCCCCTGCTACAGGATGATTATTTCAACAGTGAATAATTCCACGTTGGCTGCCTGGAACTGATTCCCTTTGTAACCATATGGTTTATTTCCCACCGAAGTTAAGGTCACCTCGGTGTGTCCGTTGTATTGATATCCTCTATACAGGATCAGATTCCCATACAATTCACCCACTCATTTAATTCGGCATTCTGCAAATGTGTCCTGTGTGAATTTGTGTGCATCCAATAAGCAGTATTTGCGCGGTGCTTCACTGCAGGGCATCAGTATCGACTAAAACTTGGGAATGGCTGAGGAGAGAAAAATGAAATTGAATGAGGATAAACTGCACGCGTTTTTGGGGAAAATGGTTCAGGATGTGGGCGCTGCCGCCAGTGCATCCCTGGTATTGGTTGGAGACAAACTGGGTCTCTACAAAGCTCTGGCCGGACAGGATCCAATGACCCCGCAGGAACTGGCGGATCGGACGAAAACGGCCGAGCGCTATATAAGAGAATGGATGGCCGCCCAGGCAGCATCCGGATACATCGAATACGACCGTGAATCAGGGAAATTCTCCATGACCCCTGAACAGGCTGCTGTATTCGCCGATGAGGATAGCCCGTTTGTGATGACTGGCGGCTTTTATGCTCTGTCCTCAATTTTCGCTGATGAGCCCAGGATCACCGAGGCTTTTCGGACCGGGGCCGGGGTGAGTTGGGGCGATCATTGCAACTGCCTTTTCTGTGGGACTGAGAAGTTCTTCAAACCCAGCTATCGTGCCCACCTCACGTCGACCTGGATCCCGGCACTCGATGGTATGGAGGAAAAACTGAAGAGCGGGGGACTGGTCGCCGACATCGGCTGCGGTCATGGCGCCTCCACCATGTTCATGGCGCAAAACTATCCTGATTCGAAGTTCTTCGGCTACGACTTCCATCATCCCAGCATTGTCCATGCCCGGGATGCCGCGGAACACCAGGGCTTGTCCAATGTTTCCTTCGAAACAGTGACGGCCCGCAAGTTTCCCGGTGAGGATTACGACCTGATCGCGTTCTTCGACTGCCTCCATGACATGGGAGATCCGGTGGCCGCACTGGCGAATACGCGCGAATCCCTGAAACCGGACGGAAGCTGCATGATCGTTGAACCTTTTGCCCAGGACGCGCTGGAAGACAATCTCAATCCCCTGGGACGGGTGTACTATTCCTTTTCGACCATGATCTGTACCCCATCCGCTCTCAGCCAGGAAGGTGGCATGTCTCTTGGAGCCCAGGCCGGCGAGGCGAGAATCAGGGAAATCGCCGAGCAGGCAGGGTTCACGAGATTCAAGCGAGCGTCAGAGACGCCTTTCAACCTGATCTATGAAGCCAAACCCTGAGCGGTGATTGCATCGGCGTGATCAACCTGCCGATCAGGATTTGGCGACTGCTTTGCCGGCGTTATTTCTTTTTGGGTTTCGGTTTGGTTTTAGCGGTGGCTTTTTTGCCGGACCTGGTCCTGGTCGCAGTTTTTTTCGTCCCTGATGTGGGAGTGGACTTGCCCGCAGCTTTTTTCGGGGCTCTTGTCTTGGTTTTGGTGACGACCTTTGACGTGCTTTTGGCCTTGGCCGCGGTCTTTTTCTTTCCCGGTTTAGAGGCGGTTTTGCCAGTGACCTTTTTCGATTTCACCACTTTCCGGGCCGGGACTTCCGCTTTTGATTCAGATGTGACAGGCTTCTGATTGTCCGGTGAACCAAGGAGTTCCAGGGCGGCGGCGGCCTCTTTTCTCACCTTCTCGGCAGGGTCTTCAGTCGCCTGCTTCAGGGGGTCAAGGGCGCTCTCGACCTTCAATGTACCCAGGGAACGGGCCGCATACATCCGCGTGTAGGTGTTGCCGTCCTGCAGCAGGCTGATCAGTGCGTCGCCAGCCGCGGGATCGCCAATCCGGCCCAGGGCCCGGGCGCTGCTCTCCTGCACCAGGGAATCCCGGTCCTGGCAGGCCTGCTGCACAGCTTCCAGTGCGGAGCGGTCTCCGATGAGCCCCAACGCATTCACCGCCGCCTCGCGAATATGGGAATTCCGGTCCTGGAGAGCCGGGAGCAGTGAATCCACGGCCTCGTTGTGCCCCAGTTCTCCCAGGGCCCGGATCGCCGTCTCACGGATGTTGTTCTCTTCTTCGTCCAGCAAACGGGTCAGGCCGGGAACGGCTTTCGCATCTCCGATTCCACCAAGGGCCCGGGCGGCGTTTTCGCGGACATACTTGTCTTCATCTTCCAGGGCTTCAATCAGTGCATCCACGGCGTGCGGGCTGCGGATCTTCCCCAATACCCGCACCACGTCCTCGCGCAAGCCGGCTGACTGCTCCTTGAGCAGGCCGGACAACGGCTTCACGGCCTTTTCCCCGAATGATTCCAGCGCCTCGGTGATATCCAGGGAATCGTAGCGGTCGGCGGACTGCAAATTGCCGATCAAGCCATCCACATCACCGTCCTCTATCATCTGCTTCACTTCTTCTCTCATGTTGCCTCCGTTCGTTCCGGGTTTCCGGTCCGAAACTGTCTGTGAGTGTCATACTTTATGGTGTCATTCATCCCGGCACGCGCGCTGCCTTGAATTAATAAGTCCCTTGAAAAGAGAGGCGGAGTCTAGGTGACTTTCAGTGTTGGTGTCAAGCCCTGAATTTATGAAGAAAAGTTCCAGACGACGACATGTCCCGGGCGATGGACCGGGGCCAAAAACTGGAGGGATTCGTTGGCAAACCCGGTATGGATCCACGAACCAGCCGCACCCCGCTCTGCCCCCTCATGGTGCATGTGTATAAGGTGATATTCGCTCAGGACTTCGGCCGCCAACAGAATTCGATGGAGGAGGTGGAGGTGTAAACATTTGTTTACATGAGCCTTACTGAATCCTGCGGTGTTTGCTCCACAGCACATCCACCCTCCCGAGTGAAGGCCACCTGCTTTTAGCGTTTCCTGAAACATTGTACATTTCCTGGAAGGGAACAACCGGATGGCCCGCCCGGCACAGAATAACCCGGTCAATCGGAGGACATCATGAAGAGAACCCTGATCGTCATTTGCATCGCCCTCGTCTTTTCTCTCGGTATCGCCACGGGTGTTGTGGCAGCGAAAAAGCTGAAGACCATAGATCCCGAGACCTACAAAGGGAAGGAACCGGAAGAGGCCGCCAGGGCGCTGCTCGAACTTGCCCGGGTAAGGGCCGGAGATGGTACGTGGGGGCGTATCCATGTTGCGCGTGTTTACTACCGAATGGGTGAGAAGGAAGAGGGCGAGAAGATACTCGACGAAGTGCTCAAGGAGGAGGCCAAGGCCGGAGAGTGGATGCGGATAGGACGACTTTACTACCATGCCGGCCAGTGGGACGCGGCGAAAAAGGCTTTCGATACCGTGCTGGAGCTTAAACCGGACGATGAGGACTGGCTGGCGGAGATTGGCGCCTTTTATAACCTCCAGGGGGATCGGGAGAAGGCGGAAGAATTGTTCGAGAAGAGCTTCAGCACCGGTCTGCCGCTGAAGAACATCCTCGCCGCCGCGGGTTCCTACGTGGACGTCCCGCCCAGACAGCGCTGAAGCCTTCCTTGACGAATATGCGAAAAACACCTACACCTATATCAACAGCTAACCGCCGGGAGAGTTCTCCCGGCTGCCGTAATCGATCTCATTGACCATCTGAATCAGCAGGAACGGCTGGGAGCATTCCAATGAAAAATAGATTCCGAATCGTGGCGCCGGCAGTGATAGTCATGGCCCTTCTTGGTGGAGGGCTGGCCTGGGGAGACAAGGCCTACGGCGAGCGCGCGGGTGCCGCCCCCGGCGACGCGCTGCGCAGTGCTCTCTCCGACCTCGGCCCCGGTCCTCTTTACGACCGCGTCCTGCCGCTGGCCGGCGTGCCCGAGTTGGACGGGAGCGTTTCGGCCCCGGTGGTCCCCGCGGACCGTTGGCGCCAGGCGCTGTTCGAACTGTGCCTCGCGTCGGTGCCCGCCCCGCCGTCATCCTGGCCCACTGCCACCCAGGTGCGCGAGATGTCTGCGGCCCTGCGAGGGGACGACGCGATTCCGCTGGCGGTGCTCGACGTGTCTTACGGTCGTCTGCAGCCCGACGCCATCGCCCGCGGTGTCCTCTTCATAGAGGACGACCGTCTTGCCGTATCCCCGGGTGCGTCGACCGGTGACTACCTTGACGTGGCGCGTGCCTTCGCGGCCACAACCCTGGCGGCACGGTCGTACCAGGGCGAGAGCGTCGCGTTCGTCTTGCCGCGTGCCTTGTACGTGACCGGCGGGCCCTTGCCGGTGCGCGTCGACGTGGATTTCGACGACGGCCACGGCCTGCGCGAGGTGGAGTTCGACACACCGGTCACCGTGCACTATGCCAGCCCCGGCCCGCGCACTTTGCGTCTCCGTGCGAGTCATGCGGACGGTTCTGTCCTCTGGAGTCGCTTCCCCTTCGAGATAACAGCGCTCCGCGCGCTTGCCCCCGACGTGACCTGGCCGCTCACGGCGGACATCCCTTTTGAGGGCACGACGGCGTCCGGTGAAGCCTTCATCTACCTGGCAGACGGACATCTGTCGATCGAGGATCCGGTGGTGGTGATCGAGGGCTTCGACCTCGACGACACTATGGGGTGGGAGGTGCTCTACGATCTGCTCAACCAGGAGAACTTGCTCGAGGATCTGCGCGCGCAGGGCCGCGATGCGGTGATCCTGAATTTCACGTCGGCCACGGACCCCATCCAGCGCAACGCCTATCTCGTCGTGAAGCTGCTGCAAACGGTGCAGGCAACCATCGCGCCGGGCCACACCTTTCCCCTCGTGGGGGCGAGCATGGGCGGGCTGGTGGGCCGTTATGCGCTGTCATACATGGAGCAGGAGGCGCTGCCGCACAGCGTCAATACGTTCGTTTCCTTCGACTCGCCCCAGCGGGGTGCCGACATTCCGCTGGGCATGCAGTACTGGCTGGACTTCTTCCAGGGTGAGTCGGAGGAAGCCGCGTTTCTGCTCAGCCGTCTGGACACGCCGGCCGCACGGCAGATGCTGCTCTATCACCACACATCACCACCGTCCTCCACCGGCGTCGCCGATCCGCTGCGTGCCGCATTCCTGGCGGAGCTCGCGGCCCTCGGCGATTACCCGGCACAGCCGCGTCTGGTGGCGGTGGCCAATGGCAGCGGTTATGGCGCGAACCAGGGTTTCGCACCGGGTGAGCAGATCGTGCGCTGGGAATACGCCAGCTTCCTCGTTGACATCACAGGCAACATCTGGGCAGTGCCCGACGGATCCGGTCAGCTCATCCTCGATGGCGAGATCGACCTCATCTGGCCGCTGGAGGACTCGTTCATGTCTGTCACCGTTTCCGGCACGCAGCCGTGGGATGGCGCGCCGGGCGGCTCCCGCGACTCGATGATGGAGATGGACCTGGTGGAGGCCCCCTACGGCGACATCGTCGCCCTGCACCCGGCGCACGCGTTCATCCCCACGGTGAGCGCCCTCGCCCTCGCCGTGGACGATCCTTTCCACGATATCGCCGGCGACCCAGACCTCCTCTCTCTCACGCCTTTCACGGCGGTGTACTTCCCCGTCGAAAACCAGGAACACATCCTCATCACGCCCGAGAACAAGGTATGGTTCCTCGCCGAACTCATGGGCCCGAGCTCGACGATTGCAGCAGGATTCACCTGCCAGCCGTCTTCGGGGACACTGCCCTTCGCCACGACGATGACCGCCGTGCTGGACAACCTCTACGATCAGCAGGTCCGGCGGATCGCCGGGCGGATCGACGTTGACCTGGCGGGTGGGCAACACTACTCGAACTGGCGCGCCGGCTGGACGAACATCGATGCCGGGGGCAGCTTTACCACGTCCTGGAACCAGGCCCTGCCGGCGCTGGGCAGCCTGGTCGGGCCGAACGTCTTCCAGCTCCTGGCGGCGGATGTCACGCCGTCGCCATACAACCTGCCGCCTTACCCACCGGCCGGGGACACCGATACGGCCACCTGCTCGGTGACCGGCATCGCACCTTGATTGAAGCGCGGCACCGGCTCAGGGACGACCTGGGCCGGTTCATGTCCTTTCCTTTGACGACGTCAGGGATTTGGGTCCTGAGATCGCTCGGGCTGGCTGCCGCTTTCTTTGCCCTGGCCCTGCAGGGCGCCTGTTCACCCCCTCCTGACCATGACCATGGGGCTCGATTGGTCGACGCACGAAATACACTGCTGGCCCCCGCTGAACGACCAGATCATCGGCATCCCCGCGTCGGACTCACCGCTGGCCTTCATCACTTTCGCCAACGGTATGGGGACGCAGTTCATCGCCGTGATCCCCGATGCCCGCAGAAGGTAGAATTTTCCGTTTGATCGCGAAAATACCTAACCAAAGCTGATTTTTCAGCCTCTCCCTGGTGAAGGTGGGATCAATTGCTCTTCATCCAACTCCTCCAACGTGCAGATGACCGAATTGTTGGTCCAGGAGTCTCGGGGTTTTCAAATCATTTTTATTTTGAGAGAATGATCGCAGTTTTCTCATTTCAACTGAAACTTTTCCCTGCATTGTTACTCGGTTTTGTGTTTTCTACACACCTGAATGTCTACGTACTGTTCTCGGCGAATTCGTGGTTTCGGGAGGAAGAGAGCGGGGGCACCCAATGGGTGAAGAAAAAGATGAATTGATCCAGTGCCCAAAATGTTTGAGCCGGATCCCGTCAGAGAGCCGCTTCTGCAACGCGTGCGGCGAGGATATCACTGCCGCGTCAGAGCCTGTGACGGAGACGAACGCTTCGGATCATACCCTGAGCCACGACGAGCGATCGGGGCAAACTGCTGACGCCGCGACACCCTCACATCTGTTCCTAAATGCCCGCTTTCCGCCGGGCACGATGCTGGCCGGGCGATATCGGGTTGTCAGTATCCTCGGCCGCGGCGCGATGGGTGAGGTCTACCGTGCCGACGACCTCAAGCTCGGCCAGCAGGTGGCGTTGAAGTTCCTGCCCGAGGTGGTCGAACAGGACCCGCATCGTCTCTCCCGTTTTTTGAATGAGGTGAGGGTCGCCTTGCGGGTCAGCCATTCATACGTGTGCCGAGTTCACGACATCGGTGAAGTTGACGGCCATCATTACATCTCGATGGAGTATGTCGACGGTGAGGACCTGGCCTCGCTGCTTCGACGGATTGGCAGGTTACCCGGGGACAGGGCGATCGAGGCCGCACGCCAGCTCTGTGCCGGGCTCGCGGCCGCACATGACCAGGAAATCCTGCACCGTGACATCAAGCCGGCCAACATCATGATCGACGGCCGGGGCCGGGTCAAGATCACCGACTTCGGCTTGGCCGGCCTGGTGGGGGAACATCGCGGTGCTGAGGTCCGCGCTGGCACCCCCGCCTACATGGCGCCCGAACAACTCGCGGGCCGGGAGGTCACGAAGCGCAGCGACATTTACGCACTCGGTCTTGTGCTGTACGAGATTTTCACCGGCAAGCCGGTCCTCCACGGTCATACGCCCGCCGATATAGCTCGTCGGCAGGAGAGCACACCCACCCGCCCATCGTCGATCGTCGAAGACCTTGATCCTGCAGTGGAACGGATTATCCTCTGCTGTCTCGAAGAGGAGCCGGGGAACCGCCCTGGTTCTCCCCTTGCCGTGATGGCCGCGCTGCCGGGAGGCGATCCGCTGGCCGCCGTTCTCGCAGCGGGGGAGATCCCCTCGCCGGAACTGGTTGCCGAGGCGGGAGCGACCGGGGGGATGAAACCTTTCCTTGCCGTGTCTTGCCTCGTGGCCTTCCTGATCGCGGTGGGACTGCTCGTCGGCCTTTCGGAAAGGCGCTGCCTCGTGAGCCGGGCCACCCTCGACACGCCACCGGAAGTCCTCGCGGCAAAGGCACGCGAGGTGATCCGCGACGCGGGATACGAGGATCCTCCAGCGGACCACCTTTACACGTTCCTGTCGAACGACGACTACATCGCGTATCTCCAGGATCTCGAGCCTGTACCGCGACGCTGGGATGTCCTGCGCGACGGCCAGCCGTCGGTCGTCCATTTCGGGTACCGCCAAAGCCCGCGCCCGCTTGAGCGACAGATGAGCGCAGCCATCTGGGGTGTATTGGACGATCCTCCGGCAACGATTCCCGGGATGGTGGAGGTCCGTCTGGACACGGAAGGACGGCTGGTCTCGTTCTCCGCGGTCCCTCCCCGGAAAGTGGGCGCAGAGGAGGCTCCGGCGGTGGAGCCGGACTGGGCACCACTGTTCAGCGCGGCCGGTTTCGACCGGCAGGCCTTCAAGACCGTCGACCCGGTCTGGTTGCCACCGAACTACGCCGACCGGCGCGCCGCCTGGGAAGGCGTCTACCCCGAGGCTCCCGAGATTCCAATCCGCGTCGAGGCGGCCGCTTACCGGGACCAGCCCGTTGCCTTCCGCGTCATTGAGCCGTGGACCCGCGCGGTGGGCACAGAGGCCATCAAGCACGGCTTCTGGACCCAGGCAAGAGACATCGTCTTCACGGTCTGGTTTATCGTGGTGCTGATCAGCGCGGTTCTTGTCGCCCTCCGCAACATCCGCCTCGGCCGCGGAGACCGCAAGACCGCTCTGCGTTTCGCGCTTTACCTGGGCGGGGTGCGCCTGCTGTGGCTGTTTGGCGCCCACCACATCCCCTCGAACGACGAGCTGTACCTGTTCATAGGTCACCTGGCCTATGCACTCTACCGCGTGGGCCTGCTCTACGTCTTTTACCTGGCGCTTGAGCCCTATGCCCGAAAGCTGTGGCCCCACATGCTGGTCTCCTGGGTCCGCCTGCTGGGCGGCCGCTTCCGGGATCCGCTGGTCGGTCGGGATCTCCTGATTGGATCGCTGTACGGCGTGGGCAACGCTCTGATCATCAGTGTCCGTGACTGGATTCCGGATGTCCTGGGCCTTCAGGGATATGGATTGGAAGCTGGCCCCTGGTCCTGGGTATCGCTTTGCGGCTTGCGGCAGGCATTTGCGGCGGTGGCAGGCCTCCACTGCCAGAGCTTGCTCTATATGTTCATCGGCATCATGATGATTCTGGTCTTGCGACTGCTGCTGCGCAAGACCTGGATCTCAATGATCGTGTTCACGGTGCTGATGTTCATTGCATTTCATCCAGGCACGGGTCACCCGATGCCCCATCTGATCGAAACTTTGCTCGTGGTGGGCCTGCTCTGTTTCGTGCTGTTTCGCTTCGGCCTGCTGACCGTAATTCTCGGGTACACTGTCTCCAACCTGTTTCTGCAACTGCCCCTGACCTTCAATCTCACCGCCTGGTACGGCTATGTGACGCTGCTGACACTGTTTTTCACCGTCGGCATTGCGGTCTGGGGTTTCTGGGTCGCCCTCGCCGGCCGTCCCCTCTTTCGCGACAAGATCCTGAAGGGGGAAGCGGAGGTCAGATAGGATAGTGACGACTGTGACTCGCCATACTCCCCTAGCCATAAAAAAAGCGGAATCCCCCGTTGGAGAGATTCCGCCATCTAATCTGCTGGCTCCCCATTGTGGACGTTATTCGAACTTTGCATTGGGGGGGCGCAGGTGACAGACAGCCCGACCATAATGGCCGGGCTGTCTATTCGCCCTGGCAGCCGGGACGAGAAAATGCGTGGGTGAGACGATCAAACCGTCATGCCGCCGTCCACCGCGAACTCCTGTCCCTGCACGAATGAGGCCTCGTCGCTAGCCAGGAAGAGCGCCACGTTGGCTACCTCCTCAGACTTGCCGAAACGGCCCAGGGCCACCTGGCCGACAATACCAGCGGCCATCTGCTCCAGCTCCGCGGCCGGCATGCCGGTCTTGGCGAAGATCGGAGTCTCTATGGGGCCGGGACTGACCGCGTTGACGCGGATGCCACGCGGTGACAGCTCGGCCGCGGCTGTGCGCACCAACTGGTGCAAGGCGGCCTTGGTCGCGGAGTAGGCGCTGGCGCCCGGCATGGCCATGCGATTGACCACCGAGGTCGTGGCGATGATGGACGCACCGTCGTTCAGCACAGGCAGGGCATACTTGATGGCGAGCCAGGGACCCTTGACGTTGACAGCGAACTGGCGGTCGAAGTCCTCTTCGCTGTGCTGGTCCCAGGGCGCGAAGCGGGCGATACCTGCGTTGAGGAATAGCACGTCAATCTTGCCGTGCTTTGCCCCGACCTGCTCGAAGAGCGATTTCACCGCGGTCCCGTCGGCGGCGTCAGACGCCATGACGTCGACGCTACCATCCAGTTCGGCCTTGGCGGCTTCAAGGGTTTTGGGATTGGTGCCGGTGATGACGACTTTCGCCCCTTCTTCGACAAAACGTTTCGCGGTTGCCAGACCGATTCCCGACGTGCCGCCGGTGATGACGGCCACCTTGTTGATCAGCTTTCCGGACATTGATTCTCTCCTCTACATTATGTCACCAAACAGGTGACAGTTTAACTTAAAAAAACACCGCTAGGCGATGTATTCCGCCACCAGGTCGGCGACGGTGGTTCGTTTCAACTCGGCAGTGAGGGTGTCCTCGAGCAGTTTGTTCACCTTGTCCAGCACTCGTTCCATGTTGCGGGCCACCGGACAGACCGATCCGCAATCGGGGTTGTGGACTGTCAGGGCGGGCGAGGTTTCCATCGCCTGGTACACGTCGTGCAGGGTTATGGACCCGGCCGGCAGTGCCAGCCTCGAGCCGCCACCCTTGCCCTGGCGCGTCTCCACCAGGCCCGCATTCCGCAATTCACCAATCAGACCCCGCAGGAAAGATGGATTGGTTCCCACGCTGCGCGCGAGCATCTCCGATCCGACCGTGCGGTCTTTGTTCCAGGCGAGGGCGCATAGCAGGTGAATAGCCATGGAGAAGTGGGAATTGGACAGCATGATGCTCCTCTCGATTACGTTACTTGAACTGTCATCATAACGCAGACAGTTTGATCGAGTCAATCACTTTTTCCAATTGAAGCCAGATCCTTCATTTATCCGATGTTTCGGCGTGGCTCCCCGCGCCGGTGCCCGCGTGGTGGTGAAAAACGGGTATCTCTACCTGCTGGGCGGCGAGGAGGGTTTCTTTTGTCAGCAGCCGTGCGATCCCCCGTATTTCAACGACGTCTGGCGCACCCGCAATGGTGTGGACTGGGAACTGGTTACCGCCGATGCCGAGTGGTCCCCCCGGCCCGGGCACATGGCGGTTGTCTTGTACAACCACATCGTCCTCTTTGGCGGGTATGGTCTCAGCACTGATCCGAGCGATCCCTTCGGCAGCGACAACCCAATGGATGTCTGGGTGAGCCGCAATGGTGAGCACTGGGTGCAGATCAGCGATTCTCCGTGGAACGCGGCTTTCCCCGACCAGGTCAAATATGACTTTGACGCTCTGGTCCTGCGCGGCGGGCGGCACGGTCGGCGGCCGGCCATTTTCACGTTCGGCGGCGATCGGGAAGATTTCGATTTCACCGATCCGCTCAATTACCTCAACGTGGACAACGACGTCTGGCGATTCTCGGTCGGGCGCGGCCGAGGCCACTAAGGCCGCCAGCCGTTTGAGCCCGTGACGGTATTTAGGAAAAAACACCGCTTCGTCGGAAGCAGACTGTTCCTTCGGAGCGGTGTTGAATCGGTTCACTGAGGCTCGCCGTTCCCGATCATGGATGGGGGAGTGGTGCGGCTATCTCCTCATCCGGCCACAAAAAAAGGCAGAACCCCTCTAGCGAGAGATTCCGCCTTCTTCTATGCTGGCTCCCCGGGTGTAACCGGTTACGAACGACTCTCACTTTTCAGGTCTAAGAGCTCCTTCAACGCTAAGATCACGATCTCATGAACTACGTATTTTTCATGAGGCATAGCGTGAATGGCGAGTCTGTTCATTGAAGTAGACCTTTGCCATCAGAATAGCCCTTGTGTTCTTGAAACGTACGCGCGAAACCCATGACTCAAGATGGGTTGCGAGTAAATCCGTCAAGTTAATCGAAATGGATGGGCGTCAGCTCTTGACTCTAGAGCATGAAATCCATAATATTGTTATGGGTAACATGAAACTTTATCAAGGATTCCGACGATGAAACATGACGAGTTCTTTCGAAAGCACCCGGTTTTTACCGGAGAGGAACTGGCTGGCCATTTTTCGTCCCTGGGTGAGGTCGGCGAGCGGGCGCAGGAGGCACTTCTGGCCTATCACCGGAAGGCCGGGCGAGTTGTCCGGGTCAGACGAGGGTTGTATGCCGTCATCCCTCCGGGAGCCGACCCCACTTCATATCCGGTCGACCCCTTCCTTGTGGCCGCGAAGTTAACGCCGGATGCAGTACTATCGCATCACACAGCGCTCGAATTCCACGGAAAGGCTTACTCGGTTCATACACACTTTATATACTCTGCATTCCGGCCGCCTGGACCTCTGACATTCCGCGCGCACGTTTTCCGGGGAGCGAAGTTTCGTCAAGCTCTTCTCCGTCTTGGGAAGGAGCATTTTGGTGTCTCGACCATGGAGCGCTCCGGTCAGGCCTTGAGGGTTACGACGCTGGAACGAACCTTGGTCGATGTGCTCGATCGTCCAGACCTCTCAGGAAGCTGGGAGGAAATATGGCGGTCGCTGGAGTCCATCGAATTCTTTGACCTCGATAAAGTTGCAGATTACGCAATCCTGCTCGGAAATGCGACCACCGGGGCGAAGGTGGGGTTCTTTCTCGATCAGCACCGTGAAACTTTGATGGTCGAGGACCACCATCTCAAGGTGCTTCACGACATGCGCCCCAAGCAGCCTCATTACCTGAACCGTTCAGAGCGAAAATCGGGTCGATTCGTGTCGAAGTGGAACCTGGTGGTTCCGAGCGACGTTCGCGAGCGAACCTGGGGGGAGGTGCTATGAAGATCTCCCCTGAGAAACTCGCAGCCGAAGCTGAGGCAACGGGCTTCAGACCGGATGTACTAGAAAAAGTCGCTCAACTGTTGGGGTTGCTAGATGCCTTGCGGAGTCACCCATTCCTCAAAGGGAAGCTGGTACTCAAGGGCGGCACTGCCTTGAATCTTTTCGTCTTCGATGTACCCCGACTTTCCGTCGATATTGATCTGAACTATGTGGGAGCTGAAGATCGAGATGGCATGCTCGCTGACCGTCCCAAGGTCGAGCAGGCCGTTCAAGCGGTCTTTGCTCGGGAGGGTTTCACCGTCAGGCGGATGCCTGAAGAACACGCCGGCGGCAAGTGGTCGTTGCGGTATGAAAACGGCCCCGGCCGAGGTGGTAATCTTGAAGTGGATCTTAATTTCATGTTCCGTGTCCCGTTGTGGCCGGTGACGATCAGAAGCTCTCATTCCGTCGGGGCTTGGCGAGCCACGGAGATTCCCGTGGTGGATCACCATGAGTTGGCGGCCGGGAAACTGGCTGCGCTACTCTCGCGCAGACAGGCGAGGGATCTGTTCGACGGCCATCGGATTCTCCGAATGGACGAATTCGATTCCGACCTCCTTCGCACCGGATTTGTCGTCTACGGTGCAATGAACAGGAAGGATTGGAGGACGGTCTCTGCCGACGACGTGGTGTTCGATGCCAGGGAGTTGACCAGGCAGTTGGCTCCCACGCTTCGCGTCAATTCGCCGGAGGTCCACGGTGTGGAATCTGCCGAATTCGGAGCCCGTCTCGTAAGGGAATGCAGGGAGGGACTTTCTGCGGTACTGCCTTTCACAGCTTCCGAGCAGGCATTTTTAGATGTGCTGTTGGACCAGGGGGTTATCGACGCGACGCTCTTGACTGCCGACACATCTCTTCAGCGCCGCATACAATCCCAACCGCTTCTTGAATGGAAGGCTCTCAACGTCAGACGTTACAAGGGATTGTCCTGACGAGGCCTTTTCGGCATCGCCGGCCGGATGATGCAATGTTCCCAGACGATTGTTCTTTTGACCTTTCGATCATCTCCTTGCCCGTTAACCGCTGTAATGGAATAGCTTACAGCTAATGGCTTTGCTCAGGTGCCATTGCTCGGTTAATTTGAACATGTCGCACTGCAATTCAATAGAAGGAGATATCAGTCTTGATCCCGTAACGATTTGATGCCTGGACGGATGTGGGATTGTCAGGAGTCGATCGGGGAAGGTTCTGTTAACCAGTCTGATGTCAGTTTCGAAGTGGCGTAAATCTGGCTCCCCGGGTGTAACCGGTTACGAACGACTCTCACTTTTAAGGAGCCACATCTCCTGAGCCGTTAAGATCAACGTTTTCATGAACTACGTGTTTTTCAGGAAGCCCAGCACCCATACACCAGGACGGATTTCGGCTGATCGGTGAGCGGCGTGGTGCCGTGATGGCCGGGAACTTCTGATGCGGATCTGTTCCGGACCGGTCACGCACTGCCCCACATGATTGCGGCGACAATGATCACCGCGAGTAGCACGAGAAAGAAGATCTTCCAGCCGCTCTTGGGATAGTTTCCGTCGACCTTTCCGGTGTAGCCGTTGATCAACAGCTGGTAGGTCTTGCGGCGGAACCCATAGTTCAGGATCCAGACCGGCACGAGGATGTGCTTGAAGGTCTCTCCGGAGTACTCCGGGGTGATCACAAGATTCTGGTATGTGTCACCCGGAACTTGCGCGCCGCACATTCCGCGCAGTTTTTCGGCGATGGATTCCCGCGCTTTCTGAGCCGCGTCGATCAACACGACCTTGTAATGCTCGACCACGAAGCCCGAAAGATACGCGGTGTCGTAGGGGACGAGGTCCGCCGTGGGGAAGGGCCCGATCCGCCGCAGCAAGTCCGCGGGAAGGCCTTGCGTACCCGGGACCGGTTCGTCGTCGAAGAAGTGTTCGAGTTCTCCTGCGGCCGGACGCCACCTCACGTGTCTGACCTGCCGCGTCCTTCGCTTCCCATCTTTGCCGGTGTAGCTCTCGGTGGTGTAGTAGTAGGTCCCGGAATCCGCCGTCCAGGAACAGTGAACCTGTGAGTCGAACGTCCAGTAGGGGATGTACAGCCCGTGAATGGTGTCGACGAAGGCCTTCTTGCTGAACTTCGAGGGGGCGAGCCACTTGCCGGCGAACCATTTCCGGACGCGCTCGCGCACCCGCACTTCGTCAACACGGAACGGCAGAAGACTCTGCGGGCGAATCGGGGACTTGATCTCGTCGTAGTCGACCAGTTCGGGTGAGCCGCAGAAATCGCAGTTCTGACCCACCCGGTCCGGTTCGAATACCGAGACCGCGTGACAACTCCGGCACTTGACGCTTCGACGTTCGGTGGACCACCCCCGCAGTTCATCGGGCAATTCCCGAAGAGTTTGAACGAGGTCGATCTCGCGAATCCCACCTGTCGTCCGATCCAGTTCTGCCGGCGATTCGGTGCCGCAATACGCGCAGACCAGTGCCTGCCGTGTAGGGTTCCACTCCGCTCGCGCCCCGCAGGCGGGACAGGAGTGCCGTTCGATCGCAGTCTGTTGCTCGGTCATGGCGGGTAGCCCGAATTCAGTCGGCGAGATAGGCTTCGAGGGCCGAGCGCTTGATTCGCACCGAAGATCCGATTTTTTTGGCCGTGAGTTCGCCCGACTCGACGATACTCGACACGTCGTCCGTCGAGACTCCCAATGCCTGGGCCACCTGTTCGACGGACATCAAGTCCGGAAGCAACGATCCGCCCATCACCGGGGCCGCGGAGGCTCCGGCCGGCGTTCCGGGGGTCAGTCCGGCTCCCTGCTGCTGCATGATCTGCTGTGCGATGGCGAGCCCCACCGCCATCTCGGTGGCCATCCCGCCGGAACCGCCGCCGCCCGATTCCATCCCCTGTCCCAACTGGTACTTGACGTATTCGTTGAGGTCTCCCACCGCGGCCATTCCCGAGCGTTTGTCGATCGCCTCCTCGACCTCGGGGGGGAGTGAGATGTTCTCGAGGATGAAGCTCGTGATCTCGAGGCCGTATTTCGCGATCATCGCGGGGTTGATCAACGGCAGCAGCGCTTCGCCGAGTTCTGTATACTTCGTGGCGGCGTCAAGCACCGGGATGTTCGACGTCGCGAGGGCATCGCTGAAGACACTCACGATACGCGAGCGCATCGTCTCCGAGAATTCGTCCAACCGGAAATTGTGATCGGACCCGGCGACTTCCTTGATGAAGATCTTGGCGTCAATGATCCGGAAATCGTAGGTGCCGAAGGCCCGCGCGCGGACGATGCCGAAATCGTTGTCGCGCATCATGATCGGGTTCGACGTGCCCCACTTGTTGCCGGTGAACAGTCGCGTGTTGAGGTAGTAGACGTCGGCCTTGAACGGCGACTCGAAACCGAACTTCCACGATTTCAACCGTGTCAGGATCGGGATGTTGTCGGTGGTCAGGCTGTGCTTGCCAGGTCCGAACGTGTCGCCGAACTCGCCCAGATACATGAACTGGGCGGTTTGAGATTCCCGAACGATCAGTTGGGCGCCCCGCTTGATCGCCTTGTCGTCGTCCGGAAACCGGTACGACAGGATGTCGCGCGAGTCGTCCGTCCACTCTATGATCTCGAGCAGTTCACCCTTGATGAAATCCATGAATCCCATGGTTTAACCCCTCCCGTGAGATGACCTGAGCCGGTGCTTCATTTATCCGTTGTTGCGGACCGCTATCTAAGTTGTTTGTATGCTATAGCATGTGGCCAGCTTAAGCAATGAGAACTCGAATGAGGGCCGCATGTTACGGGAGGTATGCCGAGACCGGTGTTGTCCCCACCCTGGGTGTAATCGCTATCGTGCCGTATCCCTTTTAATTCCGGTAAATCATAGATCAGTTTGGAGGGTGGGATGTCAAATCAGGGGGGGAATCGGGCATCAGCGTTATTTAAGACTCGCTGGACCATTACACGACTCTCACCTCTGGGATGAGGCAGGCTCCCAATTTTGATTGATTTGGAGTTGACGATAGGAACGAATGTGCGTAGAATGGCGCAGTTGATTCCATTCTGAGGCGCAATATGGAAGTATACTCACGGTTCTTCAAGCCTGCTGCAGGGAGTTTTTTTCTCTTCGGCCCCCGCGGTACCGGGAAATCCCTGTGGCTCAGGGAGCACTGCGGCGACGCACTGACCATCGACCTGCTTGATCCCGAACGGTACCGACTATTCAGTGCTGGACCCGAACGTCTGGAAGAACTCATCGCCGGATCCCCGAAACAGAAGACTGTCGTCATCGACGAGATCCAGAGGGTTCCCGAACTACTGTTTGTCGTTCACGCGCTCATGGAACGGGACCGGGAACTTCGATTCATTCTGACCGGCTCCAGCGCAAGGAAGATCAAACGGACCGGCGTTGATTTACTGGCCGGCCGTGCTGTTCTCAGGACGATGCACCCATTTATGGCAGCTGAACTGGGTGATCAGTTCTCTCTCGACAATGCCCTCGAGTTTGGCCTGGTCCCATTGATCGTGAGTGCGGACGACCCGCCCGACGTCTTGAGAAGTTACGCGACCCTGTATGTGAGAGAGGAGGTTCAGACGGAAGGGCTCGTCAGGAACGTTGGTGCTTTTACCCGCTTCCTCGAGGCTGTCAGTTTGTCCCACGCTTCGGTTCTCAGCGTCAGCTCGGTGGCGCGAGAGTGCGGGGTTGGACGGAAGACGGTGGAAGGCTATCTGGAGATTCTCGAGGATCTGCTGCTTGCCGATCGGATTCCGGTATTCACTCGAAAGGCGAAGCGAGCGACATCGGTACACCCGAAACTGTATCTTTTTGATCCCGGTGTTTACCGCTCATTGCGTCCTCGGGGACCGCTCGATATCACCACGGAAATGGAAGGCCCTGCTCTGGAAGGACTCGTGTATCAACACCTCCGTGCATGGAATGCTTATCGTGGTGAACCGAACCGGCTCTATTTCTGGCGGACGAGATCAGGGGTGGAAGTGGACTTCGTCCTCTACGGGGAAGACGGGCTATGGGCCTTCGAGGTCAAGAACAGGACGAGAATAGGACCCTCCGACCTGAGAGGATTGAAGTCGTTCCGGGAGGACTACCCGGAAGCCAAACTCGCGCTGATCTACCGCGGTCGTGATCGCCTTCAACGAGACGGAATCCTCTGCCTGCCTTGCGAATCCTTCCTGAAATCCCTCGAGCCGGGTTCTCTGCCCCTGGATGTTTGAGCCGAGCGGGTTCAAATGGTACGGCAGCCGTACGCGAAAAGGAGAGTGATCCAGAAGTACGCTCTCCTTAAGAGTCTACTCCATCATCAGTTGGTGCATGGCCTCCAGATGAACCTCGAGGGTTGAGCGTCCATGATCGGTGATGACATACCAGCTCACGGGCTTCCGATCGAGAAATTCTTTTTGCACGGTGATCAGGTGCTCATCCTCCAACTTGCGAAGCTGGGCTCCCAGGTTCCCATCCGTCTCTTCCAGGAGCTCCTTCAGTCGCCGAAAGGAGAGCTGATCATTCCGTGCCAGAAGGACGCAGATCCCCAGACGCGATCGATGGCCGAGGAGTTTGTGCAATCCGCGGAGCCCGGTTTGGATCTGATCATTCAGATCAGTGGGCTTCGGCGTCATCGGACTTTCCTTTGCGGAGTGCGATACAAATGAGGGCGATTGCGAGGGAAATCCCGAGAACGGTCCAGGCATACATCGGGAAAAAGAGCGTGCCGACGAAGCCGAGTGCCATCATTCCTCCCAGCCAGAGGAAAGCCCGGTCGAAATGCACTCCGGCGGTCCACCAACCGAAAGTGACAATGAGGAGGATCACGCGGCCAAGCTCCTCCCCGGGAATGTGCCCCCTGACAGACAGCACGACTGCGAAACCCGTCAGTACCATGAGTGCGCTCCAGTGGAGGGCGTGCCGAATGCCAACTTCTCGGTTGAATTGGCCCTGACGCTGGCCCGCCCGCCAGCCAAGGAGGCCGCTCAACAGTCCTCCCAATGGCCCCATGATCATCCAGTAGAAGCCGGTCTGGTGCGGGAAGAAATCGACCATGGCGAAACCGAAGAGCACGATGCCTGCCCAGAGCAGGTAGATCAGGGCCGGGGTTGGCCTGCGTTCGGATTTTTTCACCAGGTCCCGGATGTAACCGATGTCTGATTCAATTTCATTTGATACCATCGTTTCACCCTCCTTAGTAGAGTTCTCTATAATATAGAGTCAATTATCATCCATGTCAAGCGAATATGTTGCAGGAGGGGCAGCGGGACAGTGGTGAGTCGGTGTGCGTGAATCCAGTTAAGGAATTCAGGGGGCAGGTTGGTGGCGTATGAATGTGGCTCCTCGGGCGCAGCCGGTTACGAACAACTCTCACTTTTTAGGAGCCACAACTCTTGCCGCGCTAAGCTCAATGTTAACAGGAAGTACGTATTTTTCAGGAGGTACACCCAGCAGAAGGTAGAACTTTTCGGGAGGTGTATAGATTGCCCCAACCCAGTTGAGAGACTGGGGCAAGGGTCGAACCATCAGAGCGTTAGACCGAAAAAACCTCAGAACCGCCCTGCTGCCACATTGGTTCCGTGGCTCATGGTCTCGAAGGCATCAAGAGATAACCACTCGCTCACTTGCACTCCGTCATAGAGAAATACCTTGACCTGAGTTCCGGCCTCCGGATCAGGCCCTTGCCCCACCACTATCTCGTCCCGGCCATTACCGTTCAGGTCGGCCCCGGCGAAGACATTGGCGCCGTATCGAATTTCCGATGGCCAAGCGAAAAAACTCAGGTTGGCTATGGCCGTGGCCGTGCCGCCATCAACATTCCAACCCCGCACGTGGGGACCGAACACCGCTCCCGGGCCGGCACCGGTGACGATTTCATCGATCCCGTCTCCATCGATGTCGCCGCAGGCCACAATGACACCGAATTTGTTGGTGCCGTAAGCGAGAAAGCTCACTCCAGGCATGGCCTCCGCTGGACCGCCGTCCACGTTCCAACCGCGCACGTGGGGGCCGTATACCGCACCGGGGCCGGCACCGGTAACGATCTCGTCGAACCCGTCGCCGTCCAGGTCGCCTGCGGAGACGTTAACACCCCACTTGGGCGTGCCGTAAGCGAAGTAGTTTACGTTTTCCATGGCGGTCACCGGGCCGGAACTGTGGTGCTTCCAGCCACGCACGTGGGGACCGAACACCGCTCCGGGACCGGCGCCGGTGATGATCTCGTCGTTTTCATCACCGTCCAAATTGCCGGCCGCAACATTGACGCCCCATTTGTTGGTTCCGTATGCCAGAAAATTCATCCCATAATACATTGTGCCGTCCGGAGAGAATCCTCGCACGTGGGGACCGAACATCGCTCCAGGGCCGGCACCGGTGATGATTTCATCATGCCGGTCACCATCCACATCGCCGCAGGCCACGTTGACTCCGTAATGAGGGGAACCGTAGGCGTTGAATTCATAATAATGCGTGGTGTCCTGTTCCGGTGGAAAAAGACGAACATGCGGCGGATTCTCATAGGCTGCCCCTGGGCCAGTGATCAACAGGAGGTCGGGTAGGGGGTAGTGATAGCCCATGTCCACAATCCCGGTATCCTGAACCCGGTCGGTGCGTGTGGTTCCCCCGATCATACTGCTTGCCGGGTTGCCCGTATCCAGGCATGGACTGTCCTCAGCCTGCCCGGCGGCCGTTTGGTTCAAGTAGTACTCCCCCAGAGGACCGGAAGCAAAAGCCGGATTCGCATCGATCATGTGTGTTCCCCAGTTGATGGTGCAGCCGGCTTCGAGAAAAACCAGGGATTGTCCGCCATCCACATCGCTGTAATCAATGTGGAGAGTCGTTACACCTGAGATGTAAATCTCTTTCCCGGTTGGTGAATCATTGTCCCAGAGGATCGTGTCGGAAACGGTGACGGCTGAAAAAATAGATGTGCATTGTATCCCGGCGCCGTAATCTGCCGAGTTGCCCACGAAGGTGTTGTTGTCTATCTCGATCGAAGTGGCCTCGTCGCCCGATATCGCTCCGCCACCAAAGCCGGCAACGTTTGTGATGAAGATGTTGTTGATGATTCTCGGGGCGGATCCCAGAGCGCAACAGATTCCACCTCCTGCAGACGCCGCCGTGTTCAAAAATATCAGATTGCCGGATATTGTCGGTGCGGAACCCATACACCAGATTCCCCCGCCATCTTCCTCCGCCGAATTGGACGTAATTGTATTGTCTCTTATTGCGGCTGACGAGGCGCCCATGCAACAGATCCCCCCGCCGAATCTTGCGGAGTTGTTACTGATGGTATTGCCAGTAATAATTGGGGTTGATGCATGACAAAAGATAGCCCCGCCTTCGATGGCAACGGACGAGTTCGCTGTAATTGTGTTCTTGTCCACTCTCGGGGATGAGTTGGAGCGGCAACATATCCCGTTGCCAAAATCTGCACTGTTCGCTGTGATGATATTTCCTGTAATTGTCGGAGAGGAGTCTGCCGTGCAGTAAACACCAGCGCCAGATCCGGCGAGCCCACCCCTGATCGTGAACCCCTGCAGCACGGAATCGCTTTCCTCCCCATTGTGGAAATGGAACCCGCGTCCCTCATCTTCACAGTCGATGATGCAGTTGTCCGGCCCCCGCTCCGACCGAACCACGATGGACTTGCCGCCGAAATCGAGATCACGGTTGCCGGGGCCGGTGAACGTGCCGTTGGCCACCAATACGGTATCACCCTCCGACGCCGCATCGATGCCGGCCTGGATGGTCGGCTGGTCTCCGGGGACATGGATAGTGTCACCGAGGGTGACAGCGGCCGGGATGATCAAGATTACAGCTGTCAAGATGAGTGCTTTATACATGTTGACCTCCGGTAGTACCGTCAGAGAACGAACTTGAGTCGGTTTAGCTTGTTTGAATTATTCTGCCGCTTGTTTCAAGGGATCCCGCAACTTGTATGAATATTACCACAGGGAGAGACATGATTCCGTATTGATGAAATTGAGGGTCGAGATGTGTGCGAAGGCTGTGCCTGCAAAAAAACTGGTTCAGCGGGGGAGGAATCGATATCGTGGTGGATGGTGGCTCCCCGGGTGTAACCGGTTACGAACAACTCTCACTTTTTAGGAGCCACAACTCTTGCCGCGCTAAGCTCAACGTTAACAGGAAGTACGTATTTTTTCAGGGGGGACAAGGGGCGTCTACGGAAGGTAAGGTAGCCGTGCCTGGAGGGGTCGTTTCTGTCTGGCCTAGGAGGGGACCAAGATCGAAGCACTGAACCCGTTTGTTCCCCTGGTCTCCGATCCAGAGGTGGTCGGTTTCCATATCATAGGCCATGCCGTCCGGACTATTGAGCTCGCCGGGCCCCTGGCCTGCCCCGATCCCGATGGTCGCGATCACGTGACCCTCCAGGTCGAAGACCTCTACAACGCCTTCGGCTTCGTCCAAACAGACAATGTAACCCCGTTTGTCAACGATGATCCCCTCGATGTCTTTGGTGAACTTGCCGGGACCGAGCCCCCGCTCGCTGATGGTGCGGAGAAACAGGCCGCTGTCATCGAAAACGGACAAACGGAAGTTGCCTTCGTCGGCCACCACAATGCGGCCCTGGGCGTCCACTGCGATGGACTCGGCACCGTCCAACTGCCCAGGTCCCGATCCCTGCGAACCGAAGCGGTGCAGATAGTTCCCATCCCTGTCGAAAACGAACACACGGCTTCCCGAATCCACTACGAAGATCTTGCCCCCCGGGCCGACGGTCACCCCTTTGGGTTCCAGGAACGGCGCCCCGGGTGCTCCTGCGATCTTTTTAACCACTCCACCATCAAGAGTCAGGATGCTGGCCTGCTTTCTTTCCCGATCCACCAGAACGATGCGATCTCCCTGGCAGGCGATACCCATCGGTTCGCCGAAACGCTCTGGTTCTGACGGGCCACCGTACACCCTGAGCTTATCGCCCTGCCTATTGAACACCAGGATCGACTTGGCCTTCGTGTCGGCCACGAAGACTTCCCCTGTGCAAACGCAGATGCCGTCCACGTCGATGAAGGAGGCGTCAGCGATCACGATCCGGGGCTTCCACCGCTTGATGACCGGTGTCGATGCACCACCTACCAACAGCGCGATAATCAGGAAAGTTGCAAGTACCTTCATGGGTGACCGATTCTCTCACACGGGTGTTTCATTCATCCATTGTTACGAACCGCCCTCTAAGTTATTGATATGATATAGCATGCGGCCAACTTAAGCAATGAAAAATCGAATGAGGGCCGTATGATTCGTAAGGTAAGCAGGGAGCGTTGTTGTCCTTACGCCGGATGTCGTCACTTTGGGAAGCCAAACGACGGTAATATCGCCCAGCATGGATTCTTGAAGACCAAGCATGGTCGGAAGCGCCGGTATCGATGCAAAACCTGCGGCAAGACCTTCAGCTCGATTACTATAACGCCAAGTTTTGGCTCCCCATCATGGACGATATTTGAATTTTTGGCACTTCACGAGTGTTCAGTTATACAACCTGCCCCTTCGATTTAGAATCTCCCAGCCGCCACGTTGGTGCCGTGGGTCAGGCCGGTATAAGCATCCAGGTCGAACCACTGGCTGAGCTGGTCCCCGTCGTAGCGGTAGACCTTCACCTGCGTGGCCACCGATGGAT
>CBESOE010000054.1:0-25034 GCA_965531145.1 uncultured bacterium | reverse complement strand
GTATCGTACCGGATCACTCCGGCCGCAATTCCTCAATGACCGACGCATCCACCCAATAGATGTCCGAGTTGCCGTTGCACGGTTTGCCGTGGCTTTGCTGGAACTCGCGGTAACTCCTGCCACCGGTTTTCCCGTCTTCCTCCGTTCCCCGGCTGGAAGCGAAGAAGAGATACGTGCCGTCGGGGGTGCGGACGAGGTCAAAGCTGCCGCTTGATGAACGGGGCCAGCGGCTTGAGGAGAAACAGTTTGAACCGTTTCCAGCGGGAGGCTCCCGGATGGCGTGTTTTGGAACCCACCGGCTTGCCGTCGGGACCGATTCGCACCGCTTCCTTCAGCGTCTGGTCCATCACCCGCATCATCTGTCGGGCCAGTATCCGGCTGTCCACGACCACCGCCATCTCCGAATTGAGGTGCTCCGAACGGGGGTCGAGGTTGTAGGTGCCGACGATGAGCCTGGTGCCGTCGATGACCGCGGCCTTTGTGTGCAGGCAATCAGGGCCGGTGTACTCCCAGAGTTCAATCCCCATCCGAACCAGCGGCTTCTTCTGCCAGGCGTAACCCGCCTGGGTAAAGATGTTGTCGGTGGCGGCCAGTGAATTGGTCAGGATACGCACACGCACTCCGCGCTCCAGCGCACGCTCCAAACCTTTCTTGAAGGCCTTCGAGGGCACCAGGTAGGGGGATTCGATGAGCAGGGATTCTTCGGCGGCGTCCAACAAACCCAGCAATTCGTCGGCCACACCCGGCTCCCGTCCTTTCTTTCCCACCGGGTCATGGAGGAAGCGGATGGCATCGTATTTCACCGCCACGGGCACCGGGTTGTAGGTCGGATCAGTCTTGTCGCCCGTTTCCCGAATCTCCAACACCCGTTGCTCAAACCACTGCTGGTAGGCGTCGAGAAGTGCTTCGGCCATCTCCAGGCCCCGGTCGTAACGCCTGGCCTTGCTGTGGCGCACCTCGCCGCTCTCCCAGAGTGTGTTGAAATATTCCTGGGCCATGCCGGCGGTGGGTCCGGCCAGCCGGATATCGCAGTCGATGTAGTCCCGACGGCCAACCTGCCGGCCCAGACCGAAATAGGGGCTCTCGATATTCCGGCCACCGGTGATCATTACCCGGCCGTCCACAACCAGCAGCTTGTCGTGGAGTCGGCGGGTGATCCAGTCCGGTTTGCCGAGCCTGAAGGGGTGATAGACCCGTAGTGCCACTCCATCGTTAATCAAGGTGGCCAGAATCGCCTTGGGCACCTTGTTCCACTGGGCATCGATGATCAACCGCACCGAAACTCCGCGCTGGGCGGCGTCCCTGAGCAAGGCCAGACCGGTCAGGCTGAAAGGATCATCGCCGACAATGAAATACTCGGCGCAGATCGTCTCCCGGGCGCCCAGAATCATCTGCACACGGGCCACCGCGGAATCCATGGGTCTGCTGAGAAGACTGACCGTGTCGGCGGAGGCCGGAAGAGCAAAGAGGTAAAGGATGAGCAGGGTGCGGGACAGGCAGGCGATGAGGGATCGGGTGCGCATCCGGTTACCCAGTCAGCCGATGAAGATGCCGATGGCCATCAGCACGGGGGTGGCGATCACCACGAGAACGTTGCGTCCCAGGTGGGGGACCAGCTCTGGTATGGATTCGGCATACCGGGCAGCGCCCCGGGCCGTGGGGATGGCGATGATCAGTGTGCCCAGACCCAGCAGGGCAAAGGTGGGGAGCAGCCCCAGCAGCACCCCGGCAATGATGGAGAGGTAGGTCAGGGCGAGAAACAGGATGTAGACCCCCACGGCGGCGCGGATCCCCCAGGCAATGGGCAGGTGTTGGCGACCGATCTCGCGGTCTGCTTCCACGTCGGGGAACTGGTTGAGCAGCAGCAGGTCGCTGACCAGAAAAAAGGGAACAAGTGAGGCGACAAAGGCGGTCATCGAGTAGGTCCCGGCGAGGGCGAAGTGGGTGCCCATCACCATCAGCGGGCCGAACCCCAGACCAGGGGCAATGAGGCAGATCAGGGGGCTGCGGGTGATCCAGCGGGTGTAGAGGACGATGACCAGCAGACCGAGGATACCCAGTGGGATGATCTCCCAGCCGCGGAGGATGGTGAAATAGACCCCCACTGAAACGGTGAACAGGGCCGAGGCCACACCGGTGAGCAGGGCCTGGTGGGCCTGGCCGGGGTTGCCGGGCAGGGCGCCGCTGCCGCCGCTGAAGGGGGTTCGCTCAGTTTTGAAATCGAGGCCGGTGTGGAAATCTTCGTATTCGTTGAGGGCGTTGACGCTGATGTGCGCCGCCACCGCGCCGGCCAGGGCCATGATCACCGGCAGCGGGGAGATGGAGGCGCCGCTCCAGACCGCAGTGGCCACTCCCACCAGCACGCAGGCCGGGGTGAGGATCAGAAAGGGCAGGCGCATCGGCCCGAAAAGGGGGCTGGGGGCGGCATCGGACATTGTTGGCCTCCGGCGGCAGGCATGTTTCAGCTCTCTTTGAATACCAGTGTATGACTATAGCAAAACTTCCGGCGTCAGTGCGAGGCGATGACACGGTCACGTCATTTTCAGCATCTCACCGGTTTGGAGGAAGTGGTTCAGCGCCGCCTCATCAACCGCCACCATTGCCGAAAACGCCTCCTGGGAGACGCCGGTGAGCTCGCCGCCGTCGGTGGCGCTGACCACCTGACGCCAGTTGGCAATGGTGGCCCCAGTGTCACTCTCCTCGAGGCGAATGGTGTAGCGGATGACCCGCCGCTGGTCAAAGCGGATAAACTCGATTTCCCGGGGTGGCTGGTGGCGGCTGATCAGCCAGATGTCCCGTTCGCCACTCTCCGGGTCGGTGGTGGCAAAGACGCAGTCCTTTTCCGCAATCCCCGAAGCGGTGTGGATCATTTCGCACTGCCAGCCCTCGAGCCACTCGCGTTCCCGTACCGGGCAGAGCAGGGGGAACACCTCTTCCGGAGGAGCACTGAGATGTTGAACCGCTTGTAGTTCCAACCTGGACGATTTCACCGCTTCGATCATCAGTTCATCTCCTATTTCCCCCTATCCTATACCGTGAGCCCCCGATGGGGTTAAAACCTTTTGCGGAACCTCGGAGCGGTTGAGCCGCATTGTTGCCTGGTGTACTGTTAGCCCTTCATCCCGAGAGACCGCAGCGAACGAGGAAGATCATGACCAGCCCCTTTGCCAGACCGCACAAGGACGATGTGCGGGCCATGCTGCGTCTGGCCCTGCCGGTGGTGATCAGCCAGCTGGGAATGATGCTGATGGGTGTGGTGGACACGGTGATGGTGGGCCACTACTCGGCCACCGATCTCGCCGCGGTGGCCCTGGGCAACCTCTACTTTGTTTCGATCTATGCTTTTGGCCTCGGGGTGCTGATGTCTCTCGACCCGCTGGTCTCCCAGGCGGTGGGCAGTGGTGATCGAAGCGCGGTGGTGCGGGCGGTGCAGCGGGGGCTGCTGATCGCTTTCGGGCTCAGTGTTCCGCTCACCGTAGCGCTCTGGCCTGGCGAACTGGTCTTCACTTTTCTCCATCAGCCGAAAGAGATCATCCCCACCGCAGCCACCTACGCCCGGATCTGCATCCCCGGGCTGCTGCCGTTCCTCGGTTTCATCGTGCTCAAGCAGACCCTGCAGGCGATGCAGAAGGTTCGTCCGGTGGTGATCGTGATCTTTGCCGCCAACCTGCTCAACGTCCTGCTCAACTGGCTGCTGATCTTCGGCGGGATGGGTCTGGAACCCATGGGCGCCATCGGTTCGGCCTGGGCCTCCACGGCCAGCCGCTGGTTTCTGGCGGTCAGCCTCTTTCTGCTGGCTCGGGACCAGCTGGGACCGCTGCTCCGCCGTCTCGACCCGGTGGTGCTGCAGACTCGGCCGCTGTGGCGGATGTTCGTCCTCGGGGTGCCCATCGGTATCCAGCACTGTATCGAGTTCGGCGCCTTTGCCACCATCGCCCTTTTCATGGGCTGGATGGGGGCGGTACCCCTGGCCGCTCACCAGGTGGCCCTCTACCTTGCGGCCCTGTCCTTCATGGTCCCGCTGGGAGTGTCGGCCGCCGCTGCCGTGCACGTGGGCAATGCCATCGGCCGGGGAGACCAGGCAGGAGCGCGGCGGGCCGCCTCAGCCGCCCTGATCTGCGGCGGCGGCTTCATGGTCTTTACCGCGGTGATTTTCCTCACCATCCCCGGGCCGCTGGCCTCGATATTCACAAATGCCGGGGACGTGATTGCCGTGGCCCTGGTGCTGATCCCCATTGCCGGTTTCTTCCAGATCTTCGACGGGTTACAGGTGGTGGCCGGCGGCATCCTCCGCGGCATGGGGGACACACGGGCCCCGATGGTGCTCAATGTCCTCGGGTTCTGGTTCGCCGGCGTACCGGTGAGCCTCTGGCTGGGCTTCAAGCTGGAAATGGGCCCGGCCGGGCTGTGGTATGGCTTTGTGGCCGGTCTGGGAGCAGTGGCCATACTGCTGTTGTTCCGAGTCTCAATCAAGCTGAGAAGACCGGTGGACCAGGTGCTCATCGACTGAGCTTGGTAGGCTGGATACTGCTACGATCCACCGTGGCCGGGGCCCTGTCCTTGCCGCATCCGGCCCTGGCCGCCCTGCCAGTGCCCCTGGTTGTTCCACAGCGGGATCTGGCGCAGGGTCCTCAGGCGGACCATCAGGCCGCGGGAGGAGTTGAGCACCTTGTGTGCCCGGCAGCTCCCTTCCCCGGCAACAAAATACTTGATCTTCAGCTGATCTCCCGGCTCCACCGAGAAGCCGATATCGTCCATCGCCCCCGGTGGGGCGAGAAGGATCTGCAACGGGTTTTTGGGGTCACCCTTCGGTGCGAGGCTCACCTGCACCACCTCGATCCCGCCTTCGCCGGCGATCCGGCTGACCGACAGCACCTCGCCTTCCACTGTCTTCAACGATGAGCGGGGAGGAGGCCCATCGGCTCCGGCCACAGCGAATCCACCGGCCAGCAGCAGAATGCTGCAGCAGAGGAATCGTATGCTGTAATGCCAGGGCTGTTTCACAGGACATTTCCTCCCAACCAGAGCCGGCCCGGTGTGTGGCGGCCGATGGAGAGCCCGATGGCCACTGAAAAGTCCGGCGACGCGTCGCCCAGACCCACCAATACCCTTCCGTACCAGCGGTAGCGGCCGGTGGTGCGCAGTGAAGCGCCGAAATTGAAAGCTTCCCCCTGGCCTTCCACGGCCTCCTGTGCCGCGGCGATCCAGCCGGCGAGGATCAGCCGATCGGCGGCCACCGGATCGCTCTCCATTCCCAGCTGGACGTCGATCACATTTTTCAGGTCCCCCCACCACGGGTCGCCCAGCCGGTTCCAACCGGCGCGGGCGTAGAGCGAGGAGGACCAGAAGCGGTAGCCGCCCCAGAAGCCGATCCGGTAGTCGGTCTCGCCGGTGCCCATACCGTTGTCGTCGTCGGCGGTGGGCAGTTTTACCTCCAGCTCGGCATCCATGCGGAAGACCTTCACACCGCCGCCAAACAGGCGTCGGGAAAGAGCAACGCGGATGTCCCCGATGCCGTTGGCCGTGTCGTCATAGGGAGACATTCCTTCACCCTCGCCACCGCCAGGGGTGCCTTCATCTCCACCTCCGCCGCCACCTCCGCCGCCGCCTCCACCGCCACCACCGCCGCCGCCACCGTCGCCGTCACCGTCGCCTTCACCGCCACCGTTGCCGCCGCGTCGTCTCTGTGCCCGCTCGCCACCCACCGGCATGGTGCCGGCGCCGGTACGCACCAGGCCATATGATGTGTCCATGACCAGGTAGGGCAGATCCACACGAAGCTGCCAGTCGTCACCGAGGATGTACTGCAGGTTTGATGACCAGGTGTCGACTTTGTCGTCGGTGCCGTAGTCCCCGGTGGTCCAGGAGGTGATCAGTGTCCATTCGCCAACCGGTTCTGCCGTCACCGCGATGGACGAGAACACTGCACAAGCGATGAAGATGATGTGAACGAGGCGTTTCATGGGTCAGTCTTTCATCCCGTATTTTGACATTTTGTAACGAAGGGCCCGCTCCGAAATCCCCAGCTTGCGGGCGGCCCGGGACTGCACACCGTTGGCGGCGGCCAGGGCATCGCCGATGGCCCCCTTTTCCAGGGCCGCCACCCGGCCGGGCAGTGAGTCGCTCTCTTCATCCTGGGTGCCGCCGTTTTCGTGGTGCGATCCCAGCACCGACGGGGGGAGGTCACCGGCGGTGATCTGTCCGGAGCGGGCCAGCACCATACCGCGCTGTACGGCGTTTTCCAGCTCGCGGACATTGCCCGGAAAGTCGTAGGCCAGCAACAGGTCCATGGCCTCCCGGGAAATCGAAGCGGCCGTCCCGTCTTCGTCGTGCTTGGCCAGGAAATGGTCCACCAGCAAGGGGATGTCCGATTTCCGAATGCGCAGCGGCGGGATCTCGATGGTCACCACGGCCAGCCGGTAAAAGAGGTCGTCACGGAAGCTGCCCTTCTCGATGGCCTGAAGCAGGTTGCGGTGGGTGGCGGCTATCACCCGCACGTCAACCGGCACGGGGGTGTTTGAACCGACACGTTCGAGGGTTCGCTCCTGGAGCACCCGCAGCAGCTTGACCTGGACCTCGGTGGGCAGGTCGCCGATCTCGTCGAGGAAAATGGTCCCGCCGGAAGCGGCTTCGAACCGGCCTTCCCGGTCACGGTCGGCACCGGTGAAAGCGCCTCTCTCGTGCCCGAACAGTTCGCTCTCCAGCAACTGGCTGGAGAGGGCGCTGGCGTTCACCGCTACGAACGGGCCGCTGGCCCGCGGGCCTGCCCCGTGGATCGCTCGGGCCACCAGTTCCTTGCCGGTGCCGCTTTCACCCTGCACCAGCACCGAGACATCGGAGCGGGAGACCCGGGAGATGAGAGACATTACTTCGCTCATCACCCCGCCGGCGGTGATGATGCCCGGCACGGATTCGATCCGGGACAGGCGTGCTTTAAGGTCGATGTTTTCCCGGTGCAGCCGTCGTGATTCCAGCAGGCGGCGTACCAGGTGTTCGACCTCGTCCAGATCCAGCGGTTTGAGCAGGTAGTCCGCCGCTCCCTGCTTGAGGCAGGTCACCGCATCTTCCACCGTGCCAAAGGCGGTGGCCAGCACCACGGCCACCTCGGGATTGACCAGCCGGATTTCCTTCAGGAGCCGGGTGCCATCCATCCCCGGCATGCGTACATCGCTGATGCAGAGGTCAGGCGCCTGCCGCACCACGGCATCCAGCGCTTCCCGGCCATCACCGGCCTCGGTCACCACCGCACCGATATCGCGGAGGAAACCGGCCAGTTCCTCGCGCTGGGACCTGTCGTCGTCCACCACCAGAATGCGTGCATCGAGGCTCATGCCGTCTCTCCACCGCCTGCGGCGGGCAGCCTGAGTTCGGCCAGGGCACCGCCGGTATAGTTGTTGCTCAGGGTCGCCGTGCCACCGTGCTCTTCGGCCACCCGGCGGACAAGTGCCAGTCCCAGGCCCACACCTCCGGCCTGATTGGTGACAAAGGCATCGAACAACTGGTCCGCTGTGGCCTCATCCACGCCGGGCCCGTTGTCGGATATGGTCACCTGGGCGTGCCCGTCCGAGGCCGCAGTTTCCACCAGGACCTTGCCGCCGGCCGGGCTGGCCTGAATGGCATTGCGCACCAGGTTGATCAGCGAGCGGCGGATCGATTCCGGGTCCACCGGGGCCCGGCAGGAGGAACCGGCCTGGACGAGGCTGATGCCCTCGGCAACCGCCTCGTCGCCCAGGAGATCCACCACCTCTCCGGCTATCATTCGGATATCCGTGACCTTTCTCGCCTGGCCCACCGGGCTGGCCAGTTCGAGGAACTCGCGGAGGATCGCTTCCAGCCGGCCGATTTCGCCGCGGACCTTGGCGGCGAACCGTCCCACCTCATCCTCGGGGGAGTGGTTCCGCTCCATACGCTGAGCGGCGAGGCCGATGGCATTGAGCGGCGACCGGACTTCGTGGGCCAGGCCGGCGGTGAGGGCGCCGGCGGCGGCCAGTCTCTCACTGCGTCTCCGTGCCGTTTCAACCTCGGCCAGCTGCCGGCCGGCCTCTTCCCGCTCCAGGACCCGGCTGCGGGAGAGCAGGGCAATGAAGACCAGGGCCAGGCTGAACACGGAGAGCACGATTCCCACCATGGCAGTCCGGCGCACGGCGGACACCGAAGCCTCGGCCAGCGGCTGGCCGTCCAGCCCCACCCGCAGCGAGGCCTGGAAACCCGCTGGTGCGCTCACCGGTACCACCACTTCGAACACCTCACGGCCACGCACGGTTCGCCGGCCATCGCCGTCCGAGGAAACCGGCGGTATGGGCTCACCGTCCCAGCTGGCCTCCAGCGGTTTCCCACCCGGTGAGACGGAGTAGCCGAGGTAGAGCACGCCACCGGATCCGGCCAGCCGATGCAGCAGGTTGGCCGTGCCGATTGCGCTGGAATAGGCCAGGCTCGACGGTGCGTGGACCCGGGCGAAAATGGCCCCCCCGTCAGTGGTTCGGACCACGGCGGCGATGTGCTCCACGCCGTCCTCCAACTGTGGGCCGAGGACCATTTCGTCGGCTTCTCCTGCAATGACCTCGTCCATTTGCCGGAGCAGCGTTTCGGAAACCGGTGTGCCGGCAATGAGCTTTGGAGCTCCGGAGCGGTCGAGGCGGATGATCGTATCGATGTCATTTTGTTCGGCCAGGGACTCGGCCGTGGTGGCAGTGAGGCCGCCGGACTGCCACAGGACGGAGAGTATACGCGTGTTCTCCAGTACCCGTGATGCGGCACTCTCCTCGATCTCCCGAGCCGCAGTGGATGCCGCTTCCAGACCCGGCCCCAGGGTGCGGGCCAGGAGTGTCGCCTGGGCCGCCAGCACCTCGGCGGTCTCCTGCCGCTGGCGCCGTCCTTCGTGTATCGCCCAGGCGGCCAGTGCGATGGTCAGGATCAGCAGCGGGATCATGGTCGTCAGTATGCGAAACCTCTTTACCATGAACCTATTTTACGCCTGCAGGCCGCGATTAGCGACCACCGCCGCAGCTTCCGCCGCCACCACCTCGGGCTCCGCCGCCCCCGCCGCCGCTGCCACCGCCACGGGAACCGCCCCCAACGCGCTGACCACCACCCTGGCCGCCGCTTCCGGCCCCGGGGCATTTCGGGTTCTGGCACCCGTCGCCGGGTGTGCCGCCACAGGACCCGTCCCTGGCGCGGGTCTGGGTCCACTGCTGGTTCATATCGCCGGCCCCGTTGCGGAACCGGTAGGAGGCGCCGGTGCGCCGGACCTTCATCCCCATGGCCAGGCTGGCACCGTCCACCGACTTCTCTTCCACCAGACGAAGGCGCACCTGGTCTCCACTGGATACCAGACCGCGGCAGGTGCCGGCTTCGCCGAGGCGGACCTGCATCCGCTCGCCGCCGGTGGTGAGGATGGTCAACTGGTCAAAACCCCGGGCATCGGTGAGCTCCACCACCCGGCCCTGGACTCGGGGCGGCTGGCTGTCACCGGCCATAACCGACATGGTGCAGAGAAGTATCGGCATGACCAGGAATACGGTGCTTCTCATCTTCATCTGCTCTCTCCCGTTCAGGTTTGTGTGGTGAAAAAAAATGGCGGTCCTGCGCCTCCACACATGACCGCCATTCGGTTCCTGCCCGTCTCCAGCGTTACCGGAGGTCGAGCTCGAAATTCTGAACCAGTGTCTCACCCTCGGTGACGGTCACCGGGGTCAGGTCGGTGGGCATATAGCCGCAGGCGCAGGCACGCATCAGGTAGTCGCCGGCCTCGACATTATCAATGACGTAGACGCCGCTGGCATCGGTTTCGACACGGATCGCCATGCCCGAACCGCCGCCGTGGTGGCCGCCGCCAAAGCCGCCGCCGCCACCGGAACCGCCGCCGCCGCCCCAACCGTGGCCGCCGCCGTGGAACTGCGAGCCGCCGCCGCCGGAGCAGCCATCCGCCGGGCGCAGGATCACGAAAGCGCCCTCGATGGGCAGCCCGGTGGTCATGTCCACTACAGTGCCGGTGACCGTGGCGGTCTGGGCCTGGGCAGTGCCGCCGGCCAGAACGAGGAGGGCCATTGCCACCACACCAACGAGGGCGGCCTTGATCAGCGATGATTTCGTGCGTTTGAACATCTTCTCTCCTTAAGGGTGGTTCAACTGTTCACATTATTTCAGTTATGAGCAATAACCTTCTGATTGAGGCCTGAGCTGGATTCCTCCTTTCCCCCTGGATTCGAACCGTGTTGGTATTGGCAACCCGTCATGTCGATCTCTGCAATTGGTATCAGGTCGGTATCTCGATCACCTGATGCACTTCAACAGAGAGCAAGAACCATACCAACAGTAAATAAAGGACTTACCACGATTAATTCGACGATTCGGGCGGATGGGGGGGCAAGGTTCGACAATTTCGTCGAATTCGGGGCAGGGGAACGGGAGGATTCAGTTCTCGAGCAGGATACTGGAGCAGGTGAGGCCCGACTCGGCCTTGAGCAGTTCGGAGATGTCCACCGTCTTCACTGCGAACCCGGCATGGCGGACCCGCTCGATTGTTTTCGTGAAGCCGACGTGCAGGCAGATGAAATTGCCGGCCCGCAGTGCGTTGGCAGCCTCTGATTCTTTTTCGTCCGCCGGAATGAGGGTGAATCCGGCAAAGGGCTGGGGGTCGAAGAGGCCCGGCCGGGCCAGCAGGGTCTGGTCATCCAGGGCGGTAAGCGCTGACTTGAGGTGCAGGCAGCCTTTCATGGCCACCGGGATTACCGTGTATTCGTGCGGCGACAGATGCCGGCTCAGCTGGTCGATTCCCTCCTGGTTGGTGCGGGCGGAGAGCCCCACGTAGATAGTGCGGCCGATTCTGAGCACATCACCACCTTCCAAAGTGCCGGGATGCTCGATCCGCTCCAGAGGCCGGTAACTGGCAAGCACCGGTTCGATACCGGCAACTTCACCGCGGCGGGATTCCACACCGGGGCGGGACAGCACCGCCACTTCGTCCACCACCACCGCCGTATCCTCGATAAAGGTGCCGTCGGGGTGGGCGGAGTTGACGTCCACTTCCACCACCTCGTACCCGCATTCCTCGAGCATCCGGCAATAGCCGGCATGCTGGGCCCGCGCCTTTTCCAGATCGATGGGCTCCCGTTCGCGAAAACTCAATTCGCAGCGGTTGATCTCCGGTGAAACCACGTGGGTCAGGGCGATGTTCATGGCGTGTTGCCGGTTGTGGTGCCGGCCTCCCGTTGCGATTCCAGTTCCTGCCAGCGGTTGTAGACGGTGGCCAGTTCCTGCTCCAGTTGCTCCAGCCGCGTGGTGTCCCGGGTGATCTCGGCGGCCGGGGAGCGGTAGTAGTCGGGTTTCTCCATCCGGACGAACAGGGCCTGCTGCTCCGTTTCCAGTTCTTCGATCCGGGCGGGCAGGGCATCCAGTTCCCGCTGATCCTTGTATCTCAGCTTGCCCGGTTTCGGCGTTTTCGGAGGCCGGGGCCGCGCTGCTTTTTTTGGTGTCGGTGCAGCAGATTCATCGGGTGGGCGCTGGCGCAGCCAGTCATCATAGCCACCCACATACTCGGTGACCTTGCCCTGACCTTCGAAGACCAGGGTGCTGGTGACCACGTTGTTGAGAAAGGTCCGGTCATGGCTCACCAGCAGCAGTGTGCCGCTGTAGTCCATGAGCTGTTCCTCCAACAGTTCCAGGGTCTCCAGGTCCAGATCATTGGTGGGCTCATCCAGAACCAGCACATTGGAGGGCCGGGTGAGGAGCCGGGCCAGCAGCAGCCGGCTCCGCTCACCGCCGGAGAGGGCGGCCACCGGGGTGTTGGCCCGTTCGGGGGAGAAGAGGAAGCGCTGCAGGTAGCCGATCACGTGGTGTTGCCGCCCACCAAGGGTGAACTCGTCGGCGCCGCCGGCGATGTTGTCCTTCACCGTCCGGTTCTCATCCAGCTGCTCCCGCAACTGGTCGAAGCGGGCCACCTCGAGGTTGACCCCATGACGGACATGACCCTGTTCCGGTGGCAGCAGCCCCAGCAGCAGTCCCAGCAGGGTAGTCTTGCCCGAACCGTTGGGGCCGATCAGTCCCACCCGGTCACCGCGCATCACCAGCGTGGAAAAATCGTGCACCACCCGCTTCCCATCCCAGCCGTACGAGATATGTTTGGCTTCGAATACCAGCTTGCCGGTGCGTTGGCCATCCTCCACCAGCATGTCCACGGTGCCTGTCCGTTCCCGGCGGGCTTCACGTTCGCCGCGCATTTTCTCCAGGACGCGGACCCGTCCCTCGTCCCGTGTCCGGCGGGCCTTGATCCCCTTACGGATCCACTGCTCCTCCCGGGCGAGACGCCGGTCAAACTCGGCGTGACGGCTTTCCTCGGCCTCCAGGTCCTCGGCCCGCCGACCCAGAAAAGTCTGGTAGTCGCAGTTCCAGTCATGGATCTTTCCCCGGTCCAGTTCAACCACCCGGGTGGCCAGCCGGCTGAGAAAGGCGCGGTCGTGGCTGACAAAGAGCAGGGCGGATTTCGACTCGGCGAGAAACTGTTCCAGCCAGGTTATGGCCGCGAGGTCGAGGTGGTTGGTGGGCTCGTCCAGCAGCAGCAGATCGGGTTCACTAACCAGGGACCGGGCCAGCAGTGCCCGCCGCGTCAAGCCGGCGGAGAGGCTGGCGCAGGGGGCGTCGGGGTCGAGGCCCATTTTTGAGAGCACCCGGTCCACCTTCTGCCTCACCAGCCAGCCGTCCTCGTCGTCCAGTCGCTGCTGCACCTCGGCCAGGCGGTCCAACACCCTGCCGCCAGATTCCAGGTCGTTGCTCAACCGGCGATACTCGGTGAGCAGGTTCCCCAGTGGGCCGAGACCGGTGGCCACCAGGTCGTGAATCGTCCCCTCGAGGTTCAGCGGCACGTCCTGGGCCAGCAGGGCAGTGGTCAGGCCCTGACGCCGGGCCACCTCACCCCGGTCTGGTTGCAGCACGCCGGCGATGAGCCGCATCAGGCTGGTCTTGCCGGCACCGTTGCGGCCCAGCAGGCAGACCCGTTCCCCCTCGCTGATCTGCAAGCTCGCTCCCTCGAGCAGTCGCGGACCGCCAAAGGCGAGGTCCACGTTCTGAAGACTGGTCAGCCACATGGGAATCGAAGAACGCTCGGTGTCGGGTCAATTACGGGTCAGGTGGCGATACTTGATCCGGTGCGGCTGGTCGGCCGCCTCGCCCAGACGCCGTTTGCGGTCCGCCTCGTACTGGGTGTAGTTGCCGTCGAAATAGACCACCTGGGAATCGCCCTCGAAGGCCAGGATGTGGGTGGCAATGCGGTCGAGGAACCAGCGATCGTGGCTGATCACCACTGCGCAGCCGGCAAAACTTTCCAGCGCGTGTTCCAGGGCCCGGACCGAGTCCACATCCAGGTCGTTGGTGGGCTCATCGAGCAGGAGGACGTTGGCCTCCTCCTTGAGCATCCGCGCCAGGTGCACCCGGTTCCGCTCGCCGCCGGAGAGCGTGCCCACCGCTTTCTGCTGATCGGTGCCGCTGAAATTGAACCGCGACACGTAGGCCCGGGAGTTGACTTCCCGGGTGCCCAGCTTGATCAGGTCCAGCCCGTCGCTGATCACCTCCCAGATCGATTTCTCCGGGTCGAGAACATCGCGGCTTTGCTCCACGTAGGCCAGCTTCACCGTATCACCGAGGCGGAAGTCACCGGCGTCCGGCTGTTCCTCTCCGGTGATCATCTTGAAGAGGGTGGTCTTGCCGGCGCCGTTGGGGCCGATGACCCCGACAATGCCGCCGGGGGGCAGGGAGAAGGAGAGCCCCTCCACCAGCAGCTTGTCGTCGTAGCCCTTGCGCACCTCTTCGGCCTCCACCACCACCTTGCCCAGCCGCGGGCCGGGGGGGATGAAGATCTCCATGTCCTCGGCATGTTTATCATGGTCCTGGGTCAGCAATGATTCATAGGATTTGATCCGCGCTTTGGACTTGTCGTGGCGGCCCTTGGGGCTCATCCGGATCCACTCCAGCTCCCGGTGCAGGGTCCGCTGGCGCTTGCTCTCGGTCTTCTCCTCCATGGCCAGCCGGTCCTTTTTCTGCTCGAGCCAGGAGGAGTAGTTGCCCTTCCAGGGGATACCGTGGCCGCGGTCCAGTTCGAGGATCCAACCGGCCACGTTGTCGAGGAAGTAGCGGTCGTGGGTCACCGCGATCACAGTGCCCTCGTACCGCTGGAGATGCTGTTCCAGCCAACCCACCGATTCCGCGTCCAGATGGTTGGTGGGCTCATCCAGCAGCAGAATGTCCGGTTTCTGCAGCAGCAGGCGGCAGAGCGCCACCCTTCTCCGTTCGCCACCGGACAGGACACTGACTTTTGACTCCGGTGGCGGGCAGCGCAGGGCGTCCATGGCCATTTCCAGCCGTGAGTCGAGGTCCCAGGCGTCAAGGGCGTCGATCTTCTCCTGCACCGTGCCCTGGCGGGCGATAAGCTTGTCCATTTCTTCGGCCGACATCTCCTCGCCGAATTTCTCGTTGATCTCCTCGTATTCCCTGGTCAGATCTATGGCCTCCCGGGCCCCCTCCTCGACGATCTGCCGCACGGTGCGTTCATCGTCCACCAGGGGTTCCTGCTCCAGAAAGCCGATGGTGTGGCCCGCTGACACCGAGGTTTCACCGTCGAACTCGCTGTCCACCCCGGCCAGGATCTTGAGCAGCGAACTCTTGCCCGAGCCGTTGAGGCCCAGGACACCGATCTTGGCGCCGTAAAAATAGGAGAGCGAGATGTCCTTGAGCACCTGCTTCTTGCCGTGAAACTTGTTCACCCGGTACATGGAGTAGATGATTTTGTTCGGTTCGTCGCTCATTGGTATTCCCTGATAGAAGGTGGTGTAAATGCTTTCGGATGCAGACTGAGGGCCTTTTATACCCTGTTTTACCGTGCGGATACCAGTGAGGGCGATCGCGATGGCCGGGAATGCACTTCAGGTATCGGAAGGGGAGGATATCCGGGCGAAGGGGATCAGTTGCCCTGGCTGGTCTCCCGTTCGAGGATGCGGGTGGAGATCCGGAAGTGGGAGCCGCTCCAGGCCGCCTTGCCCTGGCGAACCACGATGACCTGCGGGGAATGGTGCTCCACTCCCAGCCGGCCGGCCACTTCCCGGGCGAGATCCCGGCCCTCAACGGCATCCAGCTGGTAGACCGGCACCTCCGGGTGCTCGGTGGCGAATTCGCGCACCTGCCGTTCCGCCTTGGTGCAGATCCAGCAGCGGCTGCTGTGCTTGTAGATCACCGACAACGCGGCATCGAGGGCCTCGTCCAGTGTTTTTTCGCTCGAAAGCGGTTTCAGCGGGGACAACGGGTCCTCCTTCTGTTTGTCGGGCGACGCGGGTCGGGAGAGATTCCGGGAACCGCGCCGCCGCATGATCAGACTTCGGTAATGGTCACCGAGGTCAGGGTGTCGTTCTGCTGGATGGCGTCCACCACGTCATCACCGCTGGCCACTTTGCCAAAGACCTTGTGGTGGCCGTCGAGGTGCGGCTGGGGGGCGTGGGTGATAAAGAACTGGCTGCCATTGGTGTTCGGCCCGGCGTTGGCCAGGGAGATGACGCACCGTTCGTGCTTCAGGTCCCCGGGGCCGAACTCGTCATTGAAGCGGTATCCGGGGCCCCCCCGGCCGGTGCCTGTGGGGTCGCCGCCCTGGACCATGAAGTTGGCAATCACCCGGTGAAAGACCAGGTTGTCGTAGAAGCCCTCGCGGGCGAGAAAAACAAAGTTGTTCACAGCGGTTGGCGCCGCCTTGGGGTCGAGATTCAGCTGGATGGTGCCACGGCTGGTTTCCATGGTCGCCTGGTAGGTCTTTTCGGTGTCGATCTGCATGGCCGGTGGATTGTTCCACTGCTTGGGGGACATTGGCATACCCTTTCCAATCGTTGACGAGGACTGTTGTTAGCTGAGAGCGCTTTATTGTAGCACACCATTTTTCGTTCAAGGAATCCGCAGCCCTGCCGGTGTGATTCAGTACGGAAAAAGCCCCGAATCTTCAGACGATTCGGGGCATGCCAAGCTGCAGGGCCGGCGGTGACTGCTCACCGCCGGCCGTCTGGATCAATAATCGGACTCGGGGAGGCCCATTCCGGAGCGGTCGGGCCAGGCTGGTACCGGGGCCGCCTTGAAGGCACCGGTCTTCGCTTCCTCGAGCATCTGCTCGATGGCCTTGTCCAGCTGCGGATCGCTGCCATCCACCATCAGGGCCGGATCGTCAATGACCTCGATATCGGGGTCCACACCGTGTCCCTCGATGCCCCAGGTGCCATCGATGTCATAGTAGGCAAAGGAGGGGGTGGTGACACCGGCACCGTCCAGCAACGGCGGGCCACCGCCGATACCCACCAGGCCGCCCCAGGTGCGGGTGCCGATCAGCTTGCCCAGCTTGTTGTGTTTGAAGAGATAGGGGAAGTGGTCTCCGCCAGATCCGGCCAGGCCATTGATCAGCATGCATTTGGGTCCGTGGTGTGCATCCTGGGGCCAGACCACCGGGCCCTTGAGGTCGCGAACTGACCAGTAGTTGGTGATCGGCCGGTTGAGCAGCTCGATAAAGCGGGTGGGCACCTGGCCGCCGCCGTTCCAGCGCTCGTCGATGATCAGAGCTTCCTTCTCGATCTGGCCCACGAACTGGCGCACCAGCTCGCTCTGACCCTGGACGCCGGTGTTGGGCACGTAGATGTAGCCAACCTTGCCGCCCGATTTGCGGTCCACATACTGGCGGTTGGCCTCAACCCAGGCCCGGTAGCGCAGGTTGCCTTCATCGGGGAGCAGTTTTACCAACACCTCACGGTCGTTCTCGCCGCTCTTCGGCTCTTCGCTCACGGTCAGACGCACCGTCTGTCCGGCCTTGCCCACGAACGCGGCCCAGGGGGACTTGGAGGTATCCAGCGGCACGCCGTTCACCGCCAGCAGGTAGTCGCCGGTCTTGACGTCCGTGCCGGGCTGGCTCAGCGGGCCGCGGCCGTCCACGTCCCAGGGTCCGCCCTCGAGGATCCGCGAAATGCGGTAAGCGCCGTCGGCCAGTTCGAAGTCGCAGCCCAGCATGCCGGTGGGCAGCTGGGGCGGGTTCTCGTTGTCACCGCCGAAGTAGTAGGTGTGACCAACATTCAGCTCGGCAATCATTTCGCGGAGGATGAAGCCCACGTCCTCGCGGGAGGTGCATTCCTCGATCAGCGGGGCATACTGCTTGCGCACGCCTTCCCAGTCCACGCCGTGCATGTTGGGGTCGTAGAAGAAGTCCCGCTCACGGCGCCAGACCTCGTTGAATATCTGCCGCCACTCCTCGCGGGGGTTCACCGTGACCAGCATCCCGCCGGTGGGAACCATGTCTTCCAGCTTCTGGTCCGGGGCGGTGTCGATGATCGCCATGGCGCCGGTCATGTTCACCACCAGCAGCTTCTTGCCATCAGCGGAGAGGTCCGCCGGGGTGACCCCGCCGGCAATCGTTTTGACCTTCTCCTTCTCGTCGTCGAAGTCGAAAAGGTGGATGGATGGCGGGCCCTGGACTCCAGGGGCCGGGCCGCGGACAAAGATCAGTTTGTTGTCGTCGTTGGTGCCGAGGCCGAAGAAGGCGCCCTTGTCCACCGGCAGGGCGATGGCCCGCTGCTCAAACCCCTCGAGGTCGATCTTCAGCGGCTCCTCTTCCTCCTCGTCGTCTTCTTCCGTTTCCTCGCCCTTATCGTCTTCGCCCTCATCGTCGTCCTTCTCTCCCTCGTCGTTCTTTTCCTCGCCGTCCTCCTCTTCCTCCTCGATTTCCTCGTCGTCGCTCTTGGGCGCCAACGGGTTCTCGACATCGGCGTTCAGCGGTACGGCGTAAAGCCGGTCGGTGGCGGTGTAGACCCAGGTTGTGCCCACGTCGGAGTAGATCGGGTCGCTGAAATCACGGTTGCTGGCAAAGTAGAGGAATTTGCCCTCACGGTCGAAGGTGGGCCAGGTGATTGTGAACATCCCGTCGGTTACCTGGTGTTTCTTGCCGGCGGCCATGTCATAAAGGAAAATCTGATTCGGGCCGCGCAGTGTAGTGTTGCGGGCCCAGGCCAGCCAGTTGGAGTCGTGGGACCAGCTGACGCTGGGTGTTCCCTGTCCCAGCTGTTCCTCGATTACCTTGGCTTCCTTCGAGGCCACGTTGTAGAGATAGAGCTGTCCGCTCTTCTCCCAGAAGGTGAGCCACTCGCTGTCCGGGGACCAGTTGGGAGCGAAGTAATAGGACGCCGGCAGGTCGGTGACCTTTTCCGCCTCGCCGGAGCCGTCGGCGGCGGTGATATACAACTGGTACTCGCCGGTCTCATCGGAGAACCAGGCGATCCACTTCTTGTCCGGGCTGAACGAGGGGTAGCGCTCCACGGCGTCGCTGGTGCGGGTGAGGTTCACCGGCGAGCCGTTCTTGGCCGGCAGGGTCCAGACATCGCCACGGGCACCCACGGCAACCCGCTTGCCGGTGGGGGAGAGGGCGCGGCTGAAGAGCGACTTGGACGCGTCCTTTATCTGGGCGCGGATCTTGGGCCGGGCCCCCGGGATGGTGACCTGCACGGCGGCGCTGCGTCCGCCGGACAGGTCAAGCAGCCGCAGCTCGGAGCCCAGCTGGTAGACCATCTGGTTCGGGCCGATGGAGGGCCACTTGACGTCATACTCGTCGTGGTCGGTCACCTGCTTCCGTTCACCGCTGCCGGTGTTGTAGGACCAGATGTTCAGCCGGTGTTCCGGCCCGTTGTCCGAGAGGTAGTAGAGCATGTCGCCGTGCCACATGGGGTAGGTGTCGGTCCCTTCCCAGTCGGTGATTTTTTTCGAGGTGTTGTTTTTCAGGTTGAAGAGCCAGATATCGGTGGCCATTCCGCCGCGGTAACGCTTCCAGTTGCGGAAGTCCCGGGAGTGGGGAGTGTAGGCCAGCCACTTGCCGTCTTCGCTCACCGCGCCGTTGGCGCCGTAGGGCACCGGCATTTTTTCCGGCAGACCGCCGTCGGCCGAAACGGTGAAAAGCTCCCGTGCCCGGGGGTTGAGGCCGATACCGCCGGCGAAAAAGATCAGATCACCGTCCGGGGTCCAGTCGCAGAGCGTCTCGCCGGTGGGGTGGTGGGTCACCCGGAACGGCTGGCCCCCATCCACCGGAATGGTGTAGAGGTCCTGGTTGCCGTCGTAGTTGCCCATGAAGGCGATGGTCTTGCCGTCGGGGCTGAATTTGGGAAACACCTCGCCCCCGGACGGGCTGGCCAGGGGAACGGCCGTGCCGCCGGTGACCGGAACCATCCAGAGATCGTTGGAATAGCGAAAAACAATCTGCGAATCGCTGACATCGGGGAAGCGAATCATCCCTGTGTCTGTTGTTCCCGCCCAGGCCGTTGCCCCGGCAAGGGCCAGGATTGTGATCAACAGGGTTGTCCCCGTCCAGAACCGTTTTCCGCTCATCTGACGCTCTCCTTTGTTTGATGGCTCCCCGGTTCTCACGCCGTGCACACTGCGCCGCGCTGGGTGCCGGGGGATCGTCGCTCCGCAACCGCCGGCCGGCGGCCGGAGTCGATTCGAAACTTGATGGACAAAAACCGGAACTCCGCACCCTCGGCCACCGGCCAACGGTCCGCAATTAACCCCGGTATTTCCCTTCTATAACGCAGAAGGTAGTTCGAGGTTCCATAATGATGGAACGTGTTTATCTATTATAACCGGATGTTTGACGGAGAGGAAACTGCAACAAACTGGGGTCAGGCACCAAAAGTTGCGTTTCCTACCAGGGGTTGAGGAAAACCTGGGTCAAATGGTAAATGTTACCGTCCTTCCAGATACCCACGCCGGTCTCGCGGAAATCGGCAGTGAGGATGTTGGCCCGGTGCCCATCACTCTTCATCCAGCCGTCGATGGCCGTATCCACCGGATCGCTGAAGTTGATGTTCTTGGCTATGTTCTCCGCCACCATGGCGAAGCGGATTCCCCTGGCTCGAACACGGTCGGCCACGTCATTGCCGGCCAAATCATGGTGGCCAAAAAAGCCGAAACGGTTCATCCGGAAGCTGAATCCCCGGGCGACCCGGTTGAGGTCTTCGTTGGGCTCCAGGGGGTCGAGGGCGTGGAGCAGGCGGATGGTGTTGATCTCCTCGATCAGCCGCTGTTCCATGCTGGCCACTTCCTCGGTCTGCGGCCCACCATCAACCGGTCTGGTGACGGTAACCGCCTCTTCGGATCGGCCAATGAGCTGGCTGCGCCGTTCCTGCGCGGTGACCGCCGGTCCGGCGCAAAGCACCTCGATCAGACTCAGCATCAGGATCAGTGCAGTGGCCATCGGTTTTTTCGGCAGCAGGGTCATACGTTTATTCAACCTCCTCTCCTATTCTGCCACAAGCAACGGCTGGATCAGACCTGCTGACAAAAAAAACCGCCGGATATTCCGGCGGCTGTTCGATTCCGTATAGGCGATGACACTTGCTATTTCTGCTTCAGCACCACATTGCCGCTGAACGTGTTGATCTCCACATGGCCATCACCAGCTCCGGCGGTGAACTCCAGCTCGCTGCCCGGTCCATGCTCGTTCTCGATGCCTGACGGGCCGAATTCGTTGGTGATGTTGCCACTGAAGGTTTCAACCTCGCAGTGCGCGGATAGCCCGCCGTCGAACAGGAAAATCACGTCGCCGCTGTGGGCGTCCACCTCCACCCGCGCACCACTGGCCAGGCCAATGTCGAACTGCAGGTTTCCGGAAACCATTTCCGCTTCGATGCTGGTGAAGGTTCCGCCTTCAACCAGCATGTCGCCGCTCACCGTGTTGACGGACAACACCCCGTCGATACCGCGGAGGCGTGCGTCGCCGCTCACGCTTTCCACTGTGGTGTCGGACGACTGGCAGGTCAGTTTGATATCGCCGCTCACCGAGGAGACGTCCACTTCACCGGCACCGCAGACCGCCGTGATGTCGCCGCTCACCGACTCAAATTCGATGTCGCCGTCGAAGTCACTGAGATCGATATCGGCACTCACCGTATCCACATCCAACCGACAACCGCGGGGCACACTGATCACCAGGTGCGTCGGCTTGACGTTGCGTGAGTGCTTCGGCAGCATAACCTCGATCTCCATCCGCGAGGCGTCGCCGCTGATCCTCAGTTCCTCAGAGCCCTTGCCCAGGGTGCCGGTGACCTGGACCTGGTTTTCGTTCCAACCGGTGATCGTTACCGAGCCGCTGATGTTGTCCACCGACAGGGTGGCCGAGCTGAGGAGCGGCCGGGTCTCGTTGATCTCGGTCTGGGCCATCAGGGGGGCGCCCAGCAGAATGAGAGCCACCGTCAAGGCTGCCGTAATCATCCATTTCATTCTGTTCATCGTTTCTCTCCTTTTTTGATGTCTATCATTGCTTCGAACATTTCTTCGAAGAAGCGAATATCCAGAACCTGTTTCTCCGTTCCTGCCGATTACGTCCGGCTGGCCATGCGGATGGCCCGTCCCTGCAGAGCCACCTTGGCCCGGTAGGCCATGGTGAGCAGCCGGGCCAGGCCAGGGTTTTCCGGCGAGTCAAGCCAGGCTGCCCGGGCTTCGGCGATGGCCCGGTCCACCACCGGCATGCTCTCCATCAGCAACTGTGTCATATGGTCACTTGAACCGTCATAAGCGGCCAGTTCACGCTCGCCCTGCAGGCACTCGGCTTCCAGTGCATTGACCAGCGAGGTCGCTTCCTCGTCGCCCTGGGAGGGGGTCGTGAATTCGGAGCGGGAGAGGTCTTGACCAGTCTGGACCAGCGGTTCGGTATTGAACGACGAGAAACAGAGCACACCCACCACCGCTGCTGTGGCCAGAGCGGTGGGCCAGGACCAGCTGAAGAAACCGAGCCGCTGCAGCAGCCTTGTGCCGGCATTTTCCGCTGCCGTTTCCCGGAGCCGGGTCGCATCGGCGATGGCCGGCCAGAGGTCCGTTGCCGGCTCGATGGATCGGGGCAGGGCAGCCGCCCCCTCCAGAACCTGCCGCAACCCTTCCAGCTCCCGGCGGCAGGTCACGCACTGGCGGACGTGCTCTTCGAGCTCTTCCGCCTGCGGTGCTTCCAGCTCGCCATCGGTGTAATCGTTGAGGAGCTCTGCTGCAGTATCGTGTTTCATTTCCTCACCTCCCGCGAGACCGTTTTGGTTTCCATTGCCGTGCGGAGAAGTTTTCGTGCCCGGTGGAGCTGGGCCTTGATCGTGCCTTCGGCCAGACCGGTGATGGCCGCTATCTCGCGGTGCCGGAACCCTTCCACGTCGTGGAGCACGAACGCGGTTCTCGCCCCACGGGGCAGCCGGGCCATGGCCCGCTCCAGATCCATTACCCGGTCCGGTTCGGCACTGGACGTGCTGCCGGCACCGGCCTGCAGCAGGCTGTCGCCATCGGCGGCCAGCCATTTCGATTCCCTCCTGGCGCTGCGCCGGTCTTCCAGCACCACGTTCACCGTCAGCCGGCGCAGCCAGGCGGCAAAGGGGCCCTCGGCCCTGAACGTGTCGAGTTTGCGCCAGACTTTGACAAAGACATCCTGGGTCAGTGATTCGGCCAGGGCCGGATCGCCGGTGAGACGGAGGCAGAGGGCGTGAACCCGGCCGGTATGCATGTGGTAGAGGGCCTCGAAAGACCGGCTGTCACCGCCCCGAGCCCCCTCCACCAGCTCGTTCACCGCCTGGTCCGTATTGTCGGCCGGCATGCTCATCTCCACTGTTGTGCTGCCCAGGTTCATCTCCGGTCCCCTCGAAATTCAGCCGTTCGATACCATACTGACGGCAAAAGAGGGGCCAGGGTTTGAATTGAAACGCGATTTTATATGATTTTTCCGGTGTGGAGGGCGATTGTCAACCGTTGGGCAGCGGGCTGAACTGTCCGCGTGAAGCGACGGCACAACCATTCATCCTGTCATTGCGAGCCCCCGACCCGTGTGGGCCACGGGAAGTCTGCAGAAGGAACCGCAGAAGATGGGGACAGCTACCTGAAGTTGCAAGGGATTTAGAATCAGATGTTTGATGTGACAGGTAGCTGTCCCCATCTTTATTGTTCCTTAAGAGGAGCCGGCTTTGCCGGCGACGAAGCAATCTCCTCTTTGTGAAGTTCATCAAGAGAGATCGCCGCGTCGCAGGCTTTGCCTGCTCCTCGCGATGACATAGGGGGATGTGCCTGTACCTCTCGATGCCAGGAGGGCCTGCTCCTCGCGATGACAGGGGAGGGGCTAAAGATGACTCAGCGACGGCTTGCCGATGGGGTAGACATTAAAGCCGATGCGGAAGAGCTCGTGGTGGTCGAGGATGTTCCGCCCGTCAAAGACAAAGGCCGGCTTCTCCATCGACGCGTAGATCTTCTCGTAGTCCAGTTCCTTGTAGAGCTGCCATTCGGTGATCACGGCAATGGCGTGAGCCCCTTCGGCGGCCTTGTACGGGTCGGGCTCCATTTCCACCTGGTCAATCACGTCCGAAAGGTCGATCTTGGCGTTGCGCAGAGCCTGGGGATCGGTGACCACCACCCTGGCCTGCTCCTCGAGCAGTTTGCGGGTGACGTAGATCGCCGGGGATTCACGGGTGTCCCCGGTATCGGCCTTGAAGGCGAAGCCGAAGATGGCCACCCGCTTGCCGGCCATGGTGTTGAACATGGCGTGGCCCATGTTCTCCACGAAGCGCTCTTCCTGCCACTGGTTGATCTTGACCACGTTCTCCCAGTACTGGGCCACCTCGTCGAGACCGTAGGTCTCGCAGATGTAGACCAGGTTGAGAATGTCCTTCTTGAAGCAGGACCCGCCGAACCCCACGCTGGCGTTGAGGAATTTGGAGCTGATCCGCGAGTCGGTGCCGATGGCGTGGGCCACCTTTGAGACGTCGGCGCCGGTCTTCTCGCAGAGGGCTGAAATGCTGTTGATCGAGGAGATCCGCTGGGCCAGGAAGGCGTTGGCCACCAGTTTGGACAACTCGGCGCTCCAGACATCGCAGGTCAGGATCCGTTCCCGCGGAATCCAGTTGGCGTAAATGTCCACCACGGCCTGCCGGGCCTTGCGACCCTTCTCGGTCTCCCGCGAGCCGATCAGCACCCGGTCGGGGGCCTCAAGGTCGGCCACGGCCGTCCCCTCGGCGAGAAACTCGGGATTGGAGAGAACGTCGAAGTGCAGACCCTTGTCGTTGGTGTGCAGGATCCGCTCCATGGCCTTGGCCGTGCGCACCGGCAGGGTGCTCTTCTCGATGATGATCTTGTCCGTAGTGGAGGCGCTGAGGATGCCCCGGGCCGTCTTCTCCCAGTACTGCAGGTCGGCGGTCTTGCCGGCGCCCTTGCCGTAGGTCTTGGTGGGGGTGTTCACCGAGACGAAGATGATTTCCGCGTCCTCGATGTTCTTGGATATCTCGGTGGTAAAAAAGAGGTTGCGCCCACGGGCGATCTTCACCACCTCCAGCAGGCCCGGCTCGTAGATCGGCAGTACGTCGCTTTGCCACTCCTTGATCCGCACCGGGTTGATATCGGCCACGGTGACCTTGTATTGCGGGCACTTGGCCGCGATCATGGCCATGGTGGGACCGCCCACGTAACCGGCGCCGATGCAAAGGATGTGCTTTTCAAACTGTTCAGAGGCCATGCTCTTCTGCGCTCCTGCTCGAAGTGTATTCAGATCTTGTTCGATGCACCCCCTCGTGCATGAAGATTCGCTTTCTTATCGCCCAATGGCTCTCCGATCTTGAGTCGGGGCCCAGCGAAAAGAATCATTCTATTAGGGTTGGCCGGAATTCTCAAGGGCCGGAAGGGCCGGGCGGACCTTGATCACTGTTTCCTTGCGGATATGGACAGTACCTCGGTTGTGGCCCCGGGCCTTGGTCACGAAGCGGGCCCGGGTGCAGGAGACCGGAGTGACGCCACCGCTCCGGGCCTTGCTGTGCCAGGCCGCGATGGCCGCCGCCTGCTTCAGGGTGTCGCGATCCGGTTCCTCTCCTTCCCGGGCGCGGAGCACCACGTGGCTCCCCGACATCCCCCGTATATGGAACCACCAGTCGTTAGGGCGGGCCAGCTTGATGCTCAGCCGGTCGTTGGCCGCATCGGTGCGCCCGGCCAGAACGACCCAGCCGTCGGGCAGCTCGTAACGGCGGATGTCGTCG
>CBESOE010000053.1:0-25216 GCA_965531145.1 uncultured bacterium | reverse complement strand
TTGCTCATGGGGTGGAGCCTCCGTAAGGTGAATCCCGAGTAAAACCCAAGGGTATTATGCCGTTCCATCTGGCATGGTATGCCCTCAGAGATTCCGGATCAAGGAGGATGCCGCGAAGGTCCAGCGGTCAGGTCTTCGCCTGTTTGTATCTCCTCGGACAGAACTTGATTGGCAGGATTGCTGAATTGTCTGGGTGGTGAAGCGCCACGCCCAGGATCAGTTCGATGTTCCGCCTGGGATCCGGCCTTTGACCGTCAAAGCAGAGCCGGAAAGCGACGGACTCTCCATTTTTCAGTTCGATCGCAGCTTCCTGCACGTCCTCCCAGCCGATTCGTTCCAGGATCGGAGCATTTTCATCATACGTGAGTCGCGAGGTCCCAATGAGCGCACAGCGCACGCCGTCTATCGTCATGACCACGGCTGACGGTTCGAAGGTCATCCTGTCGATCTGCAGGGCAAAGCTAAGGTCGATGCAGAATCCTTCCTCGTCGGGCGGGAGTCTCCATTTAATCTTCCGGGGGTCGGGAATGGGTGCCGTGATCCAGTCCCGATCTCGTGTCACGACATAATTGCGCAGTCCAACATGCAACGTGCAATCCGGCATTTCCACCTTTTCCATGGCGGAGATTCCGCGACCATGCTCCGCCCTGGCATCCTCCGGTGGCGGGTTCACCGTATACGGCACACTGAAATACCCGTGTTGATTCAAAATACCCGCAGAGAGATGGAGTGTGGACATGAGTAACACGACGAACAGAATTGTCCGACCGACAGATGTTCCTGTCATTTCCCTTCCCTCCCTGAATTTAGTTGTGAACTGCTGTGGGGTAGCTTCCCGCACCAATAGTTGGCCCATCCTATCGTGGATACTACGGCGAGACAACGACTTCTTCCGGACAACCCGCGGCAGGGATGGCGGCAACATTCACCTGCTGGTGCTAGCCGGCCCGCATCTGCTGTATGCTGTTTCGATCAGAATACAACCCTGGTTTCAGGAGGTTCGTCCATGAAGTCTCTTCTCCCCCTTTTCCTGATAACGTTCATCTGCCTCAGCATTCCCGCAGCCGCGGCCGATGGTGTCATTCTGCTCAAGTATGGATCGTTCACTCCCCAGACCGGAGCACCGGATGTCCCCGCCGAACTGCGGGCAGCGACCGGTGACCCGGCCATACTGGTTCACGTGGCCCGGCCACTCACCTCCGACGAACTCGGCTCACTGGAACAGACCGGCGTTTCGATTCTCGGCTACCTGCCGCAGTTCACCTACATCATCTGTGCTTCTGCGGATGCCCTCACCCGACTGAAATCCCTGCCCCTGGTCCGCTGGACCGGACCCTTCCACCCGGCGTACAAGATCGAGGCCGGGCTGCTTGACTGCGGGGAAGAGCGGGTCGAGGTCAACATCAGCCTCTTCCCGGAACTGCACCGGAGGGACGGCGGCAAAAGCTTTGACAAACGGCTGTTCGATCTGGGCGGCAAGATGGTGCTCGACGAAAGAGATCTGGCCGGCGCGGCCCGGGTGAAGATCTCTCCCTCGGCCATTGGTGATCTGGCCGCCCTGCCGGCGGTGCGCTGGATCGACCGCTGCCATCCACCCAGTCTCTACATGAATCACATCCGTACCGGCATGGGCGTCGAGGACGCCGCACTGGGCGGCTTCTCCGGCGCCGGTATCGCCGGCGAGGTGAAGGAGGGCGGCTTTGATTCGATGCACCAGGACTTCGGCAACCTGATCGACATCGACGGCAGCCCGGCGGTGGACCCCCACGGCACCTGTACCTTTGGCATCGTCTTCGGTGACGGCAGCGGCAACCCCATGGCCACCGGGATGATGTCCGAGGGCGACGGCATCTTCTGCGACTGGGCCATCGGCCGCTATGCCTCGGTGAACAACCTGCGCAGCAACTGGAACGGCGTCTTCCAGTCCTGCAGCTGGGGGGTGACCAACAACGGGGAGTACACCAACGACTCGAGACAGAATGACCAGGCGGTCAACGAATTCGAAGTCTCCATGCTCTACGCGGCGGGCAACGGCGGCATCACCCCGGTGACCATCTCCACCGACTCGGCGGCCAAGAACGTGATCGCCGTGGGCGGCGTCTACCACCAGGACACGGCCACCCTTGACGACGACCAGTGGGAGCGGCACGGCGGCGGCGCCACCCCGGCCCAGGGGCCGGCGGCCGACGGCCGGATCAAACCGGACCTGGTGGCGGCTTTTGACAAGACCTTCACCACCGACTGGACCGGTGAAGATGGGTACTCACCCGGCGACTACCACGACGACTTTGGCGGGACCAGCGGCGCCACCCCCATCGTGGCCGGCGCGGTGGGCCTGACCTGCCAGATGTTCAAGGAGAACCATTTCGGCAACAACCCGGCCGGCGTCCTGCCCGGCGCGGCCACGGCCAAGGCGCTGCTCATCGCCAACGCCCACCAGTACAGCCTCGACGCTGCCGAACGGCTGCAGCAGGGCTGGGGTCTGGCCCACGTGGGGCGGATGTATGAGGCCGGGGTGCACCAGTTGATCATCGACGGCGGCACCCCGCTGGAGACCGGTCAGGTCTGGAGCACGGCGATCACCCGGCACAGCGCGGGTGAACCACTGAAGATCTCGCTGGTCTGGAATGACGAGCCGGGCGAAGCCTCCGCCACCCTGGCCCTGATCAACGACCTCGACCTCACGGTCACCACACCTGACGGTTCGGTCTTCCGCGGCAACAACGGCCTGATGGAGAGCCTCTGGTCCGCTCCCGACGGGCCGGCGGACCGGCTGAACAACGTGGAGAACGTTTTCATCCAGGCCCCCCTGGCCGGCCACTACTTCATCCAGGTGAGAGCGTTCAACGTGGCCATGGACAACGACCCGGCGGATGGTGTGAACCAGGCATTTTCGCTGGTGGCCTCCATGGCCGATCCCCTCTCCCAGGGCCCGCTGGAGCAGCTGGTCACCGGGCCCGGCCCCCTCTATGACAACCCGTCGCTGGTGCGGACCTGGGACCCGGTGGGCCCCGGCGGGTTCCTCGATGAGTGGGGAGCCTACGGCATCGACCACTACGGTGTGAACGTGGCCTGCGGTGACCTGGACGGCAGCGGCAGCGATTCGGTGATCACCGGCCCCGGCCCCGGCGATGTCTTCGGCCCCCACGTCAGGGGCTTCAACCCCGATGGCACACCACTGTCCACGGTCAACTTCTTCGCCTATGGCACCCTGCGATACGGGGTCAACGTGGCCGCCGGTGACATCGACGGTGACGGTATGGACGAGATCGTCACCGGAGCGGGGCCCGGCGCTGTCTTCGGCCCCCACGTCCGCGGCTGGAACGTGGACGGAGGCACGTCGACATCGATGAACGCGGTGAGCTACTTCGCCTACGGCACACCCAAGTATGGCGTCAACGTGGCCTGCGGTGACATCGATGGTGACGGGTTCGATGAGATCGTCACCGGCGCCGGACCCGGATCCGTGTATGGCCCCCACGTGCGGGGCTGGAATCACGACGGCGGCAGCGGGACATCCGCCGACCCCGCGGTGAGCTATTTCGCCTACGGCACCCTGATGTGGGGCGTCAACGTGGCCTGCGGCGACATTGACGGTGACGGCATCGACGAGATCATCACCGGCCCGGGACCGGGCGCCGTCTTTGGCCCCCACGTCCGGGGCTGGGACTACGACGGCGGCACCGTCGCGGCCCTGGCCGGCGTCAGTTTCATGGCCTACCCCGATGCGCTCTACGGTGCGGTGGTGAGTACGGCGGACATGGACGGCGACGGCGTGGACGAGATCGTCACCATGCCGGGGCCCGACGCGACCTGGGAAGCCCGGGTCAGGGCCTGGGACGTGGACAACGGCACGGCATCACAGCTGGGAGCCATCGACTTCCCGGCCTACGACGGGATGGGGCTCACTGGAGGCGGCCAGATCACGGGTGGGAATATCCTCCAGCGGTGATACGTTATTGAGGTATACAGGGGAGGATCAAAAGATGACTCACTACCATCGTCCACAGAGAACAGCCCTCAGCGTTGTCGCCGTCTCAACCCTGTGGCTGCTCCTGCTCTCACCGGCCCTGACTGCCGCAGAACTGCCTGCGGACCAGGCAGAACCTGTCACTTTCGAGGCGAGGCTGGCCTCCCTGGAGGAGGTTGAGGGATGGGAGAGCGTCCCCGGCCCCAGGCCGGACCAGATCATCTGGATTTCACCCGAGCCCACGCTGACCAACGCCGACGTGACCAGGGCCTGGTATGAACCGCAAGGAGAGGAGCACGCCATCGGTCTGCTGCTCACCGAGGAGGGAGCCCTCAATCTTGCCCGGGCGACCAAGACGCACCTTGGTGATCCAATGGCCCTGATGATCGACGGCACGGTCACCGCCGCACCGCGCATCATGGCCCCAATCCTGGGTGGACGGGCTTCCATCCACGGCCATTTCACCGAGGAGGAGGCGAAAGCGATTGCGGCGGGGATTGTGGGGAAGTGAACGTCGCTTCGGCCTCACGGATCTTGTCCCGGAACAGACGGAGGTTGAGCCCGTCAGGCTCGGCCCGATGGAGTTCGGACACCATCGCTTCCTTGAAACTTCTCAGCGCCCGGTCCAGCTGGCCCATGCGGGAGAGGACCAGCCCCCGGTAATAATAGGCGAATGCGGCACGTGGATCGTATTGTTCAAGCCCTTCTCTCAACGTCACCAACTCCTTTCATCACCTGTTGATCTCACTGTACGAAACGCCCGAAGGTCCAAACGGTTCCCGATCGAACCGCCCTTCACTCTATTTGACGTATGTGGAGGAGAAAACGTTACCTGCCTGGACCGTATTTTTGATTTTTCACACATTTTGCAGCCTCCAAGCCTCAAAATTTGCCTCCCTCCCGCCCCCTGAAGTATGATGTGTCAACAGATTGGCAATGATCGCTTGCATTTTGCTCTGCTGAACACACGAGGCGAAGCCGCTGGCTTCCGGAAAAAAAGAAATCCTGCTGGGGAATGAGGCAATGGGTCTCGGTCTGGCCGAGAACGGCTGCCAGTGCCTTGCTTCGTACCCCGGAACCCCCAGTTCCGAGATCCTCCCGGCCTTCGGTGCCTTTGTAAAGCGCTACCGGCTCACCGCACACTACGAGTGGTCGATCAACGAAAAAGTGGCCTTTGAAGTGGGCCTGGCCGCGGCCATGGCGGGAAAGCGGTCCGCGGTGGCGATGAAGCAGGTGGGTCTCAATGTCGCGGCCGACCCGGCCCTGAGTTCCGCCTACCAGGGGGTGGAGGGCGGTTTCCTGATCATCGCCACCGACGATCCGGGGCCCCACTCCTCACAGACCGAGCAGGACTCGCGGCTCTTCGGGCTCTTTGCCCTGCTGCCGGTCTATGACCCGTCCACCCCGGCCGAAGCCCGGGCCATGGTGGCTGCGGCCTACAAGCTTTCCGAACGGCAGGGGCTGCCGGTGCTCATCCGGCCCACCACCAGGGTCTGCCACGCCAGGCAATCGCTGAGCCTGCCGGCGGTCCTGGAGCCGGACCAGGTGCGGGCGAGTTTCCGCAAGGATCCGGACCGCTGGGCGGCCACGCCGCGCACCCGGTTCTTCCTGCACAAGAAGCTGAACCTCAAGCTGGAATCGATCCGCAAGGGATTCGAACGGGAAAAGCGTTTCAATCGCAACGACGCCCCCCTGCCCAAAAAGGCCGGCCGCGTCCCCCTGGGAATCGTTTCCGCCGGGGTGGTCCACGGCCACCTGATGGACCTGCTGGAAAGCCAGTCCAAGGTGCTCAAGGGCCTGCCGGTGCTCAAGATCGGCACGCCCCATCCCCTGCCGCTGAAGCGGGTCACCGAGTTCATCCAGAGCTGCCGGCACGTGCTGATCCTCGAGGAGTCGATGCCGGTGATCGAATACCAGGTGGCCGACCGGAGGCACGTACACGGCCGGCTGGACGGCGCGGTGCCCAACGCCGGCGAGCTGACACCCGAGGTGGTCTACGAGGTGCTGTCCAAGGCCCTCGGCAAACACAACTCAAGCCGCAAGCTCCCGCCCCTGCAACACCAGGCGGCCGAGCGGAAACTGCTGCAGGGCCGGCCGGTACGCCACCCGTCCCTCTGCCCCGGCTGTCCCCACCGGGCCACCTTCCTCGCCATCCGCAAGGCGGTGCCGCGGGCGATCATCACCAGCGACATCGGCTGCTACACCTTGGGTAAAAACCAGCGGGCGGTGCACACCGTTCTCGACATGGGGGCCGGGATCACCCTGGCCGACGGCCTGCACAAGGCCTACCGCCAGGACCGCAATAAACGGCCCATGGTGGGCACTATCGGTGATTCCACCTTCTACCACTCCGGCCCGGCGGCCCTGCTCAACGCCCAGTACTCCGGGTCGCGGTTCCTGCTGGTGATCCTCGACAACATGATCACCGCCATGACCGGCATGCAGCCCACCCCGGGGGTGAGCCAGCTGGTGGACGGCACCGAGGGCAATGCCATCCCGCTGGAGCAGGTGGTGAAGGGCTGCGGGGTGAACTACGTCAAGGTGGCCAACCCCTTCAAGACCAAACAGTTCATCACCCTGCTGAAGAAAGCCCAGGAGTATGTCGAGTCACCGAAGGGCGGGATGGCGGTGGTCATCTCCCGCTTCCCCTGCCTGATCAACGACAAGTCGGTTCTGGGCGCGGACCGCAAGCCCATCGAAATCTCCAGCGACTGCGACACCTGCCTCTACTGCCAGGACAACTTCGACTGCCCGGCGATGACCTTTGTCGAAGGGGACTCACAGGTGCGGGTGGACACCAAGATCTGCGCCTCCTGCGGCCTCTGTGTCGATATGTGTCCGAAGAAAGCGGTCTCCTTCGTCAAGAAGGGAAAGGCAAAGAAGAAGAACGATGGCTGAGCGAAAGAAGCAAGCGCCGGCAAATAACCTCTGTCCCGAGATGCAGTTCGTCATCTCCGGGGTGGGCGGCCAGGGCGTGCTCTTCACCACCCGTGTCCTGGCCCGAATGGCCCTCGACCGCAAGCAGGCGGTGCTGCTCTCCGAAACCCACGGGATGAGCCAGCGGGGCGGTTCGGTTGTCTCGCATCTGAAAGCGGGGTCATTCCACTCGCCGCTGGTGCGCAAGGGGCAGGCCGACGTGCTCTATGTGCTGCAGGCGGACGAACTCTATGCCACGGCCACCTTTCTCAAGCCCGGGGGGAAGTGCTTCCTCAACACCGGGGGGGAATTCAAGGCCAATGCAAAGCTGAAGCGCTATCTCACCACCAACAGGATCAGCTGCCGGTTCGTCGATGCCGACGGCATGGCCCAGAAACTGGGCTCGCTGGTGCTGGCCAACCTGGTGCTCATCGGCTGCTCGCTGGCCGATGAGAAGATGCCTCTGACCCTGCCCGATCTGCTCAAGGCGATCAAGTCCGTGAGCAAACCCGCCTTCCGTGGCATGAACCTGGCCGCGGCCAAAGCCGGCCACGCTCTCGAACCCGTCAAAATTTGAAGATGTTTCCGATTGTCATTGCGAGGAGATGAGGAAGTCAACTCTCACCGGAGGGATCAGTCTGGCTGGCCGAGTCCAGGGCCCGGCGCACCGAGGCCATCAACTCCTCATCGGTAAACGGCTTCTCCAGGTACTGGTAGTTGCTCACCCGGACAAAGTTCAGTTCCGCTTCCTTCACCGCATAACCGCTGGTCAGCACCACGGCCAGGTCTGGATTGACGGCAATGAGATCCTTGACCAGGTGAATCCCGCTGCGGCCCGGGAGCATGATGTCGGCCAGCAGGAGGTTGAAACTCTCCAGTTCGTGCTCGTGGCTCACCATGGCCTCCTCGGCGCTCTCAGCCTCGGCCACCTCGTAGCCGAACTCGCGGAGGATGCTGGCGATGAACCGGCGTACCATGTGTTCGTCCTCCACCACCAGCACCCGCTTCCCTCCCCTGTCCGCCAGCGCTAAGGGCTGGGGATCCTCCGCCGGCAACGAAGGTTCATCCACGCTGAGTGGAAGGAAGACACAGAAACGGCTTCCCTTGCCCGACTCGCTCTCCACCGAAATGACGCCCCCATGCTGCTGGACGATGCCGTAAACCACCGAGAGCCCCAGACCGGTCCCCTCGGCCAGCCCCTTGGTGCTGAAAAAGGGTTCGAAGATGTGCCGCAATTTCTTTTCATCGAGACCGCAGCCGGTGTCGCGGACCGCGAGGCAGACATAGGGCCCGGGAGCGGCATCAGGATTGTCGCTCAGTTCCTCGGCCGCCAGATCCTGCGGGATGGTTTCGATGGTCAGGGTCCCGCCATCCGCCATGGCGTCCCGGGCGTTGAGCACCAGGTTCATCAGCACCTGCTCCAGTTGTCCCGGGTCGGCCTTGACCAGGCCCAGACCCGGGGTGAGCCGGAGAACCACCTGGATGTTGGAACTGATCAGGCTGGAAAGCATGTTCCACATGCCGTGGACAATGCGGTTCACATTGAATCGTTCCGGCTTCATCGCCTGTTTGCGGCCGAAGGCCAGCAACTGCCTGGTCAGTGCCGCAGCACGCTCGGCGGCGAAACTGATCTCCCGGGCGTTTTCGTGCAGCGGGTCATCCGGATCCAGCTTCCGGGTCATCGATTTGCTGTAGCCGAGGATCGCGGTGAGCAGGTTGTTGAAATCGTGGGCCACTCCGCCGGCCAGCCGGCCGATGGCTTCCATTTTGTGCGCCTGAAAAATTTTCTGTTCCAGTTTTTTCGAATCGTCGATGTCGAGGATGATTCCCTGCAGGGCACGCTCCCCGCCGAACTCTATGATGCTTACCGATATTCGGCACCAGCGAATGGTGCCGTCCTTGCGGACAAAACGATACTCCTGGGTGGACGGTTCTTCTTCGCCTGAATATACTGCGGCGATCCAGCCAAACATGGTCTCCCGGTCTTCGGCATAGATGGTGGCCTGAACTTCCTCCCCGTTCATCGCCATCAGTTCCTCGACGGTGCGACCATGAATCCTCGCCGCGGCATTGTTGACGAAGGCGAGGCAGCCTGCCACAAACACCACGATCCCCTGCTGCGATTCCTCCACCAGGGTGCGGTATTTCTCCTCCGAGTCCCTGAGTGCCGACACCATCTCCCGCTGCTCGGTGATGTCCCGGGCGAAGATGGCAAATCGGGCCACCTTTTTGGCGGCCGTGTCCATGATGGGGTAAATGGTGTAGTCGTACCAGCGCCCCTCCCGCTGGTCCACCTGGCGCACCGGCTTTCCGGTCCGCTGCACTTCCTCACCGAATGGCTTGCGTTTGTCACCCACTTGGGGAGGGAAGAAGCGGAAAACGTTCTGCCCCTGTAATTCCTCAACGGTGGTGCCGAAACTCCGGGCGGCCCACTCGTTGGCAGTGACAATGGTGCCGTCAGGCTCCACGAGAAGCGCGGTGTCGTGGGGCGCGTTCAGAAGGGCACGGGCGGTGGCCTCGCTTTCGCGGAGCTTTTTCCCGGACTCGTAGGAAGAGATGACCTTGCGCAGCGCTGCCAGCTCCGCCATCAGCTCTTCTCGTGTTTTCTCTTGATCACTCATCGCCTGCCCCACGGTTCGCGCTTTTGCTTCCACGAGTGAAAAGTCTACCACCATTTCGGGAAGATACTGAAACGGGGTGAAATAAAAATGCCCCCGGGGGGGATTCGGGGACGTACATAACTATATAACGTGCGCTCATGCACCTCAGTCTGCGGGCCAATGCGTGCAAGCCCAATGATGTCTGTGTCTAAGCCGTAAGTTATATCGTTATGTACGTCCCCCGTTGTGGTCAGGCGAGGAGACGATTCACCTCGGCCATGAACTCCTCGCGGACGATGGGCTTGGAAAAGAACCCTTCCGGCGGGGGGATCACCTTCCTCGTGCTGAGGAATTCCTCAAAGGGGGCCGGGTCGCCGCCCTTGCCGGTGACCGCGGTGACCACCACCACCGGGACATCGGCCAGCCCCGCATCTTCCTTCAGGTTGCGGTAGAAGCGGATGCCCGACTGCTCCGGCATGGTGATGTCGAGGCAGATCAGGTCCGGCCGGTTCTGCTTCGCCTTCTCCATCCCCTCGATGCCGTTGGCCGCGGTGACCGTCTCGTAACCGTTGTCTTCCAGCAGCATGGCGAGGTAGGTCGCCACGTCCGGCTCATCATCGATGACCAGCACCTGTTTCTTCTTCTCTTCGCTCATTGTGAGTACTCCTATTTATTTATCCATAAAGAGAATTTAATAAGCTCGGCAGTGGTTCAAGAGCAAGGCGACGGCCGACGGGGAACCGGAGCATACCTCTTTTGGTATGTGAGGGTTCCGAGGAGGTCGTCAACAGAGCAAAGGACCTCAGACGAGCTTATGAGCCGTTTTCCTTTTTCAGGGCCTCAAGAGCCCGGGCCAGCGCCTCGGGGCTGGCGCCCTTCAGGCTGTCCCGCAGTTCTTCCTTGAGGGCGATCTTCTCCGTGGCCTCGTCGGCCACCGCGATGCCCAGGGCCCGCTGAATGCTGCGGACATACGAAGCCGGGTTGACCGGCTTTTCCAGGTAGGTCCCCGGCCCGGACATGGTCCGGTTGTCCATCAGGTCCTTGAGGTCGCCCTTGCCCAGTTCATCCTTGGCATGGGCCGTGACGATCAGCACCGGGATCCGCGACAGCTCCTTGTCCCGTCGCAGTTCCTTGAGCAGCCGGTGGCCCGACTTTCGCGGCATCACCAGGTCAAGGGAGATGAAGTCGGGTTTCTTCTCCCGGATCTTCTCCATCGCCTCCTCCCCGTCGCCGGCGGTGACCACCTTGAACCCGGCATCCACCAGCACCATCTCCAGGTACTGCCGGACGTCCGGTTCGTCATCCACCACCAGTATGGTTTTCTCTTCCGCCTGCTGCATTGCCCTTCCTCCTCCCGGCGTCCCGGGTATCGTTCTTCACGCGTTCTCGAGTTTCGCTTCCTCGGTCCCGTTATTATCGTCTATTTCCCCACCATCCTGCTCCGCCCCCGGCTTGGGGAGGTTGTCACGCGGGAACTCCAGGCGGAACAGCGACCCGGCCCCCGGCTCCGACTCGAAAGAGACCTTGCCGCCGTGCTCCTGGACGATCTTTCTCGTAGTGAGCAGTCCGAGGCCGGTGCCCTTGTCCGAGCCCTTGGTGGAAAAGAAGGTGGTGAAGATTTTCTTCTTCACGTCGTAATCCATACCCGTGCCGTCATCGGCCACTTCGAAGACCAGTGTGCCGCTCCGTTCGCTGGTAGTGATGGTGATCGACCGCTCCTGGCGGTCGCTGATCTTACAGGCGTCGATGGCGTTGGTCACCAGGTTGGTGAGACAGGAGTGCAACGCCTCCTCGTCCATCAGCGCGTAAGGGATCCCCGGTTGCAGGTCCTTCTTCAGCGAGATCCCGGCCAGACCAGCCGTGTCGTGGAACAGATCGTAGACCTTCTCCGCCAGACGGTTGGGGTCGACCAGCTGCACCGTGGGCACCCGGCCCCGGGCGAACTCGAGGAACTCCTTGACGAAATAGGTGATGCGTTCGATGTTGTCCTCCAGCATTTTCCAGCCCTGGAAGATCCGCTCGCTGTCGCTCTTCTCCATCCCCGAGCGGAAGACATACATCCCGCCCTCGAGGCCCATCAGCACGTTCTTCACTCCGTGAGCCAGGCCAGCCACCGTCTGGCCCACCGCGGCCAGCCGTTCAGCTTCCAGCTTTTCCTTGCCCAGCCGCTTGACCTCGGTGATGTCGGTGGACATCTCGATGATGTAGGGGATCGAGCCGTCATTCAAAACCACAGGCACCACGCGAACCAGGTAGGTGGTCTGCTCGCCGTCGATCACCAGGCCCTTTTCTTCCCGCGTCCGAATTTCGCCGTCAACGAAAGTCGCCGCCGCGTTGCAGCTCAGGCAGTGTTCGCTGCGGCCCTTGTAGACGGAGTAGCAATATTGATTGCCGAAATCCCCGTAGGCCAGGGTGAACGCCTTGTTGGCCTCCACGATCTTGTAGTCGTGGTCGATGACGCAAATCCGCACCGGCACCTGGTCCCACAACTCGTTGCGAACCCAGTTCCTGATGGTGGCGCTCTCCTCGTTCAGCGCCTTCATCTGGGTGATGTCGGTGGTCATCTCGATGATGTAGGGAATGCTGCCGTCCGGGAGCTTCATGGGCACGGTGCGGACGAGATCATGGGTGGCCCGTCCTTTGATCACCGGACCCAGCGCCTCGCGCACCCGCGTCCGCCCGTCGGCAAAGGTGTCGGCGGCACTGCACTGCTGGCAGCGCTCGCTGCGGCCCTTGTACTTGACGTAGCAGGGCTCACCGATCCAATCCCCGTATGCTTCGCGGAAGGACCGGTTGACCTCCACGATCTTGAAGTCAGGGTCGATGACGCAGATCCGCACCGGCACCTGGTCCCACAGCTCGGTCTTCACCCAATTATTGATCAGTCCTTCGTTCATAAGCCCCCCTTGCCGGGATCATCACCGGCCCCGGACCGGGCCTCGGCCAGCAGTACCGGGTCCACCGCCGGCGGCCCCGGCAGCTGCAGATCGTGGTGGCAGGTGGCGCAGCGGGCAAAATCCTCGCCCACCTGGACCAGGCCCTCGGCCACGGTCTGCTCGTGGCAGGTGACACAGAGACCGTGCATGGCGTCCATGTAGCCCACGGCAAAGCCTTCCATGCCCGCCTCCGGCGGCTGAACCACCGAACCGGCCACCATCATCGGTTTGTGGCAGCCGGTGCAGGCCAGGGCGTTGTCACGGTCTTTGGCTCCCTGCAGGTCGCGGTGGCAATCGGTGCAGCCGTCGTTGCCGCGCACCGCCGCCACGTGGCTCGAGTGGTCGAAGATGTCGGTCACCGCGTACATGTCGCGGTGGCACTCGCTGCAGGCCGAGTTGCGGTCCCGCGGCATGCTCAGGTGGTGGCAGCGCACGCAGGAATCGTTCTGCCCCAGCTTCTCCACGTGGAAGGTGTGGGGAAAGAGCGAGACCCGGCCATTGCGGTTGCCGTCGATGGTGTAGAGCGCCTGGAGAGCGGCCCCTTCCGGCGGGGCCTCGTCCTCCTGCAGCACGGCGAAATCCGTGCCGGGAGCCACCACCCGGGCCGTGGCATAGCCCTCCACCGCCCGCGGCGGCGACACCGGGGTCAGCGTGTCCTGCACGCCGTACAGCGCGTCGTCGGGCAGCAGGGCGATGGTCACCGCCGCCGCCACCAGCACGGCCATGGTGTAGCGCCGGGGGCCATCCAGGGTGGCCGGGGAGAGCAGCCGCATGGTTGACGGGTTGAAGCGGTCGCGTTCGGGAACGGCCGGGGCCGTGGTCTCCTCGTCATCGTCGTGCTCACAGACCCGGAACTTCTCGATGAAAAAGATGAAGATCAGCATGGCGCCGGCCACGATACCCATGCTCACCGCCACTTCGATCCAGCTGGGGAAGTACGGCAAATCGTCGGGCCGCTTGAAGGCGACGATGCAGACGTCGAAACGGTAACCGATCATGCCGAAGATGGTCATCGCTGCACAGGTGCCCAGGCCGATGCCGCTGGTCCGCACCTTGCGGAACAGAAGCAGCGTGGCCGGCAGCAGGGCGGCGAGCAGAACCTCGAAGATGAAGAGGTTCGACTGCCACGAGCCGTCGGTCAGCGTGGGCAGCAGGCCGCGGTAGGCCACGTCGCCCACCCGGAGCGCCACGAAGATGAACAGCACGACGGAGGCCGCCCGGCCCAGACCGGCCAGCAGGTCGAGCCGCAGCTTGTGCTTGAAGAGCCAGGAGGAGAAGAAGGACTCGGCGGTGACCATCATCAGCCCCAGGGCGATGGCGGAGACGAAGAAGAGGACCCAGATGATCGGGCTGTACCACAGCTCGTGCAGCCGGTAGGGCGTGAGCAGGAAGAGCGAGCCCAACGACGACTGGTGCAGGGTGGAGAGCACGATGCCGGAGATGACCAGCGGGATGGTCAGCTTCTTGATCCAGAAGTGGACGGTGCGGAAGAGCGGCTTGTCGAACCAGGGGTGCTCCAGCACCACCGGCGCGAACTCCAGGGCCAGCACCGTGAGGTAGAGCATCACGCACATCGCCACTTCAAAGAGCACCGAGTGGTGTTGCGGGTAGACCATGGGGTGCCAAATGTGCCAGGGCAGGCCCAGGTCGTAGAGCAGGCCCACCGCCACCGCGGCGTAGCCGAGCAGCGCGGTGAGGATCGCCGGGCGGGCGAAGCGATGATACTCCTGGCGGCCGAAGATGTAGACCGTGGCCGCCACCACGAACCCGCCGGCGGCCAGGGCCACGCCGGACATCACGTCAAAGGCGATCCAGAGGCCCCAGGGGGCCACGTCGGTGAGCGCGGTGGTGGCGCCCAGGCCGCGCATGAACCGCGCCAGTGTCAGCACGGCCAGGACCCCCACCAGCGCCCAGAGAATGGTCTTCGTATTGCTGAGCCGTCTGTTCATGCTTCTGTCTCTTTCTCCTCTGCGGCCGGTTCGGCGGTCTCTCCGCTCCCCGGCGCGTCAACATGCTGCTCCGCTTCGGCCACCTTCATCCGCCGGCCCACCACCCACCAGACACCGGTCATCAGGCCGCCCATGCCGGCGATCAGCGGCGGCACCTTGGACAGCGCGGCCCAGCTGCGCTCGGGCAGGGGCTTGGCGCCGAGGTTCGGCTTGAAGCCGAGGAAGTCGAGGGGGATGTCCGAGATGTAGATCACCGACGTGCCGCCGATCTCGGTCTCGCCGTAGACCTTGTCCTGGTAGCGGCCGGGGTTCTGCTCGATGCGGCGGTGCGCCTCGGCCAGCATCTCCTCCCGGGTGCCAAAGATGGTGGCCTTCTCCGGGCAGGCCTCGACACAGGCCGGGATGCCCCCTTTTTCCAGCCGCTGGTGGCATAAGTTGCACTTTCGGACTTCAGGCACCGTGGCCTCCCACTCGTAGCGCGGGATGCCGTAGGGGCAGGAGGTCATGCAGTAACGGCAGCCCATGCAGCGGTCGGCATCGTAGATCACCGCCCCCTCGGGGGTCTGCTGCAGGGCGCCCACCAGGCAGGCCGACACGCAGGCCGGCTCGATGCAGTGGCGGCATAGACGCCGCACATGGTGATCGCCGCCCGGGTGGTCGATTGTGCAGAACCGGGTGGACGAGAGGTCGTCGATGCGCAGCTTCCAGCGCCGCGGCACGTCCTTGCCCAGGTTGTTTTCCTTCTTGCAGCCCTCGACGCAGGCCTCGCAGCCGGTGCAGAGGGTGACGTCGGTGAGAATGGACATTCGCTGGCTCATATCTTTTCATTCTCCTTTCCGAGGGTCACCGCCAGCCGGCTCCCGGCGTCGGGCGGCCAGTGCCAGGCCGCCTCCGAGACGAACTGCACGCCGGGGATCAGGACCATGTGGCTCAGTTTGGTCAGCGGGATGAGGATGAAGAGCAGGTTGGCGCTGATGATGTGCACCAGCTGGGTGGCCTGGTAGGGAAAGGGGTTCAGCGCCGGGTGCATGGCCAGGAAGCCCGAGGCGAAGGGCAGCGCCACGATCAGCGGCATGGCATAGTCCTGGGCCCGGGAGAGCGCCCGGGACGTGTGCCCGGCGGCGCGCTCCACCACCAGGGCGATGGCGGTGAGCACGGCGATGATGGTCAGCAGGTCGGCAGCACTGTTGGACAGGGCGGGCCAGGAAAGGCCGATGCCCCGCTGCCAGAGAGCGATGTGCCCGGCGAGAAAGATCGGCACCAGGATCACCGCCACGTGAAAGACCAGCGAGGTGAGGCTGAACAACACCTGCTCCTTCACCTTGGTCACCGGCACCAGCCACTTTATGGTTGAGATGGTCAGCGCCTTGTAGTCGAGGTGCTTGTCCCCGGCCCGCCGCATGGTGCGGATGATCTGCATCACCGTCAGCGCCAGGTGGCGCACCAGGCCGAGCACCATGAACGAGAACGCGAATATGAACATGGGCCCTCGCGCCCACTCCAGCCAGGATTCCATCAGCTTTTCTCCCCTTCGTTCTCGGCCGGCGGCTGCCAGTTGTCGTCATCGCCGGTGGGCACGAACTTCTCCACCCCCGCCGCTTCAAAATCGATAACCTTGAGCAACAGGTCGTGGAGGCCCACCACCTGGACGTCGGCCAGGTCGTTGTCCTCGCAGACCTCCTTCAGCTGCTTCTTGCAGTTGGCGCAGGGTGAGACCACGATCTCGGCCCCGGTGGCCCGGATCTGGTCCGCCTTGCGTTTGCCCATCAACGTCGTCCGGAACTCGCGGATCTCGTCGATGGAGACCGTCCCGCCCCCGCCGCCGCAACAGTAGTTCTCGGTGCGGTTGGGGGTCATCTCGACAAAATCGTCGCAGATCGCCCGCAGCAGCTCACGCGGCTCCTCGATGATCCTTCCCGAGCGGGCGATGTTGCAGGGATCGTGGTAGGTCACCTTTTCCTTGATCTTCTCCGCCTTCAGCGGGATCTTCCCCGCCTTGTACTGCTGGTGGGCATACTGCAGGCAGTTGACCACCTCCGGTGCGTCCTCGCCGCAGAAGGTCTCGGCAAACCAGGCGCTGCGGGTGGCGTGGCCGCACTCACCCACCAGGATCTTCTTGCCCTTCAAACGCTTGACCTCGGCCACCTCGTTCTGGACGATCTTCTCCATCATCCGGTCGCTGTAGAACAGGCCGTAGTTGATCCCGTCGAAGTTGCCGGTGCCGATTGTCCAGCTGCCGCCGGTGACGTGCATCACCGCCGCGTTGCCCATCAGGGTGTCCGGCTCCAGCAGGTAGTCGGAGACAGCGGGGAAGAAGACGAACTCCGTCTCCTCCTTGTCGATGGGGAACTTGATCCCGGTGACACCGTACTCCTCCTCGAACTCCTCCTCGAGGAACTCGCAGGTGTCACGAAGCGCGATCACCGGGATGGCCGATGTGTTGCCCACCCCTTCCAGCTGCTCCCGCACCGAGACCAGCAGCGCCTTGGGGATCACATCCACCTCGGCCAGCAGCCAGCGGGCCAGGTGGGTCACCAGGCCGTGGTCCACGCCCATGGGACAGGTGAGCTTGCAGCGCCGGCAGGCGGTGCAGCGGTAAAATTCCTCAGCCATTTCGTCAAGATATTCGTCGGTCAGGGTAAAACCGCCAAAGACCCGCGCCTTGGCGATGCCGGCCCGGGTGAAGTAGCGGCGGTAGACCTTGAACAGCAGCTCCGAACGCATGCAGGGGATGTCCCGGTCCTCGTCGGTGGTCTGGTGCAGCTGGCAGGCGGCCGCGCAACGACTGCACTTGGTGCTCAACCGGGTGTAGACATCCATGGCCAGCCCGTAGCTGCCGTGCTCGAGGATACCGGCGAACGCCTCGAGGAACTTCCTCGGCCGGTCGCTGACCTCCAGCGCTTTCTCCTCGACGTAGTAGCTGTATTTCGACTTGCTCATCTAGTTCGACCCTTTCCTTGCCTTGTCTGTTCCCTCCGGCGGCATCACGGCACAGGAGCCGGACTCCGGGCGTTCCTCCCCGGTCTCCAGCTCACCGCGCAGGTATTGCTCCAGCAGTTTTTCCACCCCACCGGAAACCCACGAGATGACGTGGACCCCGTTGGCCTTTACCATGTCCTCAAAGGTGTTCTGCACACCCCCGCAGATCAGCACGTCCACCTGCTGATCCCGCAGCAGCCGCAGCCGGTCAAAGACATTGCGGCTCTCCAGGCGGAAATCCACCTGGCTCGCCACCTCCCCCTCTTCGAGGGTGAAGATGGCGATGGTGGCCGAATACTCGTAGCAGGGGGCCACCATTTCTTCGAAACGCGGTATAGCAACTTTCATTACAATTCGCCTCCAAAGGGAGATACATAGCAAAAGGCGGGCCAAGTGTGGGGAATGATTGTTATATTGCTGAGCTATAAGTGGTTAAGTGTTTTAAGGGAGTTTCGGGGACAAACGAAATGATTCATAAACGCAACGCAACACGGTTGCAACGTTGCGTTACTGAAACGATGAAACGAAGGATTTGGGCCCAAGGTCAGATCCATCTGGCCCCAAAGAGCCTCAACAACCTATAATGACCTTATCCAATGTCCATGCTGCCCTTTCATGGACAATGTCATGCAACTGCTGATCAATTAAATACTTGCGATAAGACGCCTCACCCCGCACCAGGGGAGCTCATCGGAGGACTGTCTGCCATGCGATTTTCCTTATCACTGGCAATCATCATCGCCCTCATTCTGTCCGTCCCGGCTTCAGCCGACGTCATCCATGTCCCCTCCGAACAGCCCACCATCCAGGCCGGAATCAACGCAGCGGTGAGTGGCGACACGGTGCTGGTGGCCGACGGGACCTACACCGGGGACGGCAACCGGGACATCGACTTCCTGGGCAAGGCAATCACCGTCAAATCAGAAAACGGGCCGGAACACTGCGTGATCGATGCCTCTCCCGGATATCCGCACCGCGTCTTCGTTTTCGACGGCGGTGAAGGGCACGATTCAGTGGTCGAAGGGTTCACCATTACCGGAGGGGGACTAGGGGAAATGGTTGGGGAGGAATGGGGCGGCGGGATCTACTGTGAGCATTCCTCCCCCACCATTCGCGGCAACATCATTACCGGCAACACCTCCTGGTTTGGCGCAGGAATCTGCTGCTGGACCGGATCCCAACCGATCATCGAGGGGAACAGAATCACTGGCAACCAGATGCAATATTCCCTGGAAACAGGAAGCTTCGGCGGGGGGATTTTAATCTACCAGTGCGACATGGTGGTGATTCGCGACAACGAAATTTCCTGGAATATTGCCGACCACTGGGCGGACAGCACCGGGGTGTACGGGTTTGAGTCCACCATTGAGATGACCAACAATCTCGTCGTCCACAACGGCGTGGATAATGATGATCCATACGAAACTCTGGGCTTTGATGATTGCCAGGTACAAATACGCAACCTCACCCTGGTGGACAACGACATCTATCACCGGAGCGCAATCACATTCTCACATTCCACTGCCACCATCGAGGACTCGATCATCCGCAACGATTTCGAAACCCAGATCTCCATCAATGACAGCACCTGCACAGTCCGTTACTCCAATGTCAGGGACGGCTGGGCCGGTGAAGGCAATATCGATGCGGACCCGCTCTTGGTGACCGGACCGCTCGGGGACTATTTCCTCAGCCACTACTCTGCCGGGCAGCCGAAGGACAGTCCCTGCGTGGACGCCGGTGACCCGGCCAGCGATATCATCGAAGGAACCACGCGTATCGACCTCATTGAGGACGGAAACATTGTCGACATGGGCTTCCACTACCCCCTGGAGGTGCGGTCCCGCCTGATAGTCGGCCCCGGCCCCGGATATGACAACCCGCCGCTGGTGAGAGTCTTTCCTCCATGGCAGGACGCGGAATTCGAGAACGAGTTCAGTGCGTATGGGGCCCCGCATTTCGGTGTAAACGTGACTGCCGGAGATGTCACCGGCAGCTTCTATGACGAGATCATCACCGGTGCCGGACCGGGTGAGATCTACGGCCCGCACGTGCGCGGTTTTGAAGTGGACGGCACTCCCCTGCCCGGTCTCAGCTACCTGGCCTATGGCACCGCCAAGTGGGGGGTCAACGTGACTGCCGGAAATATCGATGGTGATTCCTATGACGAGATCATCACCGGTGCCGGGCCAGGGGCCGTGTTCGGCCCCCACGTGCGGGGCTGGAACTACGACAACTCGGTCACGGCCATGGCCGGTGTGAACTTCTTCGCCTACGGCACGCCGAAGTGGGGGGTCAATGTCTCGGCGGGCGACATCGACGGCGACGGTTTCGACGAGATTGTCACCGGACCCGGGCCCGGAGCTATCTACGGGCCGCATGTCCGGGGCTGGAACTGCGACAACACGGCCATCGCCGCCATACCGGCGGTGAGCTTCATGGCCTACGGGACAAACCAGTTCGGCGTCAAGGTCACCTGCGGGGATGTGGATGGCGACGGCATGGACGAAATCGTCACCGGACCCGGGCCGGGCACCATCTTCGGGGCGCACATCCGTGGGTGGGACTACGACGGCCTCTCCCTGGAACCGATGACCGGCCTGAACTTTTTTGCCTGGGCCCACCCGCTGGCCAGCTATGGGGCCAACGTTTTTGCCGACGTCGACATTGACGGCGACGGGCGGGACGACCTGGTGGTGGGCGGCGGCCCCGATCCCGAGCTGGGCACACAGGTCAAGGTCTATCGTTACGATGGTGTTGGCGTCAACGAGTGGTTCTCACTGGAGGGCTACGACGGGATGACCCACGGGGTGAACGTGGCGGCGGGACGGTTCTAGGAGGAATCAGTCTTTTCCCTGTTCTTCGAGGGTCCGCTTCAGTATCGGCAGGACGGCCAGATCTTTTTCGTGGCCGACAGCTTCTTTGGTTTCGATGAGCGTCTTCAGGTCGAGGACGCGGACACGTAAACCGCTGCCCACATCAATGAAGCTGGTGTTCGGCAGCAGTTCATCAAATCCCATTCCATCGCCGATCTCGCCGAGCATGTCGAGCGGCCCGGCCGATGTGATCAACAGCTGGTGGCCGGGTGATTCGAGGTTGGACTCCTTCGGCTTCAATGAACGTCCCGCCGGATCGCGGAATCTCGCATCAAGTGCTTCCAGTGCTCTCAACAGTTTGGAGACGTTTTCGCCGCTCCGCGCGTGAACCAGGTCGATATCAAACGTCGAAACCGGCGCACCGTGCAGGACGGCGCATACTCCCCCGACGAGGATGAACTCCACCCGGTGGTCGGTCAATGTCTGGAGGATGTGGAAAAAATCAGGGTTCGCGGACGCCATCGGTGAGCCTCTTGAAGGACCGGATTGTATTCTGCAGCGTCTTCAGCCGCTCCGCCGGTGTCAGGGAGAGCATCCAGCGAATGAGGGTCAGGTCCACCCCGTCCTCACTGTGGGTCCGAACCTCATCATCCCCGACAGTCTCATTCTTTTTGTCGAAATTCCGGTCTGACATACTGAATTCCTCTCCCGGGCATCCTCAGTGCAACTGTAGCAGGACCGCGGATCAAAAAGAAGGGTCCAGCGGGTTGATCAATCAGCTTGATATTCCCGGGTGTCGATTCCCAGCTTCTTCATCTTGCGCCAGAGGGTGGTGCGGCTGATGCCCAGGTCGCGGGCGGTATCCTCCACCCGGCCCTGGTTGACACGGAGGGCGGTGCGGATGGCATCCCCCTCGGCGGCATTCAACCTCTTTTTCGGGTCCGCGGCCGGGGATGGAGTGCCCGCTGTGGCGGCCTGGCGGCGGACCCCGGTCTGCAGGTCTTCGGGCAGGTGGTGGACGTCGATCCGCTGGTCGTGGCAGAGGACGAAACCGTACTCGATGAGGTTTTCCAGCTCGCGGACGTTGCCCGGGAAATCGTGGCGCATCAGGATCTCCATCACCGCCGGAGTGACACCGGTGATCTTTTTGCCCCGCTTGGCCGAAAAGCGCCGGATGAAGTGCTCGACGAGGAAGGGAATGTCCTGGCGCCGCTCGCGGAGCGGGGGCACGGTGAGGCGGATCACCGCCAGCCGGAAGTAGAGGTCGTCGCGGAACTTGCCCTGGCTCACCAGCTCGGCCAGCGTGCGGTTGGTGGCCGCCACCACCCGCACATTGGACTTCAGCGGCCCTTCACCGCCCAGCGGTTCGTACTCCCGCTCCTGGAGGACGCGGAGCAGCTTGACCTGGGTCTCCGGCGGCAGTTCGCTGATCTCGTCGAAGAAGATGGTCCCCCCCTCGGCCAGGGCCAGCCGACCCGGCTTGTCCCTCTTGGCATCGGTGAAGGCTCCCTTGATATAGCCGAAGAGCTCCGACTCGAAGAGGGTCACCGGCAGGGCACCGCAATTGACCACCACGTAGGGCTGCTTGCTGCGGCGGCTGAGGTTGTGCACCGCCCGGGCCAGCAGTTCCTTGCCCGAGCCGCTGGGCCCCTCGATGAGCACAGTGGATTCGCTCTCGGCGATGTCGGGGAGCAGGGCGAAGATCTTGCGGAAGGCCTCGCTCTTGCCCACGATGTCCTCGAAAGTGTACTGGCTCTTGATCTCGCGGCGCAGTTGCTCGATGGCCGAGAGGTCACGGAAGGTCTCCACCGCCCCGATCAGCGTGCCGTCGGCGTCGCGCAGCACGGCGGTGGAGACGCTGATCGGCGTGGACTTGCCCTTGACATCGAGGATGCGGGCCGGCAGGTCGATCTGCTCCAGCCCGGTGTCCAGGGTCTGGCGCAGGGCACAGCCCGACTCGCAGATGTTGGCGTGGAAAACGTCGCAGCAGCGCTGGCCGATGGCATCCTCGACGGAGACCCCGGTGATCCGCTCGGCGGCACGGTTGAACGAGGTGATCTTCCAGTCACGGTCCACGGTGAACACACCGTCGGCGATGGAACTGAGAATCAGCTCGAGAAACTGCCTGTTGTATTCCGGTTTCATGGTCTCGCCTTCGCCTCTTGCGCCGCTTCGACACATCTTCCCAATCCCCCCAATGATAACGTGAATTCTGAATTATTTCGAACCCCCGGCGGCGGCGGTCCGTTATCACTGTGGTAACGACCTGGACGCCCTTCGCGTTTTGATTGATGAGGAGAAAATAATGCCCTTATCCGACCGCCGCAATCCGCTGCTGACCATGTCCCTTTTGCTGGTCCTCTGTCTGGCCTGCCCGTGGTGCCTGGCCCAGGGGGAAGCGGACGAACCCGGCTTTGAAGCTCTGCAGGAACAGTTCAAGGAGGCCCACGAGGCCGGGGACTATGAAAAAGCACTGGAACTGGCCGAGCAGAAGAACGAGCTGGCCCAGATCGACTACATCTTCACCCTGCGTGACGTGGCGGCCATGCACTGCCGGCTGGGCAACACCGAGCAGGCCTACCAGAGGATGCAGGAATCGCTGGACGCCGGGTGGTGGGATTTCCGCGCTTTGATGAGTGACGAGGATCTGGCCGCCATCAGCAAGGAACGGCGGTTCCGCAAGATGATGCGCACGGCCTGGACCGGCCAGTATCTGTCCATGCTGGAGCGGGAGGAGCGGGAGGAGTTCCAGCATCCCGACCAGGTGATGGAGGCCCTGGGCTTCAAGCCGGGGGAGAAGGTGGCCGACATCGGCACCGGCTCGGGTTACTTCACCATCCCCGCGGCCCATGCCGTGGGTGAGGACGGTGTGGTCTGGGCCATCGACATCCGCCAGGAGATGCTCGACCACGTGGCCGGGCGGCTGGAGGAGGAAGAGCTGGACAACGTGCGGCTGATGCGGGTGGATTCCACCGATCCCCAACTGCCCGAAGCCGGGGCGGACACCATCCTGATGATCGACACCCTGCACTACGTCAAGGACCGCACGGCCTACGCGGAAAAACTGAAATACGGCCTTGCCCCGAACGGCCGGGTGGTGATCATCGATTACCGGCCCAAGTCCTTTGAGGAACGGCCCTGGGGACCGCCCCCGCAGCAGCAGATGTCGAAGGAGGAAGTGGACGCCGACTTCGCCGCGGCCGGGCTGAAGGTGCTCCGCTCCCACGATTTCCTGCCCGAGCAATACTTTGTAGAATACGGGGTAGAGTGAACAACGGCGCGAATGGAATCGGAGAATCGCCTTGTCCCAGGTCCCGCAAAAAGAACTGACCCTCTTCGACTCCACCTGCCTCACCGTGGGGATCATCATCGGCGCCGGTCTGTACCAGATGGCGCCGGACATCGCCCGCGGGGCCGGCAGCGGCTGGGGTGTGCTGGCCCTCTGGGCCGCGGGAGGGCTGATCTCGCTCTTCGGGGCCCTGGGCTACGCCGAGCTGGCCAGCGCCTGGCCCAGGCACGGCGGTGACTTCGTCTACCTCAGCAAGGCCTACGGCCCGTGGGCCGGCTTCCTCTTCGGCTGGATCCAGACGGTGATCGTGCGGCCCAGCGACATCGCCATCATGGCTTTCGCCTTTGCCATGTATGGCCGGACCATCTGGGACCCCTTTGCCGGCAGTTCATTTGCCTACGGCGACCAGGTCTTTGCCTGCGCCGCCGTGCTGGCCATGACCGCGATCAACATCATCGGGGTGCGGGAGGGCAAGTGGACCCAGAACCTGCTGACCACGGTGAAGGTCATCGGCCTGCTGGTGATCATCGGTGCGGCGCTGGCCGCGCCGGCGCAGGAGAGGGGCTCGGCGGCAACCGGCTTCGACCCCATGCCGGTGAGCGTGGCGCTGATCCTCGTCCTCTTTACCTTTGGCGGTTGGAACGAGATGGTCTATGTGGCGGCCGAGGTGCGCGACCCGAAGCGGAACATCGTGCGCGCCCTGGTGCTGGGAACAGCCGTGGTGACCCTGCTCTACCTGCTGGCCAACATCGCCTTCCTCAGCAGCCTGGGCTACGAGGGGATGGCCTCCTCGGGGGCGGTGGCGGTGGACGCGGTCTCCGGTCTCTTCCCCGCCTCTGGCGGCCGGCTGATCAGCCTGCTGATCTGCATCTCGGCCCTCGGTGCGGTGAACGGGTTGATCTTTGCCGGGGCACGGATCTCCTTTGCCGTGGGCACGGAGCACCGGGCGTTCCGGGCGCTGGGCCGCTGGAACCCGCGCACCGGCACGCCGGTCCGTTCCCTGCTGGTCCAGGCCGGGGTCTCGGTCACCCTGGTCCTGGCCCTCGGCTCATTCGTCAACACCATCCTCTACATGGCGGCCGCGGTCTACTCCTTCTACCTCGCCACCAGCATCGCCGTCTTTGTCCTGCGGCGGAAGGAGCCTGACGTGGAACGCCCCTACCGCGTGGCCGGCTATCCCTGGCCCACGATCATTTTTTGCGCGGTCTGCGCCTTCCTGATCTACAGCGCGGTGGCCTACCGCCCGCTGATCGCCGCCAGTTCCTGTGTCCTGCTGCTGGCCGGATACCCGGTCTACCGGCTCACCACCCGCAACGGCCTTAATTAGTATCCTGTCCCCTTTTTAACGTCCATTTAAAAAGGGGACAGGATACTAATTAAAGCAGCTTTTTCGGTGGCCCATCTCCCTGTAAGATATAGTCACGTCCTGAAGTGCCGGACCTTGAGGAGAGATACCCGTGATTTCCCGAGCGTTCCTTTTGTCGGTTCTGGTCGCGCTGCTGTTGCTCGCAGGCTGCGGCGGGCCGGAACAGTCGAAACCTCCCGAGAACACGACGTCGCAACCGGCCGGCCCGAACCTCCTGCTGATCACCCTCGACACGGCCCGGGCCGACCGCTTCGGCTGCTCCGGGTATCAAAAGGCCGTAACGCCGAATATCGACTGGCTGGCCGGCGGAGGGGTGCTTTTCGAGCAGGCCTTTACTCCTGTGCCCCTCACCGTTTCATCCCACGCCTCGATATTCACCGGCTGCTATCCCCCGC
>CBESOE010000052.1:0-26078 GCA_965531145.1 uncultured bacterium | reverse complement strand
GCATTTGTTCGACAGTTTTGCCGGGTTGCCAGAGGTCCACATGCAGAAGGACAAGGGCTACAAGAAAGGACAGTTTCGTAGTGATTTGGATGCGCTGCGGATGAAAATCGAAACTTTAGGCCTGTGCCACCGCATCAGGATTCACCCCGGATGGTTCAATGAAACAGTATCCAAGTTCTTGAGAACGAATCCCGTCATAAGCCTGCTGCACGTTGACTGCGATCTTTACACGAGTACAAATGATTGCTTTCCGGCCCTGTATCCACGCGTCTCAACCGGTGGGGCGGTTGTAATGGATGATTTTAATGATGGCGGGCGGGGAGAAAAACTGGCCATACTGGAGGAATTATCGTCGGAACAAGTGCTGATCCACATCGGGCCAGCGCCCCAAGCGCACTTTTATAAAGGGGAAGCCTTGCCAGCCGAACGCCGGCACATTGTTTCGGACGCGGGATTTTACTACAGCTTTGAAGAGCTGCTGAAGAACCATGGTTATCTGTCCTGGATTTCGGAAGTCCTGGAGTATGATTACGGACAGAAGATAAAAACCTATTAACTCATCCAAGAAAGAGGCAGCATGAAGACAGGAAAGATTGCTGCTGTTTCTACTTTTGGCGAACCTAAACTATGGCGAACCTCAACCAAAATATCTGGCCTCAGCGTCTTGACTGTTTTCGAAAACGCGATCATATTATCGATGAAGGGGGATGGTAGCATGTCTCCAAGGGCGTCCCTACCCATTATTCCATATCCATCTTCCGCTATACCATAGTGGGAAATGATTGCTCCTTGTGCTCCTCGAGCAGTCTTATTCAAACAGGAGGAAGGAGATGCCATTCGAATGTAACGGTCGTATCATCAGTAAAGAGTCTGGATCATTTCTTACCTTTGTCCTGCCGATCGCTCTCCTGATCCTCTTCCTGCCTGCGGGGTTAGTTCATTTTCTCTTTGCGGATTCGTATCTTCATTGCGAAGTGGTGAATGATGAGCTTGTCACTTCCGATGATGATGGCTTCATCTGGGGCTACCTTGGTGGTGCGAAACAGCCGATAGGCAGTTTTTTTGATGGTGTCAGTGTTCATCAGGTCATCAAACCAGACCAGGAATCTCCCGCGATTGGCGGGACATTACGTGGCTACCCCAATTACATGCTGTATGTTGATGAAAACGGCGGGACGGTCAATTGTTACGTTATCGCGACACCTTGTACGACAACCTCCTCCATGTCCCGACCCTCCTGTGTTGCGACTTTCGGACCCAACGGAAAGCTCTGGTATACAAATGGGGGGAAGAATGTGGAGCCAGCGATTCCGTTTGACCCCTGGGACCTTTTTAGCGGTACGTTCGACACCAACGAACACTCTTTTACTCAGACACTGGAGCTGGAGAATTTTATCCCCGACACCGGCACTGATGATAGTAACGCCCCATCTGGCGGATGCCTGCATGCCTCGGACGACAATTTGCTCTTCTTTTGGCGCAACGGGGCTAGCACACATACGGATACAACCATCAGATTCAGAAAATCTGGTTTAGACTTACCTGATTTTCATTCGACACTCGATCTCGGGACAGGTTCCGTCGAAGTATCAGCTTCGCCAATCAGCCATTACTACAGTTCAGCTGATGACCAGCATGTTGATATCACGATAGAACAATTGTGGACCAAGTACGATCCCCGCTGGTATTTCACCTTGGTTACCTGGCAATGTTTTATCAAATGGAAAACTGGTGACCCAGAAAATCCCTTAATAAATTGTTTTGGATCCTGCCCATTTATTTACAGATCGGACGATGATGAAACATGGAAGCTAGCTGACGGAACGGTTGCAAACGGAAGCCTTGCATATCCGAATCAAACTCCGCCTACCATTCGTGAAGTGATCATGCCGGACGACCATCTCGAAGGAGCTGATTGTTTCTCACAATACAGTCTTATACCAAGAAGTCTTAACTTGACGGTCAATGACCTGGGTGTCGCGCCGGGAGAAGTCGGTCTGGATGCTCCAATTTTCTGGATGGTCATGCCAAAAGGTTTCACGCCGTTGGACAGCGATAAATTCAGCCAGGTCAATTTCTGGTATTACAATTCCGGGAATCCCAGTGCCATGTCCTGGACATGTACTCCCCTTTCCCTTGATAACGCCCTTGTCGGGGAAACGGATTCAAAGAGCTTCGCCTGCGGAGTGACGAAGGATTACCTGGTTTTTGTTTATGCCGTCAAGTATGGGGAGGATGATCAAAGGAATATCTTGAAAGCGAAGATCGGGAAGGTGGTCGATGAAACAGGCGACATCATATGGACTGCAGCAGAAAACCTATTAGAAATAAATGAAAATCCAGGTGAAGATTATATAGTCAACTGGGTGTCGTTCGTACAACCGGCAGCCGGTTATGCTGACAACTGCGCCCGTTTCTTCTATTCATATTCCATTGCCGATCCTACCCATCCTGCGCAGGAGCTATACAACAGGCAATACGGCAACAAGATCCGGTGGGCAAAGTTACGAGTGCAGGAGGGCACTCTGGATGCCGAGCTTACCTGCACACCCGCATTGGGGACCCTCCCTTTTTCAAGCATTATTCGGTGTCAGGTGTTCAATGAGTACAATTTCATACGCAAGGCGAATCTCGGTCTCGATGTGACTACTGGTGGGGGGCGGCTCGTGCATTACAGACAGGGCTATGCCAATATTGCCGCTCATGACAGTCTCACACAACAATTTCCCATATTCTTCCCCAGCCTCTATACGGTGATCGGCGACAATATCCTCCAGCTCTTCGCTGATGATGTAACTCCCCCCCCCTATAACCAACCGCCGTACTGGCCATCCGGTGACACCGCGATGGACGCGTGCACGATTACGGGGATGCAGCCCTGATTGTTGATGACAAACGCGGGGCCATCCACCGGCCCGCGTGCCCGGTCCTTTCCCTGACCAAGGCCTGCAGGTCAGGGGGAGTCCGCCACGGGAGAGGGGCTGTCGTCCGGGACGCCACCAGCATCCTGCTCCAACAGCCGCCTGATGATGATGGGCAGGGAGACGAAGATCCAGAAGGCCTGCTTGTTTGCCGGCTCCAGCGTTGCCGCGGCCAGGAAATAGAGTGGGATGGCGATGATCAGGGCCTCGGTCAGGCACCAGAGGAACGTGCCTTCGCTCCCGACGAGCATCCGCCGGCTGACCCGCAAGTCCCTGATGCCGAGGCCCATCATCAGCGCGAAAATAGCAAACCCGATGATGCCGGTCTCGCCGATCAGTTCCACATACTGGTTGTGCGAAACGAATCCCATTCCTTTCAGGTTTCTGGACACGTAGTTTCGATATTCGGACTTTGATGTCAGGTAGGCGATGTTCCCCGGACCCACGCCGAACACCGGGTCCATGGAGATCAATTTCGGCAGCATCAAGGTCAGTCCGATCCGGTTGCTGATCGACTGGTCCTCGCTGAGGTTCAGGTCTTTGACCTCGGAGATACTGGTGAACCGGTCAACCACCTTTTCGGTGGTCAGCATGCCGATGAGCAGGGCCATCAACAGCCCGCCAAGGATGATCCGGCGGGTACCGATCCGTTTCCAGTGTGTGCCAACAAAGATAATTGTGGCCAGGATGAAGAGGATCATGCCGGTTCTGGACAGGGTTTGGGTGAGCATGTAGAAGAAACTGACGATCAAGGAAATGATGACCATCTTGTGCCAGCGGTGCAGATCACGCCACCAGAGCAGGATCGTCAGGATAATGATGCAGAGAACCGCCACCACAGCATAATTGTTTGGTCCCATTCCGGCCACTGAGGAGGCTCGGAAACTCCCAAGGACATCCTCGCCACTGGTGTTGATTCCCCAGCTGAAGATCCTGGACCCGGTGAGTTTGAAGCCGATAATGGAGAGGATGCCGCTGAGGGGGAGCAGACCGATATAGCCGAGAAACATGATGCCGAGCTGTTTCTTGGTATCGATCAGCTGGTAGATGAGGAAGAAGAGCAGGATGTTGCCGATCATCTGCGAATAGACAGCACCGGCGTATTCCTTGTTCAGCGCAAGCATGGCGCAGGTGGTGTACCACACGCAGAAGAGCAGGGCGACGCGATTTTGGTCATGGGGGTGGAACTGTTTTTTTGTTCGAAAGACGAATCGGTGCAGGAGGAGGCAGAGCAGAACCCAGAAGATCAGAGCGCGGTTAACGGTGAACAGGGGCAGCGCACCGCTGATCACGGTGGTAAGCCGCTTGATGGGGAGGATCAGGATCGAGATGATGATGCCCCAGGTGGGCTTGAACAAGAAGAGCACCAGAACGCCGGCCCCTGCAAAGGGCAACAGAATCAGGTGAAGGGGTATGGAAAAGACCGCTGCCAGGGCCAGAAATGTCCCGATGAGCGCCAAGCTGACCAGACCGGTGACCTTCAGGTTGCCGACCGGTTCTCCGGGCATGCTCGTCAGGTCATTTCGAATCCACTCCAACATATTTCCCCTCCCCTCCAAGCACGACTATCAACAGTCGGAGGTGTAAGCTTGCCAAGATGTTGAAATTGATGATCTTCGTATCGGGGACATTATAGCAAATCTTTACCGGAAAGACTGCCCACTTTCCCCTGCATCGCTTTTCTCTTCGTTCAGCAGAAGATTTTCACTCTGCGTTCAACGCTATTTGACTCGCCACGCCTCCGCCTGATTAAATGCATTGTATTGGGCCGCGCTGCGGCCGTTCGGAACAGCAATTCAACCAACGAGGAGAGAACGATGAGCTCCGATATCAGACGGGAAGACCTCGAAAAATGGGCCGACTACCTGATCAACCACTCGGTGGGCGGGGTGGAGCCCGGCGACGTGGTGATGGTCAAGGGGGAGCATGTCTGCTGGCCGCTGATCTCCATCCTCCAGGACAGGATCTTTGCCGGCGGGGCCATTGCCGACATCAACCTGGTGGCGCCGGACAACGACCGGGGCAAGGTCTGGGGCGCTTCCATCGCCCGCCACGGCAGCCAGGAACAGATCGAGCAGGTACCGGCCTGGCAGATGGCGCGCTACGAGGCGATGAACAAGTATATCGAGGTGCTTGGCGCCGAATCCCCCGAGCTGTTCGACAACCAGCCGGACGAGCTGGCCATGGCGGTGATGCGGGCCGACGAGCCGACGAAGACCGCCCGGCTGTTCAAGCGCTGGGTGATCACCCTCTATCCCACCCAGGGCTTCGCCGATATGGAGGAGATGAGCCTCGAGGCCTACACCGACGTGATCGTCTCCGCCTCCACCGTGGACCCCAAGCTGCTGGCATCCATCGAGGAGCCGATCCATCGGGCGATGACCGATGCCGAGACCATCCGCCTGGTGACCCAGCACCCGCAGTCTGGCAAGAGCCTGGAGCTGGCGATGAACATCGGCGGGCGCAACGTGATCATGTGCACCGGCATCCGCAACTTCCCCGACGGCGAGGTGTTTACCAGCCCCGACTCCCGCTCGGTGGAGGGGGAGATTTATGTCGACATGCCGGTTTTTCAGGGCGGTACCACCATCCAGGGGATCTACCTCCGTTTCGAGGGCGGGGTGATCAAGGAGTATTCGGCGGAGAAGGGGAGTGAGGCCCTGGCCAAGATCATCGAGACCGACGAGGGCTCCCACCGGCTGGGCGAGGTGGCCCTGGGGATGAACTCGGGGATCAAGGAAGTGCTGCGCCACCCGCTCTTCGTGGAGAAGGTCGGAGGGACGGCGCACATCGCCATCGGCTCCAGCTACCCCGAGTGCTACGTCGAGGACCCGGCTTCGGAGAAGGGAAAGAAGGAGTGCGACCAGCTCCACGCCAAAGGGATCCTCAACCGCTCGGCTCAGCACGTGGACATCGTCACCGACTTTCGTCCCGGCGGCACCGGCCGCGAGGTCTGGCTGGACCAGACCCGGCTGGTGATCCGTGAAGGTATCTGGGGGGTGGCCTGAGGCATGACGCTTTTCCGTCAGCCGTGGGCCCTGCTGCTGGTTGCCGGCGTTCTGCTGCTGGCCGCTGGTGCCTGTTCCCCCGAGCCCGTCCCCGCCGCCAATGCGGACGGCGGGACCGGCTTTGTCACCGTCCGCGGCACCCGGCTCCTGCTGGACGGACTGCCCTACTATTTTGTCGGGGCCAACTGCTGGTACGGGATGAACCTTTCCTCCACGGGGCCGGGGGGGGATCGGCCGCGGCTGGACCGGGAACTGGATCTGCTGCGGGATTTGGGAATAACCAACCTGCGGGTGATGGCCGGCTCGGAAGGCCCGAACAGCGAGCCCTGGCGGGTGGTCCCCGCGCTCATGCCCGCCCCGGGCGTATATGATCCCCGCCTGCTGGTCGGTCTCGACTACCTGCTGGCCGCAGCGGCCCGGCGGGACATGCGGCTGGTGCTCTGCCTCAACAACTTCTGGCCCTGGACCGGCGGCATGGCCCAGTACGTGGCCTGGGACTGCGCTGAATCCATACCCTATCCGGTGGGGCCGGAAGGGGACTGGGATGCCTACCAGCAATTTGCCGCGCGGTTTTACTCCAGCCCCGGCGCCTGCTCGGCGTTTCGGAGGCACATCACAACCATGGTCCAGCGGGTCAACAGCCTCACCGGCATCGCCTACCGTGACGACCCGGTAATCATGGCCTGGGAACTGGCCAATGAACCGCGGGGCATGGGCAATGCCGAGGCATTCAACGCCTGGATCGACGAAACGGCGGCATTCATCAAGTCCATCGACCCCAACCACCTGGTGACCACTGGGTGCGAGGGGTATACCCCCCTGCCGGTGGCCAACGGTCTGGACTTCGTCGCCAACCACGACGGGCCGGACATCGACTACGCCACGGTGCACATCTGGCCCCAGAATTGGGGCTGGTATGACCCGGCGCAGGAAGAGGCCACCCACCCCGGTGCCGTCTCACAGGCCGTGGACTATCTCCAACAACATCACCGGCTGGCCCGGCACCTGGACAAGCCTCTGGTACTGGAGGAGTTCGGTCTGGCCCGGGACAAGGGCAGCTTCGATCCCGCATCCACCACCCTTCACCGTGACGCCTTTTTTACCACCATGTGCGGGGCGGTGCGAGCCAGCCTGATGAGCGGCGGCCCGCTGGCCGGCGCCAACTTCTGGGCCTGGGCCGGCGAGGGTCTGCCCCCCCGACCCGGTGAACATTGGCAGGCCGGGGATCCCTGGACTGGCGACCCGCCCCATGAGAGTCAGGGCTGGTATGGCGTCTACCACAACGATAGATCCACTCTGGCCGCATTGAATACAAAGGCCGAAGAAGTGCTCGTCCACCCGCCGGCGGGTTTCCGGCATGAAAACATCACCCGTTGACCGCTGCCCGATCCCTGCCTATAATTAGAGATAGATTCTATCCCATTGATGTCTTGTGAGTTATTCTGATGAACATTCGGCTCCTGCTGGCCATCGTCATCATCTCCGTCGTGGCCATCCTCGGCTCGCGGGTCATCAGTCGCGGTCGTCGTCTGCCCTTCGGACTGGACCACCTGCTGGTCAGCGGCACGGCCTACATCTTCCTCGGCATGGCCCTGGGCCACTCGGGCCTCGATGTCTTTGACCAGGCCACCCTGGTCATGCTGCAGCCGGCCCTGCTTTTCGCCCTGGCCTGGATTGGTTTCCTCTTCGGTCTGCAGTTCGAGGTCCGGCAGCTCCGCGGGCTGCCCCGTTACTATTTCTCGATCACTGCGGTGCAGGCCGTGATCACGTTCATCGCGGTGACCCTGCCGGTCTACCTGCTGCTCCACTGGCACTACCAGTCCTCGTCATCACTCTTTCTGCTCTCCCAGGCGGTGGTGCTGGGTAGCGCCGCCTGCTGCTCGGGGCAATCGGCCCTGGCCATCGCCGCCCAGTCACGCACGCTGGCCAACCGTCCGCTACTGCAGCTGCTGCGCTACATTTCCAGCGTGGACGGTCTCTTCGGCCTCTTCTTCTTCGCCCTGGCCATCGGTGTCATGTCCGGGGCCGCCGGTTCCGGCTCCCTGGCCGCGGCGACGGTCCAGTGGCTCTTCGCCACCCTGCTGATGGCCGGTGCGCCGGCGCTGATCCTGGTTGTGCTCAGCCGCACCCGTCTGGTCCGCCAGGAGTTTTCCCTCTTTCTGGTGGGGGCGGTGATGCTCTGTGCCGGCATGGCCCACACCATCCACCACACGCCGCTGATATCCGGCATGATCTGCGGCGTGCTGGTGGCCAACTTCAGCCGGCACCGCCTCCGTGCCCTGGCGGTGGTGATGCCCTCGGAAAAACCGATCTACATCATCCTGCTGCTGATCATCGGCGCCGGCTGGCGGCTTTCCTTCGGTTTCAGCATGGTGGTGCTGGCGGTCTATTTCACCCTGCGCCTGTTGGGCAAGCTGGTGGGAGTCCGGGCGGCCACCCTCGCCTTCCGGCCCCAGTACCCGGTGCCCGGACGGCTGGGGCTGGGGCTGGTCTCCGAAGGGGGACTGGCCATTGCCATCATCGTCAGCTTCCGCCTGCTCCAGTCTTCGGCGGTGAGCGATACGCTGGTCACCATCATCGTTTTCTCGGTGCTCATCGGCGAACTGATCGGACCGCGGCTGATCCTCGACCTGTTCGAGAGGGAGGGTGAGGGATGATCCACCGCCTGCTCATCCTGCTCATCGCCACCGGCTGCATGCTGGCCGTGGGGCTCCAGGAACTGCCCGGCGGCGGGGCTCCGGCCCACTCGATCATGGTGCTCGGATTTCTGCTCATCGCCGCTTACTGCATCGGCTATCTCGGTGAGAAGGCGTCGCTGCCCCGGATCACCGGCTATATCCTCGCCGGCCTGATCCTCGGCCCGCACTGCTTCGGCCTCATCGACCAGTACGCCATCGCCGACCTCGATTTCCTCAACAGCCTGGCCCTGGCATTCATCGCCTTCTGTGCCGGCGGCGAGTTGAAGCTGGAGAGCATACGCCGGCGGTTGCGAACCATCGGCTTCATGCTGGTGGGGATCACCTCGGTGATCATGATCGGGGTGACCCTGGTAGTGCTGGCCGCCGCGCCCCTGATCCCGTTCATGAAGGACCAGCCCTTCGGCGTGCGCCTGGCCATGGCCGCGATCATCGGCGTCATTTCCACCGCCCGGTCGCCCTCGTCAGCCATTGCCGTGATCAGCGAGATGCGGGCCAGGGGGCCCTTCACCGACACCGTTCTCTCGGTGACCATCGCCATGGACGTGGTGGTGATCCTGCTCTTCGGGATCGTGATCTCGGTCTGCCACTCCCTGGTGGACCCCGCTGGAACGGTGAGCGCCGGCCTGATCCTGCACCTGCTGTTCGAGATCCTGGTCACGCTGGCCCTGGGCTACCTGCTGGGCCGGGGGATCATCATCCTCATCCGCAATCTCGGGCCGGAACTGCCGATCATCATCGCCGCCACCGGATTCCTGGTGATCAAGTCCTGCCACCTGTTCAGCGATTACCTCTACTCGATCCACGAGATCAGCCTGCACCTCGAGCCGCTGCTGATCTGCATGGCCGCCGGGTTCACCGTGCAGAACTTTTCCAGCAAGGGGGAGTCGTTCCTGGAGAGCATGGACCGGGTGTCGTTGCCGATCTACGTCGGTTTCTTTGCGGTCACCGGGGCGATGATCGATCTGGACATGCTGCGGGCCGGCTGGTTGCTGGGGCTGCTGGTCTTTCTCTCCCGTGGCCTGATGGTGTATATCGGCTCGCTGTCCAGCGGGCGGCTGTCCGGTGACCGGCCGGTGATCTACCGCAACGCCTGGCTCGGGTTCATCACCCAGGCCGGGGTGAGCCTCGGCCTGGTGGCCGAGGTGGTGCGCCGCTTCCCGGAGATGGGCCTCTACCTGCAGTCCATTCTCATCGCGGCGATCACGGCGAACCAGGTGATCGGCCCGGTGCTGTTCAAATACTCCCTGCGTAAAACCGGGGAGGCGAGGCGATAGCCACGACACGGAGTTGTTGGTTTTTGAATCGGGGAGTGCTAGATTAGCGGACAGGGAAACCATCGGGGAGGAACCCTCAGCTATGCGAATCGACGATGTGCTCAAGAGGGAAAACGTTCACGTTTTTCTCCGTCAGACCGGCAAGGAAGAGGTGCTCGAGGAACTGGTGAACCTGCTTCTCACCGGGCATCCCGACACCGATCGCCACGAGTCCTTGCGGGAGGTGCGGCTGCGGGAGGAAATCGGTTCCACCGGTATCGGTGCGGGGGTGGCCATTCCCCATGCCAAGCCGTCGTTCTGCACCGGGCTGATGGCCTGCCTGGGGATCGCCGCCGACCCGGTGCCCTTCAATTCCATCGACGGCCAGCCGGTGCGGATTTTTATCCTGGTGCTCGGCCCGCGGGACCTGGCTGGAAAGCACCTCCGTTTTCTGGCCCGGGTGGCCCGGTTGCTGAAGAAGCGGGAGCGGCGTGAGGCACTGCTGGCCTGCACCGATGCTGACCAGGCCTGGCAGGTGGTGGAGCAGTTCGAAGAGGGCCAGATCGATGCGTGAGGGGGCCGGCCGGTGAAACTGGTGGTGATCATTCTTAACCGGGTGGAGTTTCTCGAGGACCTGCTCACCGCCTTCCTCGAGATCGGCATCAGCGGTGCCACCGTGCTCAACTCGGTGGGTATGGGTCAGATCGTCTCGCGCAACGTCCCCATTTTTGCCGGGCTCAGTGACGCCTTCCCCGGCAGCAGCCCCAGCAACCGCACCATCCTCGCCGTGGTGGAGGACCGCCAGGTCAAACGGATGGCCCGTATGGTGGAGGAGGTCTGCGGCAGCCTCGACGATCCGGGATCCGGTCTGATGGTCAGCCTCTCCCTCGATGAAGTCTTTGGTTTTCGTCCCACCATCGAGTGAATTTCCCGTTATGATGAAAAAAGAGCTTGCCAGTTCGTATAGTCTGGCCGTATAATATCATATCGACAGTGGTCAGCCACCATTTCCCACAGAGTTTTACCGCAGGATCATAGGTTTTTCAGGTCTTGCAACCAATGGCTGTGAGGAAGGGCGGTGAGGGCCGGTGGCCCGCCACACCTCTATTTTTTGTTACCAGTCTGGAAGAAAAGGAGTGACATATGAGGATCAAGTCAGCCTGTCTGCCGTTCCTGATGATCGTAGTCATGTGTGGTGCCACGGTGTCGGCTGCGGCCACGGACCGCGACAGCTGGACCTGGGAAAACACGGGTGACCTCGCCGGAGCGCTGCGAGTGTATGCACTGGCCGAGTCTGGCGGCAGTCTGTTTGCCGGCTCCGGTCCCACCGGCAACGTTTACCGCAGTGACGACTTCGGTGCCAGCTGGACCAACACGGCCAACCTTGCCGATGCCAGCCAGGCCTATGCCCTGCTCGCGGGATCCGACGGTGCGATCTACGCCGGGACAAAGGGACCCGACGGATCGGTGCTCGGCCGCGTTTTCCGCACAATCGATGGCGGTCTCGTCTGGACGGACACCGCCGAGCTGGTCGGCGCGGATGTGGTATTCGCTTTGACGGAGTTGAGTGGGGGAGCGATGCTGGCCGGGACGAGCCCGGCCGGTGATGTGTTCTGGACCGTGGACGGTGGTGCGAACTGGATAGTGTCCGGGGATCTCGCGGGGGCTGAGGGCGTCCAGACCATACTCGAGGCGGCTGACGGCACGGTCTATGCCGGGACTTCACCGGACGGTGACGTGTTCGCTTCCACTGACGGCGGGTTGAGCTGGGCGGTCACCGGTGATCTTGCCGGCGCCGAGGATGTCTACACGCTGTTCCAGGATGGCGGCGGAACGATCTGGGCCGGCACCGGGCATGACGGTTGCCTCTATCGTTCGGCCGACCTGGGCCTGACCTGGGAACTGGTGACCTGTTTCGACGGTGCCGAGTTCATCATCGACCTTCATCAGCACAACGACGGGCTGCTTTATGCCTCGACCGGGCCACTGGGCGATGTTTTTCGCACGGCCGATGACGGGGCCACCTGGGAACCGACATCGGATCTCGTGTATGCCACGCACGTCAATGTCCTGCTCACGGCGTCGAACGGCGATCTGTACGCCGGCACCGGCTTCAACGGCAATGTCTACCGCGGCAGCGGTCCACCCACCGTCTCCTGCGCACTGACCTGCACTCCCGGCTCAGCCGCGCTGCCATTCGATTTGCAGATAGGCGTGACCATGTCGAATCTGACCTCCGAGTACCGCGTAATGGCCGGTCGCATCGACCTGGTCACCGCAAGTGGCTACTCGGTCGAGTCATGGCGGCGCGGATTCACGGTGATCAGCCCGGGGCAGATGTTCGCAACCAATTGGGTCCAGTCGATCCCGGCGCTCAATTCGCTCGTTGGTGATAACCAGCTCACGATGACCGCCATCGACGTTTCGCCCGCGCCGTACAATACGCCGCCCGCCGTAACCTCAGGCGACCGGGCAACAACCGCTTGCACGGTGACCGGAGTCATGCCCTGAGGAGGGAGACCGTCTGAAGGCATCGGGGTAATGATGTCCATACAAGGCCTCCGAATCCGTTCCCTTCCCGGGGGCGGTTGCGGAGGCCTTTTGCTGTTCGCTCATAACGGTCAATATGAATGGTGCCTGGCACTATTCATATTCATCGTGGCCTTAGCTTGCCGCGTATATGGGGTCAGGTACTTTTCATTTTCATCCTGCTATTTAGCGATATCGTGTAGCGGGCTGTCCCACTGGAACAGGCGAATGAAAATGAAAAGTACCTGACCCCAATTTTTTGCATGCACTGCTTGGTACAGAAAAAGGGCGGACGCCGTGGTCGGCGTCCGCCCTTTGTATTCTGATCCAGAAGAGATTGCTGCTTTCGCAGGCTGCGCCTGCTCCTCGCAATGACAGTTAATTCTATTCCGGTGACCAGGTGGGGACACGCCCCGGGGTCCAGGGACCGCCGGCGGCCTCCAGTTCGGACTCCAGGGTGGCCAGGTCCACCTCGATCAGCTGCCGCAGATCGGCCAGCACCGGCTGGAACAGCTCAGCTGCGACCCGGTAGTTCTCCAGGTGCGTGCCGGTGGGCGCCGTGCTGGAGGACCAGCCGCCCATGGCATTGTAGACCCGTCCGGTGATCGAAGGCGGGGTGGGCTCGTTGCGCGAGGCCACCGTCCGATCTCCGCTGAGTTCGACCCGGATGGCATCCAGCTGCAACTCCAGTTCCCGAGCCCGGTCACGGAGTGCGGGGTCAGCACCCGGGGTGTCCATCACCGCCAGTTTGACATGGGCCAGGCGGTCCCGTGCTTCGCCCAGGGCGCGCACCGAACCGAGCACCGCCCGCTGCAGACGGCCGGTCTTCTGCTGGAAGGCGATTACAGCCTGCCGGTCTTCGGCGGGCAGGGTGGCCAGGTTCAGCGACTCGCTGGTGAAGCTCAGCGGTTCGCCGATGGACGTCAGTTGGTCGTTGACCAGCAGGGCCATGGACACGGTGTAGTCACCGGGTGCGGCCAGCGGGCCATCCGGCGGGTTGTCCCAGGGGCTTCCTGACCCCTGCGGTTCGAGGGAGGTCGGGTTGAACGCCGGGTAGCGCAGGTCCCAGGTCACCCGCTGGATGCCCTTACCCGCCGCGGTGGTGAAGCGGCGCACCACGTTGCCGTCAATGTCGGTAATGGTCACCACCACCACCGGGTCTTCCTCCCGGTCTTCGGCCCGCATGTCGTCCCAGGCGGGGTAGCTCACCGGCTGCCCGTCTTCCTCGGCTTTCTTCTCCGCCTCCTGCCGCTGTTCCTTCAGCGTTTTCGGCGCTTCCTTGAGATAGTAGGTGAAGGTGGCGCCAAATGGCGGGTTGGGCGCGGTGAAATAGTCGTCGCCCTGGAATGCCTTGCCGCGCAGGCCCAGCCGCGCTTCCTCCATGAAGACCCAGGCCTTCTTCACCGGGAAGACGTGGCCGTCGGTCTCCAGCAGTTCTTCGGTCACCTCGCGCAGCGGCGAGTAGTCATCGAGGATGTAGAATCCACGGCCAAAGGTGCCCAGCACCAGGTCGTTCTCCCGGCGCTGGATCTCCACGTCGCGAATGGCAATCGTAGGCATGCCGCCCGAGAGTTTGATCCACTTGCTGCCGCCGTCGATGGTGAAGTAGAGGCCGAACTCGGTGCCGACAAAGAGCAGGTTCGGCTTGACGTGGTCCTCCACCAGCATGTGGGCCTGGCCCCGCTCGGGCAGGTCGCCGGCCACCGAACTCCAACTGGCCCCGCGATCAGTACTTTTGATCACGTAGGGTTTGAAATCGCCCTGCTTGTGGTTGTCCAGGGTGGCGTAGACCATGTCGGCCTCGTGCAGCGATGGAGTGATGCCGGTGACGTAGGACAGGTCCGGCACGCTGGTGAAGCTTTCGACCTTGCGCCAGTTCTCGCCGCCGTCTTCGCTGACCTGGATCAGGCCCTCGTCGGTGCCGGCGTAGAGCAGGCCCTCCACCAGCGGTGATTCGGCCAGGCTGACGATGTTGCCGTAGTTGGAAGTGGAGTCGTTCTTGGCCACCGCGTCGATACTCCAGACCTTGCCCATGATCGGCAGCGTGTTGCGGTCGATCTGGCGGCTGAGATCCGGGCTCGCCGGTGTCCAGTTATCCCCCCGGTCGTCGCTGCGGAAGATCCGCTGGGCGGCGTAGTAGAGCCGGGTGTGGTCGTGGGGGCTGATGATCAGCGGCGAGCTCCAGTTCCAGCGCAGCGGATTTTCACCGATGGCCGGCTGGGGCTGGATGTCGATGACCTCGCCGCTCTTGCGGTCGTAGCGCACCAGACCGCCGTACTGCCACTGGGAGTAGACGATGTCGGCATTGGTCGGGTCCACCTGGGTCTTGAAGCCGTCACCGAAGACGGTGACATAGCAGTCAGCGTTGGTGATGCCGTTGCTGCTGGTGTTGCGGGCCGGCAGACCGAGGGTGGCGTTGTCCTGGGTGCCGCCGTAGACATTGTAGAAGGGGAAGTCGTTGTCCGGGGTGGCCTTGTAGAACTGGGTTACCGGCAGGTTGGCCATGAAGCGCCAGTTGCCGCCGCGGTCCCAGCTCTCGTAGACCCCGCCGTCATTGCCGTTGATCAGGTGGTCGCTGTTGCAGGGGTCGACCCACATGGCGTGGTCATCCACGTGCTTGCGGTAGCCGTCCATGCCCGAGAACGAAGCGCCGCCGTCGTCGGTCACCTGCATCCAGGTGTCCACCGAGTAGACGCGGTCAACGTTGTTCGGGTCGGGGATGAGCTCATTGTAATACTGGGCGCTGCCCGAGACGTAGTCGCAGCGTTTGTCCCAGGAGGCGCCGGCATTGGTGCTGCGGTAGAACCCGCCGTCTTCACCGGCGGCCTCGATGACCGCGTAGATCACGTCGGGATCGGCCGGGGCCACGGCCAGCCCGATGCGGCCCATGTCGCCGGAGGGCAGCCCCGACTCCAGTTTGGTCCAGTTCTCACCGCCATCCACGCTCTTGTGGATCGCCGACTCCGGTCCGCCGTTGATCAGGGCCCAGGTGTGGCGCCGGCGCTGGTAGGACGAGGCATACATCACGTCGGGGTTGCGCGGGTCGAAGACCACGTCGTTGACCCCGGTGTCCTCGCTGATCTCCAGCGACAGCTCCCAGGTCTCGCCGCCGTCGACGGTCTTGTACAGACCGCGGTCGCCGCCCGATGCCCAGAGCGGGCCCTGGGCCGCCACAAACACCACGTCGGAATCCCGCGGGTCCACCATGATGCGGCCGATGTGCTCCGAGTTCTCCAGCCCCACTTTTGTCCAGCTGGCCCCGCAGTCGTTCGACTTGTAGACCCCGTCGCCGTAGGAGACGCTGCGCTGGCTGTTGTTCTCACCGCTGCCCACCCAGATGGTGCAGGGATTGTTGGGGTCGAGGGTGATGCAGCCGATGGAATAGGATCCTTCCCCGTCAAAGAGCGGGGTCCAGGTGGCCCCGGCGTTGACCGTCTTCCAGACGCCGCCCGAGGCGGTGGCCACATACCAGGTGGCCTTGTTCTCGGGGTGGACGACGATATCGGAGATGCGGCCCGAGGTGAGGGCCGGTCCGATGCCGCGCAGGGACAGACCATCGAAGGTTCCGGCAGCCAGCAGGCCCTCCTCTTCCGGAGCCGGTTCAATGTCTTTCTTTTTCGCCTGAAGCGGGACGGTAATGATCAGGGCCAGCAGTATGACCAGGATGGCTGTTCTCTTCACCGGTCTGTCCTCCGAAAAAAACCCGGCGCCGCGGACTGTCAGGCGGCGCCGGGGTGGTGTAACGCTTACGTGGAGAGCTTGTCCAGGACGCCGCAGGCCAGCTTCCAGAAATTCTCCACCGTGTCGATCTTGATCCGTTCGTCAGGGGAGTGGGCCCCGGTGATGGTGGGACCGAAGGAGATCATGTCCATCCCCGGGAACTTCTCGCCGATGATGCCGCATTCCAGGCCGGCATGGATCGCCTTGATCTCGGGCTTTTTGCCGAACAGCTCTTCGTGGGTCTCGCTCAGCTTGGCCAGCACCGTTGAGCTCATGTCAGGGTTCCAGCCGGGGTAGCCGTCGCCCTGGGTGGCGTCGGCGCCGCTGAGACGGGCGCCGTCAAGCACGAGGTCGGAAACATACAATTTCTGACTGGCAGCCGAACTGCGCTGGCTGGTGCTGATGGTGAAGGTGTCGCCGTCCTCCTTGATCGACGCCACGTTGGTGGAGGTCTCCACCAGACCGGGGATGGCCCGGCTCATGCTCACCACGCCGTGGGGCAGCACCTGGATCATGCTGGTCAGCCGGTTGGCGGCGTCATCGGTGAGCGGCGCCGGCAGGCCTTCGGCCGCCACGCCGGTGTTGGCCGCAAAGCTCAGTGCCGTTTCCAGGTCGCCGATTTCGTCCTTGTAGGTCGCTTCCTGGTCGGCCACCGCCTTGGCCAGGTCGGCTTCCTTGCCCTGGGGCACCAGCACCGTGGACACCGATTCCCGGGGGATGGCGTTGCGCAGGTTGCCGCCGTTCCAGGAGACCAGCTTCAGACCCAGCTCGGCTGCTGCTGAGGAGCGGAGGAAGCGGGTCATCATCTTCAGCGCGTTGCCCCGGCCTTCGTGGATGTCGAGGCCCGAGTGTCCACCCTTCAGACCGCTGACCTTCAGTTCAACGGCGCTCATGCCTGTGGGGGCCGCGTCGCGGTCTGCCTTGAAGGTGACGATGGTGTCCACACCGCCGGCGCAGCCGACGTAGAGGGTGCCGTCCTCTTCGGAGTCCATGTTCAGCATCACTTTGCCCTTGAGCCAGCCGGGCTGCAACTCGTTGGCGCCGGTGAGGCCGGTTTCCTCGTCCACGGTGAAGAGCATCTCCAGCGGGCCGTGGACCACGTCCTTGTCTTCCAGCACGGCCAGGGCCGCGGCCACACCGATGCCGTTGTCGGCGCCGAGGGTGGTGCCGTCGGCGGTGATCCAGTCACCGTCGCGGAGCATGGTGATCGGGTCGTTGACGAAGTCGTGCACGGTGTCGGCGTTCTTTTCGCAGACCATGTCGGTGTGGCCCTGCAGCACAACCGTGGGTGCGTTTTCGCGACCAGCAGTGGCCGGCTTACGGATCAGCACGTTGCCCGCCTCGTCCTGCTCGTGATCCATCCCGAGCTTTTCCGCCACGCTTACCAGCCACGCCTGGGCCGCGGCTTCGTTTTTCGATCCGCGGGGGATCTGGTTCAGTTCATAGAGGTATCTCCAGACCGGTTCGGGCTTCAGTCCCTTGATTGCATCGCTCACAGTATTTCTTTGCCTCCCAGTGGTGGTGATTCCGATCCGGATCGGGGTCCGGAGCGGATTCTGATCCCGAAAACGGGTAATTCAGCGATAATCATCTAAATAGAGCCAGTAATTCTATCAGGAGAGAGGGATAGCGGCAAATATCTTCTTTCGGCCTTTCGCTGTCCCATGGTTCGTCGGTCGAATCTCCCGCAAATATTTGCAATTGACAGGCATAAAGCGGATGGTGCTAAAATATCCACCATCATGAATGCTTTGCTCACCAGCGTGATCTCCCACAAGAATCGCTTCAGCGGCTTCTGAGCCCCACCCTGTCTTACCACTGATAACTGAATTATGAATGGAAGCTCGACGCATCCGCCGTACGTCATGTACAGCCGGCTGCGAAAGGAAGACGGATCATGGCACAGCAAAAAATTATCGTTCTCGGCGGCGGCCTTGTTGGCGGCCCCATGGCCCTGGATCTCGCATCGGACGAACGGTTCGCCGTCACGGTGGCCGATATCAACGAGATGGCGCTGGGGCAGCTACGGGAGAAGCAATCGAACATCACAACGGTCCCGACGGACCTCTCCGTTCCGGCAAATGTCACCGAGCTGGTGGCCGGTTATGACCTGGTGCTCAGCGCTGTACCCGGCTTCATGGGCTACGCCACCCTGGAGGCGATCATCGAGGCAGGCCGGAACGTGGTGGATATCTCGTTCTTTGCCGAGGACCCGTTCGCACTGAACGACAAGGCTCTCGCGGTCGGGGTGACGGCCATCGTCGACTGCGGCGTGGCCCCCGGGCTGAGCAACATGCTGGTGGGACGGGTGGCAAAAGAACTGGAGAGTCTCGATAACGTTCTGATTTACGTCGGCGGGCTGCCCGAGGTGCGGCAGTGGCCATTCGAATACAAAGCGGGTTTTTCGCCCATCGATGTCATCGCCGAATACACCCGGCCGGCGCGCTACGTGGAGCACGGCAAGATAGTGACCCGGCCCGCCCTCTCCGATCCCGAACTGATCGATTTCCCCGGTCTTGGAACCCTCGAAGCGTTCAACACAGATGGGCTGCGCAGCCTGGCCCTGACCATCTCCTGTCCCAACATGAAGGAAAAGACCCTGCGCTACCCTGGCCACATCGAAAAGATGGCCATGCTCAGGGAGACCGGTTTCTTCGACGAAGAGGAGATCACGGTCAAGGGATCCACTATCCGCCCCATCGATCTCACCGCCGCGCTGCTCTTCCCCAGGTGGAAACTGGAACAGGGGGAAGTGGACATCACCGTTCTGCGGGTCGAAGTGCAGGGCCGGCAGGATGGCCGGGAGGTTGGCTACACCTTCCGTATGCTGGATCGCTACGATCCGCGGACCGGCACCCACTCCATGGCCCGCACCACCGGCTACACCGCCACCGCCACGGTACGGATGCTCACCGAGGGGCTCTACAATGAACCGGGGATCGCTCCCCCCGAGTTCATCGGGCGACACAAGGAACCCTTCGATTTCATCATCAAGTGCCTGAAAGAGCGGCAGGTGGTCTGCGAGGAGCAGGTGATCAATGGACTGCCGGTTCTGATGTGACGTCGCGGTAATAGTCCTCACTGCACTTCTTTTTCTCCTCGGGACGCTTGATCGAGGAGAAGCTATTCCCTATCCTAACTACTATTATGCTGAACATTATCAGGACAAAACTGTATCGTCCCCAGGTCGTGTCGGATATTGTCTGTCGCCCAAATTTGCATAAACAACTCGATGCAGCTTTAGAGTTGCCGTTGACGTTGGTGGCGGCTCCGGCAGGCTATGGCAAGAGTACGGCTGTGGCCCATTGGCTGGAGGCGTTGGACATTCCCTCGGCCTGGGTGTCTCTGGATGAGGATGCCGGCGACCCGCGTGTTTTCCTGCAGTATTTCGTTACGGCAGTGCAGGAAATGTTTCCCGACGCCTGTACTGAGATACAGGCCATGCTGGAGGATCTGGAACCCCTCCCTGTTGAAACCCTTGCCGGATATCTGACCAATGATCTGGCAGCGGTGGATACCCCGTTCGTTCTCGTATTGGATGACTACCACTGCCTGGGATCGTCAGCGGTGCATGAGTTGCTCGATGCCCTGCTCAAACATCCGCCGCGGTCGCTCCATCTCGTAATCAGCACGCGACGCAATCCGTCGTTGCCATTGTCCTCTTTGCGGGCCAAAGGACAGATGGCCGAAGTGCGCCTGGACGATCTGGAGTTTTCCCTCGCCGATTCCACGGCCCTGCTGGAGCAGGCTGCGGGGCAGCGGTTGAGCAGCGACGCTCTGGCCCATGTTCACAAGAGCACCGAGGGCTGGGTCGTGGGTTTGCGTCTGGCGGCGCTGGCCATGCGCTACCACGAGGACATCAACGAGTTTCTGCTGAGTTTCGGTGGGGACATTCGCCAGGTGCAGGACTACCTCATCGCTGAGGTTATGGAGCATGAGGAACCGATCATCCGTGACCGGCTCTGCAGAATCGCGATTCTGGATCGTTTCTGTGCCCCGCTCTGTGCGGTCGTGTGCGGCACGGAAGAAGGTCACACTGATAGCGATCTGGACGAAGAGGCTTTTATGGCCCTGCTGGAGCGGTCCGGTTTGTTGTGCATTGCCTTGGACGGCCAACGCCAGTGGTTTCGCTTCCACCACCTGTTTCAGGATCTCCTGCTTCAGCAGTTGGAGGATCGGCTCAGTGCCGAGGAGATCGCCGAACTGCACACCCGTGCTGCTGCGTGGCTTGAGGGCAAGGAGTTTCTGGAGGAGGCCGCGCACCACCTGGTGAAGGCCGGAGATGCACAGGCGATGAGTGCATTGATCCTTCGGCACTATCGCAGGTTTTACCAGGAAGAGCGGTGGCTGCGCCTCGATGCCCTGATGCGTTTCCTGCCGGCAGACGTTGTAAACACGGATCCGAAACTCCTGATGATCAAAGCCTGGATCGAAATTATTCGACAGCGACATACCAAGATATGGGTGCTTGTGGAACGCACCGAAGAATTGCTTGAGAATCAGCCCTGTTCTGACGAGTTAGCGCCCGTGTTCGGCCAACTGGATATTTTTATGAGTTGGCGCAGCTATGCTGCCGCGGACGGTGCCGCTGCTCTGGCATACGCCGAATCGGCCGTAGAACGATTGCCCTTCAGCTCTGATATCGAACGGGGCTATGCCCAGGTGATGGTAAGCGTCTCCCTGCAAATGGTGGGGCGTGAGTCCGAGGGCATCCAGTACATTTATGACGCCCTCGAGAATGACCGTCATGCTCACCCCTCTTACCGGGTCAGACTGTTGGAAGCTCTAGGGTTCGTCTTGTGGATGGCCGGTGATCTGGAAGGCCTGCGTGAAGCCGGTGCCGCGATGATCAGGCTGGGAGAAAAGGAGTCGCTACCGGTTACCGTCTATAACGGGCACTATCATATGGGCAAGGCCCTGTATTCCATGGGCGAACTGGAACAGGCCCGGAAGGTTCTCTCGGCGGTTATCAAACCAGGATACAGGGCCACAAATCGATTCCTGATCAGAGCGACATACTTCCTGTCCCTGACCTGTGAAGCACTCGGTCAACCGGATCGCGCCTCCAGCCTTCTCGACAACATGATTGCCCATCTGCTGGATGACTCAAATTCCTTTTCACTCTCCATGGTAAAGGCGTTCCAGGCCGAACTGGCCCTGCGACAAGGACGATTGGCGGATGCCGAGAGCTGGCTGGCCACCTTTGAGCCGTCCCCCATGCCGAGGGGTGACGTTTCCTCGAATGACGAACTATTGGCTGCCAGGATTCTGCTTCAGCAGCGCACACCCACTACCCTGAAAAAAGCTGCCAAACAGCTGACCGAACTCAAGTCGTACTTTGCCAGGATTCACAACACCCGTTTCCTGATCGAAACGCTGGCGGTGCAGGCTCTCGTGTACCAGGCCCAGGACAAAGCATCCCGTGCCGAAGTCTGCCTGGAACAGGCGGTCAAATTGGCTCTTCCGTGCGGAATTGTCCGCCTCTTCGTTGACCTGGGGCCCGAGATGTCACCCATGCTGAATCGTCTGAAGCTCAACAAGGAGGCCCTGCTCTACGTCGGCAGGATCCAGGCCGCCTTCCGCAGCCCCACCTCATCATCAGGCACACCCGCCAACACGGACACACCTGCTGTGACACGTGCTCCCATTTCACCGGGCCTGCTCGATCCCCTCACCGCGCGCGAGCAGGAGGTTCTTGCCCTGCTCTCCAGCCCACTGACCGCCAGGGAAATCGCCGCCCAGCTCTTCATCTCCGTCAAAACCGTCAGACGTCACACGGAAAATATCTACGACAAGCTCGGCGTCCACAGCCGCGGCGGGGCGGTAGCGAAGGCCACGGGGCTGGGAATCCTTCATCCTGCACCCTGATCCCTCTCTCAGTATGGGTAGTCAATTGGGTAATTGTGCTCATGTGCGATTCCCGGGAAGACTCTATATTTGTGGCCATTGAAGGTAAATCAGATGGCGCTCTCAAGACTCACATGAACGGAAGGATAGACAGATGGCCAAGATACCGGTCGAGATTCCACCGTCGATGAAGGGACCGGCAATCTACCGGATTCGCGTCGAGGGGCGCCTTGAGGCCAAGTGGTCCAGGCGACTGGAGGCCATGAATATCACAGAGTTGCAGTGCCCCGATGGAGGAATAGAGTCCATCCTGGTGGGACGTCTGGCCGATCAGACGGCTCTCGCCGGTGTGCTTAACACGCTCTATGAACTGCACCTGCCAGTGTTGTCGGCAGAATGTCTGGAGCAGGGTTGAACTGAAGAAAAAGGAGAAGGACCGATGAAGGAAGAAGAAAGAAACCAGGATTTGTCGAGTCAAGAGGATGCGAGTCCTCGAGTTGTCAACCGGCGTGAGTTCCTGGGAAAGTCGGCTGGAGCAGCGGTGGTCGGAGCGGCCGTGATTGCCGGGGCATCCAAGGTCATGGCCCAGGATCTGGTAATTCCCATGCCGGACTGGAAAACCCTCAAGCCGGGTACGCAAGACTCCGACATCTACACGGAGCAGAGCGGCTATAACGATGCTGAAGTGACCGGGTGGGATGGGCGCAATATCTTCGGTGTGACCATCGGCCTGGTTCAAATGCACGTCAATCTGGCGATGATACCGGGTAACATGAGCAATGCGACCACGTTTGATTTCCCGATGCTCTATCGCCGGATGAATGCAGACAACGCCTTTGACGTCATGGCGAATCCGCCCGCCCAGGATTTCACCGACGGCATCGTCGAGGCCGCCCAATGGCTCGAACTGCAGGGCGTCAAGGCAATCATGGGAAACTGCGGCTTTTTTGGCAGCTACCAGAACGTCGTGAAGGCCCGCATTAACGTGCCCTTCTTCTCGTCCAGTCTGATGATGCTGCCGATGATGGTGCATTCGATGCCGAGCAACAAGAAGGTCGGCGTGATTACTGCCAACGGGCCAACCCTCAAGAAAGTCCAGGCAATCGAGAACTGTGGTTTGAGCCTTGAAGACAAAGCGAATCGCATCGTGGTCATGGGGTGCGAGAACGGTGCGGAGTTCTCGGGTGCGATTATGGCCAACACCGGGAGATATAATCCGCAGAAGGTCGAGGGGGAAATCGTCGCGGTTGCGAAGCAGATGTTGAAGGAAAATAAAGACATCGGAGCGATTCTGCTCGAGTGCACCGAGCTTTCCCCGCATGCTGTTGCCGTCTCGAACGCCGTGCGCATGCCGGTGTGGGACTACACGACGCTGACAAAATGGATTTACTCTGGCTGTGTTCGTCGGCCGTTCGTGGGGCACATTTAAGCTGGCAGCTTCCGGACGAGTAGCAGCCCTTCTCGGCTGGCTGCTGCTCGTCCGGCCTGGACTCAGCGAGGCTTTTGCGCAGGGGCAGTTCCCGCCGCACGGCCCGCCCGATATGGATGATATGAATATGAACGTAGAGTGGAAACGACCATATTGCTTTGTCCTGGTTGTGCTGATGCTGGCTTTGTCGGTTCAACCGGGAATGGCTGAAGAGGATGACGAATCCCCGGCCTACCCGAAGTTTGGCGGCCCCAGCTCGGCTCCGAATCAGCTGGAAGATGATTGGAAGGGCGGGGAAGCGCTTCTCGGCCATAGCCGGCCGGACCGATATCTCGAGTGGAAAGATCGCCTGCGTGAGAAACATGGGTTTTCCTTCACTCTGGATTACACCGCAGGTGTCCTGGGCGCAAGCAAGACTCTGGGAGAGGAAGACCTTGGTGCGGGCGGGGCCGTCCGATTTTTCTCTTCCTGGGATATGGTCGGACGCGAATCGGGCAATACCGGCACCTTCGTCTTGAAGGTGGAGCACCGGCACAAATATACCGACATCCCTGTCAGCGGTATCGCCGGTGAGGTGGGGTACGTCGGCCTGGTCTTGCCGGTTCTCAGTGACATCGGGGGCAGGCTGACCAACCTGTATTGGAAACAGGATCTGAATCAAGGGCGCGTGGAGATCCTCGCAGGTTTTCTCGATTCGACGGACTGGGTCGACCTCTTCATCCTCGCACCCCCCTGGACCGGTTTCTACAATTTCGCGCTGGCCACGGGAAGTGCTTCCATTCCGGTGCCGGACGACGGTGCCCTCGGGATCAACGTCAACGCCATGCTCACCGACAACCTCTATATTATCGGCGGTCTGGCCGACAGCAATGCGGACTCCACGGATCCCTTCAACGGATTCGACACCTTCGGCGAGCACGAATTTTTCAAGTCCCTCGAGTTGGGCTGGACGACTTCCCACGAGCGCTTCTATCTCGACAACACGCATCTGACGTATTGGCATGCGGACGAGCGCGAAGTTGCCGGAGTCTCGAGCGGCTGGGGCCTGAATTTCTCCTGGTCGCATAGCTTCGGCGAGAACAAATGGCTGCCCTTCCTGCGCGGGGGCTATGCCAGCGACGGTGGCAGCCTCTTGCAGAAGACGGTCAGCAGCGGTGTCGGGTATCAACTGGACGACGGCAAGAGCTTGATCGGATTGGGCGTGAACTGGGGCGAACCCAACGAAGATACCTTTGGCCCGGGCCTCAGGGATCAATCAGCCATCGAGCTCTTCTCCCGCTTTCAGATTACGGAGTACTTCCAGATCACACCGGACATTCAGCTGATCATGGACCCGGCGAAGAATCCTGACGTTGACCAGAGTTGGGTATACGGAATCCGTGCGCGATTGATTTTCTAGCCACAGTCTAAGCAGTCCACCACCGTCCAGATAGAGGACGAACAGAATCCTGGGGGAGGTGAACCTGGATCAGAATTGTCTGCCGGTTCTCCTTGCTGTGTCGCCATGGCCAGTTTGAATCAACTGCTGTGAGGGTGAGCGTTATGATGAGGATCCGAATACTCGTGGCTCTGTGGGTTATGCTGGGGACGGCGGGGCTGAGCTTTGCTTCGGACTCGGCAGAACCTGCTGTGGACGGGCGGTCGCACCAGAACAGTGAACCCGTCCAGGTATCCTTCCTCTTCTACATCATGGACATCAGCCAGATCGATGCCCAGGATCAAAGCTTCTCTGTGAGTATGTTTGTGCAACTGCGGTGGACTGATGAGCGATTAGCACACTCCGATACAGTGACAAAAATCATGCCTTTGGATGAAGTGTGGAATCCCAGGCTGTTGCTGGCGAATCAGCAGGGGTTAATGAGAAAGTCATTGCCCGAAGAAGTTGAGGTGAAACCAACCGGAGAGGTCACTTATCACCAGCGATACATTGGCGCCATCTCACAGCCAATCCACCTTCATGATTTTCCACGCGACACGCACAACTTCAGTATCCAGTTTATTTCGTCTACTTACGGCTTCGACGAGGTGGCCTTTGTGCCTGATATCTTTGTTGGTCCGGAGGCCGACTCAGAGCAGTTCCTCGGAGCGGTCGTGGCTGAAAGACTGTCGCTGGCGGATTGGGAAATTCTCAAATTTGCGGGAGAGGCGCATTCCTTCGAAATTTCAAACGACATCAAGACCCCTGGTTTCGCATTTAATTTCACTGCCGAACGCCACTTCAACTACTATTTCTGGCAGATGATTTTGCCCCAGATACTGATCGTCATGATGTCCTGGGCAGCATTCTGGATCAATCCCTCCATGGCCGGCACCCAGATCAGTTTGTCGATGAGTGCCATGCTGACCTTGATCGCGCATCGTTTTATTCTGGCAAACCAGTTACCCAAATTGCCCTATTTGACGCGGATGGATATCTTCATCATGCTTGGCACGGTTTTGGTCTTCGCCGCGTTTTTCGAAGTGGTCATCACATCCAGCCTGGCTCATGGCGATCGCGGAGACGCTGCGTTAAGAATTGACCGCTGGTCCCGCTTCGTATTTCCGCTCATCTTTATCTGCTTCATCGGGTTCTCTTTCTGGATGTAGTATCGATCCATTGTTCCCGGGCATCAGGCGGTGTTGGGCTCGGGAAAAGCCAGGGAACAATTGACTTCCGTGAAGGCCCTCACTAC
>CBESOE010000051.1:0-26090 GCA_965531145.1 uncultured bacterium | reverse complement strand
GGATGAGGAGGAGGCGCGGGACGCCTGCCAGGAAACCTTGCTCAAGGCCTTCCTCGACGGTTTCGGCTTTGACGGGGACGGCCCCGAACAACTGGTGCTCAAGGTAAAGATGCGCGACCTGCGCCAGTACAGCGCGGGCCAGTTGTCCCTGGACCAGGCCAGGGCCCGGGTCAGCATCGAGGAGAAGTAGCCGCCAGTCCGCTCCTCGGGCCGGACCGGGGAGCGGTTCCCTCCTGCCGTTACCTCCCCGCCCCCAACCTTCAGAAACCCCGCAGCAGGTTTACCGGTGAGATCCACACCCCCCGGGCGTACAGAGCAACGGCTGCCCGTCCGGCGGCGTCGAGCCGCGGGACGGGCAGCCGTTGAGTAGCTGCGAGGCATGCGACCGGAGTTGCGGCGTTACTTCACGTGGGGGGCCTGGATGCCCACCGCCAGATCTTCCTCGCCGCCGGCGTACTGCAGGATCAGGTCCGCGGCGTGCCGGCGCAGGGCGTCGTAATTGGCGGCCTTGAACTCGTTGCCGCCCGCCTGCAGGGCCATGCCGGCGGTCTCGGACGTGAACGGCCTGATTCCGGCTTCCGTGGCCATGGTCAGCTGGCTGCCGACCATCGCCGACGTGACCTGCTCGGGAAGAGCGGGTTCGCCGAACCAGATGGGTGCCGATGCGAGGTTGACGGTGCCCGGCACGATGGCCACCACCTTGCCCGAGGGGTAGCCGTTGTTGACCCGTTCGGCCGTGCTGTTGCCCACATAGAGCACCGGCTCCAGAGTCTGGCGCGGCAGCACCAGGTCGGGGTTGACCTCCAGGACCAGGATCATGCCCGAAGAGACCATGGGGTGTTCCGCCTGCCAGGCGAACTCATACGGTTCATCGAGGGTGAACGGCTGGGCCAACAGTATGCCGTCAACCGCGGCGGGTGTGGATGGGACTTCCGGCGTGCCGGCAAAGGCACCGGCGATGCAGGCGGTGAGCAGGACCATCAGGCTGAAAAGCATCCTGATTCTCATGGTAATAACCCTTTCATCATCGATTCGAATTGCGGACGGTTCCGCAGGGTGACGTTACGACTGAGGATTCAGTGGTCGTTTTCAGGTGTGCCGGAGCAAATCCGGTTCGACGTGAAAAACGTCCTGCCAAATATATTAGGCAATCCGACCATAGTTGGCAAGCATTGTTCCACAATCTATTTTGTTCGGACCGATTTTTGATCGAAAAGAGATGCCCGACAAATAAAAAACTGGCCAACAGAACGGGAAATGATCTATATACTTATATACACAACCATACCCGGTGGATAGGGGGGTGGTTATCGCAGAAGTTCTTTTGTCACTCTTGCTCCGTATATATGAGCAGGGTGCCAATATCCCCATTGCCGTTAGAGGGCGGCCGTCCCGTAAAAACCCAGCTTGGCCTTCAGCCGCGCAGCGATTATCAACCTTGAATCCATCCTGCCTGAGCGGAACCATAGTCGGGAATGCGGGCAGCGGTGAACCGCCGTCTTGGAACCGACCAGAAGGAGTATTCCCGTGTCAATATTCAAGCAGGTAACCATTCAACTGAAGCGGCCCACCGGTTGGGGCCACCAGGCGTATTCGGCAATCGCTCTCGCGGTTTTCTTCCTGACCCTTTCCGTGGCGCCGGGCTTTGCCGCAGTGCCGCCCGCGGAACAGCAGACCGAGCTGGCCGGCAATTTACTGGCTCAGTATCCGTACTTCGAATACGTCAAGGCGTTCAACGTCAATTCCACCGTTCGCGTGGCCATCGACCCCTTCCGTTTCCCGGGCATTGTCGGGGATACGGCAGACATCTTTGTCGTTGATGCACAGGACGCCGCCCAGTGGGCATCGAACCCCGGTTTGACCGATGTGGCCGGCGGCCCGCTCACCGTAAACTTCAGCGGAGCCTCGATCCAGGCCAATACCTGGCTGGTTGCCGCTGCGAGCACCCTCAACGCCAATGCCGGCATCGGCCTCGGCGTGGGGTACGACATCGTGCTGGACATGAACCAGAACGGCATGCTGGACGATGTGGACTACATCGACGGTCTCGGCAACGAGGCGGGGCTCTACGCGGTGCACGACACCACCCAGTCCGGCCCGCTGGCCGTGACCGAGATCACCTACAGCGGTGGCTCGTGGCTGGGACAGGACACCTACTATCCCACCGACATCGCCTCCATGGGGCAGCTGCCCCTGGTGGTGATCAGCCACGGCAACGGCCACCAATATATCTGGTATGACCACATCGGCTACCACCTGGCCTCGTATGGCTACATCGTGATGTCCCACCAGAACAACACCGGTCCGGGGATCGAGACCGCCTCCACCACCACCCTGACCAACACCGACTATATCCTTGCCAACCAGGGCACAATCGGTGGCGGGGTGCTCAACGGGCACATCGATTCCTCGGCCATCACCTGGATCGGCCACAGCCGTGGCGGCGAGGGGATCACCCGGGCCTACGACCGGATAGTGGACGGCTACACCCCCTTGCAGTTCGCTCTCGAAGATGTGGTGCTGCTGAGCAGCATGCTGCCCACCGACTTCCTCAAGACCAACAATGCGGACCCCCACGGAGCGAACTACCACCTCTGGACCGCCGCCGGTGACTCCGATGTCAACGGTTCGGCCAGCTGCGACCTCTGCCAGACCTTCCACCTCCACGACCGGGCCACCCGCTACCGGCAGTCCACCGTGGTACAGGGCACCGGCCACGGCTGGTTCCACGACAACGGGGGCACCTCCTGGTTCACCGGCCCCTGCTCCATCGGCGAGACGGTGACCCACCAGATCCAGCTGGGTTATTTCCTGCCCCTGATCAAGCACTATGTCAACGGCAACATCCCGGCCCGGGACTTCCTCTGGCGCCAGTACGAGAAGTTCAGCCCCATAGGTGTCGACACCTCCAATACCTGCGTTGTGGTGACCCACGAGTACCGCAACGGCGGTGACACCGGCAACTTCTTCATCGACGATTTCCAGTCCCAGCCCTCCACCAGCACCAGCAGCTCCGGCGGAGCGGTGACCTACACCGTGACCAACCTCACCGAGGGCCGGCTGGATGACAACAACTCTGACTTCGCCTGGACCACCTCCGACCCGTTCAACGGCGCCACCCAGGCTTCCTCCACCGACGACAGCGCCGGTGTGGTCTTTGACTGGGCCGGCAGCAACCGTTACATCGAGTGGAGCGTCGTATCCGCCGAGCAGGATTTCAGCGACGACCTCTACCTCTCCTTCCGTGGTGCCCAGGGCACCCGGCACCCGAACACCCTGGCCGTCATGGGAGACCTCGACTTCAGCGTGACCCTGCGTGACGGCAGCGGGACCAGCAGCTCGATCAACATCAGCACCGATGGCGGCGGCTTTTCCAGCGGCGGTGGCCTCGAGCAGCCGTACGACCGTTCTGGCGGCTGGCACAACGAGATGGAGGTGGTCCGTATCCGCCTCACCGATTTCCTGAACAACAGCTCGGGTCTCGACCTCACCGACATTGCGGTGGTGCGTCTCGACTGCGGCCCCTCCTGGGGAGCCAACGAGGGCCGGATCGTGGTGGACGAGCTGATGCTGACCAACGACGCCGCTCCGACGGACCCGGACCCGGGTTACATCTCGATTTTCCTGCCGGACGGAGCACCCGCTCTGCTCCCGCCGGATGTCCCCACCACCTTCAGCGTGCTGATCTCGGCCACCGGCGAATCGTATGTCCCGGGCAGCGGCACCCTGCACTACCGCTACAACGGCGGTTCCTGGCTGACCACGGCCCTGGTACCGGCTGGCAGCGATCTCTTTGACGCCACCCTGCCCGCACCCGGCTGCACCGATACGCCGGAGTTCTATGTCAGTGCCGAGGGTGATGTGACCGGCATGGTCTACAGCCCCAGCGGCGCTCCGGCCCTCTACTACAGCGCCGGGGTGGGGGAGTTGACCACCTTCTTCTCCGCCAATATGGACACCAACCCGGGTTGGACCACCGCGGGCCTCTGGGCCTGGGGTCAGCCCACTGGCGGCGGCGGCGAGCACGGCAACCCCGACCCCACCAGCGGCTACACCGGAAACAACGTCTACGGCTACAACCTTGCCGGCGACTACGAGAACAACCTCAGCGAAACCCACCTCACCACTCCGGCCATCGACTGCTCGGCCCAGCAGGGCGTGCTGCTCAGCTTCCGCCGCTGGCTCGGTGTGGAGCAGCCGCTCTATGACCATGCTTACCTGCGCATCAGCACCAACGGCAGCACCTGGGACACCCTCTGGTCGAATGCCGTCGAAGTCGCTGACGGTTCGTGGGTACTCGAGGAGTATGACATCTCGGCCTATGCCGACGGTGAGGCCACCGTCTATCTCCGCTGGACCATGGGGACCACCGACGGCTCCTGGCAGTATTGCGGCTGGAACATCGATGACGTGACCCTCAGCGCCTTCTCCTGTGACCCGGGGGTGATCACCGACACGGTGGCCGTGATGATCGACGCCGTGCCCGACAGCGGCACCCTGCCGTTCGTCACCCAGTTCACGGCGCGGCTGAGTAACCTGACCAGTCAGAACCGCCGGGCCGCCGGCCGCATCGACATGGTGCTGGCCAACGGTAATTCCTATGGCAACTGGCGTGCCGGTTGGACCAACCTCGGCTCCGGTGAGATTTTCACCCAGTTCTGGAACCAGAACCTCCCCGGCCTGGCCACACTGGTGGGCAGCAACGTCTTCACCCTCATCGGTGCCGATGTGACGCCGGCCCCCTACAACCAGCCGCCCTACGCCCTTTCCGGCGACACTGACACCGACTCGGTGACGGTGACCGGCGTCTCACCCTAGCCTCCAACCCTGCCCCCCGGCCTTTCTCGGCCGGGGGGCAGTTGAATTACCTTGATTCCGAGCCCGTTTTTCCCTATCCTCTGCCCGACAGTGGGACAGTTGTGCGGAGTGTATTCATGTTTGGGAAGAAAGACAGAAAATCCGAGAACATCATGATCCTCGGTCTGGGCGGGGTGGGGTACTACCTGACCAAGCGCCTGGCCCATGAAGGCCACGCCATCACCGCCGTGGAACAGGATCCCGCTCTGCTGCGCCGTGCCGACGGGGAGGTGGACGCCCGGCTGATCCAGGGCGATGCCATGCGCTTCAAGTGCTGGCAGGAGGCCGGCGCCCGGGCCATGGACTACCTGATCGCGGTGACCGACAACGACGCGGTGAACATGCTGTCGTCGGTGATCGCCGATCGGGTGGGCATCCCCACCAAGATCGCCCGTGTGCGCTCCCTGGAGTTCGGGATGCAGGACTCGATCATCACCGCCCCGGACATGAAGATCGACATGGTGATCCACCCCGAGGAGCTCACCGCCCAGGAGATCCTGCGGCTGATCAAGCTGCGCACCGGCAATGTGGTGGTGGACATCGCCGAGGGCCAGATGCGGGTGATGGCCACCCGGGTGCTGGAGGGGTCGCCCATCGTCGGCCGGCAGTTGAAAGAGATCGCCGGCATGTACAACGAGTTCCCCTTCCGTATCGTCTCGGTGGCCCGGGGTATCACCACCATCATTCCCGACGGCGATTTCGAGCTGCAGGCCCATGACCAGGCCTTTATCCTGGTGGCCGCGGAGCACCTGCCCCAGCTGATGGAGCTGGCCGGCGTGGAGCAGGAACAGAACCACCGGGTGATGATCCTCGGCGGCGGTATGGTGGGCTGCCGGGTGGCCGAGCTGCTGGGCGCGGAATTCGAAGTCAAGCTGATCGAAAAGGACGAGAAGCGCGCAGAAGAACTCTCCGCCAAGCTCCAGTATGCCGAAGTGTTGCACGGAGACGGCTCTGATGCCAATACCCTGACCCAGGCCGGCCTTCTGGATATGGACACCATCATCACCGCCACCTGGGACAACGAGACCAACATCATGAGCTGTCTGCTGGCCAAGCATCTGCTGCAGGAAAAGGGCAATGGGGCGAGCATCAGGCACAACAAGACCATCGCCCTGGTGAACAAGGAGGAGTACCTGGTGCTGGCCGCCACCATGGGCGCCGATATCGCGCTGAACAAGAAGGTGCTGGCGGCCAACGAGATCCTCAAGTTCATCCGCCGCGGCAAGCTGCTCTCGGTGGCCCACCTTCACGGTCTGGACGCCGAGGTGGTGGAGATCGTGGCCGGGCCCGACGCGCCTATCACCCGCAAACCGCTCTTTCAGCTGGACATCATGAAGGAAAAGGTCATCATCGGCGGCGTGCGGCGGGACGGTGACTGGCAGACAGCGGTGGGCAGCACCCACATCCAGCCCGGTGACCAGGCCATCGCCGTCTGCACCTCGCTGGGCCTGAAGGAACTCCAGCGGCTGTTTCTGTAGTTTAAAAAGGGGACAGGTAACTAATTAAGCACACATTCTATGGTGTTATGACACCGTTCATGTGCTTAATTAGTTACCTGTCCCCTTTTTAAATTCCCCTTACTTCCGCCAGAACGAGGGGTAGAAGATCACCAGCGCCGAGAACATCTCCAGCCGTCCCACCAGCATCAGCCAGGAGAGGAACCACTTGCCAGCGGCGGAGATCTGGGCGTAGTTTTCCGATGGCCCCACATCCCCGAATCCCGGCCCGACGTTCATCAGGGTGGCGATCACCGAGCTCATGGCGGTGGTGTAGTCCATGTGGTCCACCAGCACCATGAAACAGCCCCCGCCCAGAACCAGGAAGATGTTGACGATGAAGTAGCAGAGGGCCAGGTTGACGATGGCCGGCTCCACCGGGCGCTGGTTGAGCCGGATGCTGGTCACCGCCAGGGGCTGGAAGAAGATCTTCTTGATCGAAGCCACCATGAACTTCCAGATCAGCACGTAGTGCACCACCTTGATGCCGCTGGTGGTGGACCCGGCGCAGGCGCCGATGAAGCAGACGGCGTAGAGGAACATTTGGGCCGATTGGGGCCACAACTCGTAATCAGCCGTGGTGAAGCCGGTGGTGGTGAGCAGTGAAACCACCTGGAAGCTGGCGTAGCGCAGCGAGTCGAAGGGGCCCTCGTAGGTGCCGTTGACCCAGAGCAGCAGCGCCACGGTGAGGCAGAAGAAGAGCAGGAAGCCGGCATACCAGCGCAGCTCGGTGTTGACTCGAATCTCCCGCCAGTTGCCCTGCAGGCCGTAATAAAAGAGCATGAAGGTCGTCCCGCCCAGGATCATGAAAATGATGATCACCCAGTCGAAATAGGCGTTCTGGAATTGGCCCACACTGGCGTTGTAGGTCGAGTACCCCGAGGTGGAAACCGTGCCAAAGGCGTGGCACAGCGAGTCGAAGAGGCTCATCCCGCCGAGGCACATCAGCAGCGTCTGCAGCAGGTTGAGGCCGAGGTAGATGCCCCAGAGCCAGACCATGGTGTCCCGGTTGCGGGGCAGGAACTTCTCCTTGGTGATCACCTGTCCCGGGCTCGACTCGGCCCGGAAGATGCGCAGGCCGCCCATGCCGTGGGGCAGAAAGATAATGGTGAGGGTCAAGAAACCCATGCCGCCCAGCAGGTGGGTCTGGCTGCGCCAGAACAGCAGCCCGTGGGGCATCACTTCGATGTCGGTGAGGATGGTGGCCCCGGTGGTGGTGTAGCCCGACATCATCTCGAAGAAGCCGTCGGTGAAGGAGGGGATCGACCCGTGGATCATGAAGGGCAGGGCCGACACCGAGGAGATCAGGGTCCAGCCGGCAACGGCGATGAAGAACCCGTCGCGGATATTCAACTCGTCGTAGTGGCGGAAAAACCACCAGAAAGGCAGTCCCGCAGCCATGACGATGAGCGCGGAAAGCAGCAGGGCAAAGAGATCACCCTCCCCGGGATAGAACAGGGAGCAGATCACCGACAGCAGCATGGTGGCGCCGGTGATCACCATCAGTTTGCCCATAACGTGGGCGATGGATGTGTAGTTCATCGTTTTGCCGTCCGCATATGGTCAAATCACTGTTGCGATTATAGAGCGAGTTCCGAGAATGCGAAAGAATAGGGAAAGGATGCCCGGCAGTCAAGCAGGCCTGCCATGGTCACTGCCCCCCGGCTGTCGGGGGGCGGTGATGCACACTTCCATGTCTCGATGCTGATCATCCATAGAACTACCTATATTACTATTGTTTGCATGGTCATCACAGCACGGTTCCCTGCCCGGAACACAAAAAAGTTTTGTCGGATCGGATGAGTAGCCTACAAAATATATCGGCTGAATCTGCCGGCAGCTTCTGTTCGACCGGTAAACACATTTCACTGAACACGTAATCGAACACAATCAGGAGTCAAAATGAAACGCACATCGGTCAATCCGGTCGAATGGGGTCTTCAATTCAGTCTGGACCAGGGTGAGGTGGTGGAGGGCGCCACGCGGCACCTTCGGTGTTCCGGCCAGGTGTCTGTTGTCCCGGATGCCGGAGAGGAGATGGGACTCAAGGTCGTTTCCCCTAATGAAATCCGCGGCCAGATGGAATGCGCACTGTCCAACATTGATGCGGTTCTTGAAAAGGCGGGAATGACTCGGGCAAATGTGGTCGGGCTTCGTGTCTACACAACCGAGATGGACGCATATATCGAAAATTTCGATGTCTATGCCAACTGGATAGCTCAGGCGGGCACCAGGCCGCCGCAGACCCTGATCGGGGTCCAGCGCCTCTTTCATCCGGACATCGTTGTGGAAATCGAAATCGAAGCCGCCGCTTGATCTTTGCCCTGAGCCACCATCGCACCGGCCGGCCGGTACATTCACGACCATCAAACATCCGCCCGGGACGGCGGATCGGGGAGACGGAGCATGAAATACTTCAACACGATCATTCTCGTGGCGATCCTGCTGGCGTTCCCGGCCACCGCCCTTCAGGGGGCCGACGAGAGCGGCAGTATCAGCGGTGTGGTGGTGGAGACACGCACCGGCCTCGAGGGGCAGGGTGAACTGCTGGTGGAAGTGGAAGGCGAGGAGGATGACCACAAGGGCGGCACCCCGGTGGACGAGGTGATCCTCGACATGGCCAAGGGACTGGCCAAAAAACTGAGCGCCAAACACCTGCCCGAGGGCTGGGAGCTCCGCATCGACGGCGGCACTGCCACCGTCTCCGGCCCGGAGACGAAGACTCCGATCCGCATCCGTTTTGACTTTGGCGACGGCGAAGTGCCGGAGGATCTCGATGTGAAGATCATGCGCGCCGGCCTGCGCATCTTCCGCAAGAAAGCCTTGTCGGTGATTACCGCGCCTCCGGCCGAAGTGATCACCGACATCGACGATGTGCTGCGTGTCCCGCCCCAGGCGTCTCCCGGCGAGACCATCGAGATGACCCCGCTGGACCTGGAGAAGACGCCCCCCGGTGGCAATTGGCAGTTCGGCGACCAGGTCGCCGACGAGGTGGAGCCGGTGGACTGGGGCCTCAAATACGAATACTCCTACGCTGACTACGGCTTCGAACTCACGCCGAAGATCAGCTGGAAGATCCCCGACGACTACGTCCTCTCCTCCGGCATCACCATTAAATACCGGGACAAATACGGCGACCTGCTGCTCGACAACTACTACGAAGGCATGGAGTTCATCCCCGCCGACTCGGACTGGAAAGAACAGCCGCGGATCACCGACTGCACCGAGATGTCCTTTACCGAGCGGTTCATCTGCGTCTGCGGGTATTTCCCCACCCCCGAATCGCAGAATGCCGTGTTGATTAATGGCAAACCACTGGGCCCCCCGGTGTCCACATCGAAGCGCGTGTTGCACTTCCGGCTGCCCGAGGGGGTGGAGCCGGGGGATCACACCATCTACGGCAGGCCCGAAGCCGGGTTCCCCACTTCGGATGTGGTGGACATCATCGTGATCCGCATCGGCGGGTCCATCGACAGGGAAAAGCTGTTCCGCGGCGAGTCCACCGATGCCCACCTCTGGGTCGAGGGCACAGAGGATCCGGTGGAACTGCTGCTGAAAAACCACACCCCGCTCATCATTTCGTTCCAGGGCGGTGACGAGCAGGTGGTGATCACCTCCGGTGGCAGCCCCAATGACGTCAAGCGCAACGTCCAGGGGCTCAAGGCCGGGAACTTCAACATCACCTACCGGCTCACCGTGGCCGACTGTCCCTGTGCCGAGCAGGAGATCGACGAGGACGATCCCTATTACCAACCACGGGGAGAGACGAACTATGACGATGCTCTGTCGTCATTCCGCAAGGGTCGCGAACTGGCCAATCGGGCCGAGGACGCCGCCCGGCGTGGCGACGGTTCGGCCGACGAACTGGCCCGGGAGGCAAAGAAGGAACTCGGCCGGTCGCGCACCGCGCTGGAGAACGGCGTGGAGGAAGGGGACATCGGTGAGTATGTCAACCGCACCCTGACCCGCCTGCTCGATCAGTATGAGGCCCAGTCTGACGAGGCGGGCACCATACCGCGGGAGGACCCTGTGCCGTTCAACCCGCCGTCTTACAATCCCACGCCGGAGAGCCCGCCGCCCACCGCGATCCTCACCGATGGCGCGTTCGAGCCCTGCCAGGGGGTTTGGCAGGACGACACATATTTCACGGACAAACCGGGCAAGCAGCTGACCGAACTGGGGCCGGGCCGCTGGGAGGCGGAACTGAAGATGGTGGCCGGCCGCAAAACCCTGATCTTCGGCACCAGGGAAGAGGACTACATCCGCATCGCGCTCAAGGGCGAAACCAACGGCACCAAGCTGGTCAAGGTCCGCCACCGGTTCACCCTGGTCCAGGGCGGCGGCCGCCGGATGCTCTGGGAGGAGCCGGAGTCGATCAACGTCATCGCCCTCGACGGGCCCATCGGGCCGATGGAGCCCTGGGGCACCTCACTGATGGCCGACTCGGGCATCCCCAAGACCGGTATGGCCTTCAAGATCCAGCCGGGACCCTATGAGATCGAGTGTGAACTGATTCGTGACAGCGGCGAGCCCACCGGTCTGAAAGCCACTGTCACAGGCACCGCGGTGAACACCTCGGGCCCCACCCTCCGATTCGTGCCAACGATTCTCAACGAACCGTACAGTGCGGCTCGTCACGCCTCGCTGCGGGCCACGGCCCAGAAAATGGCGGCCGACTCCATGAAGGAGATCGATAAGTGGTACCCCATCGCCAACGGCAGCCTGGTGGCCACAGCGGGCGCCGCGCGGGAGGTGCGGAATCTCAACGACTCGACGGCCAACGAGTGGATCCAGTGGGCAGTGGGGTTGACCTTTTCCGACCAGGACCTGGTGAAGAACGTCCGCGGCAACCGCCTGGAGACGGCCCTCACCGACCACTTTTCCACCGAAGCGGCGCTCACCGGCGGGTCCAAGAACCTGATCGTGCTGGACAATGCCGATTTCAACAACATCGAGTCCGAAGGCACCGGGGCTTTTGCGCCGGCTCAAAAGTTGATCATACTGCGGGAGAACAACGTGGTCTCCACCGTGGCCCACGAGGTGATCCACACCAGCAACCACCTCTGGTCCGAAGTGCAGATGGGCCAGATGTTTGATGGAAAGGTCTGGCACAATACCGAGCAGGACTTCCAGGCCCACGGCGCCAACATCAAGGACCGGGCGATCCAGCGAAGCAAGAAGGAGTTGATGGGGACCGTCGGCGGTGAGTGGATCACCCAGGGGACATACTGGCATCTGCTCAACATCTTCCAGAAACAGCCTGACCCGGAACTCTTCGTGGTCCGCGCCATATGCGCCCGGCGCAGCGGGGATGGGCAACTGTTCGAGTATGGCGGGGAACTGCTGCCGGCCTACACCATCATGGGTGTGCCCGACCTGCTGGAAGCTTCATCACTGGCACCCGAGGATCCAAGAGTCTCAGCTGGTTGGGCGGTGGTGCTCACCGGCCGATCGGGGGAGACGTTGGCCCGCTATCCCTTCCAGGCGGTGTGGCGGCCGCCGGACACTTCATACACCCGGGGCGTCATCTCGGCGGTATGGCGCGTGCCCACCGATCCCGCTGCCGCGGCCATCGAACTGCACGGACCGAACGGCAAGGTGAACGAGATCCGTCTCAGCGCTTCGGCACCGTCGGTGAGCATCACCTCACCGGCAGCCGGCTCCACGGTGGACCCGGCCGGTGACCGGCTGACCATCCGCTGGAGCGGTGCCGACCCGGACGGCGACCAGCTGGTCTACAGCGTGCTTTACTCGCCGGATGGCGGGGAAACCTGGCGGCGGGAGGGCGCAGATGTGACGGGTTCCGAGTATACGTTCGATGTGATCGGCCGTCCGGCACAGCCGATGGTCAAGGTTCTGGCCACCGACGGCGCCCGCAGCGGTGAGGCGGAGGTGAGTTTCAGCTACAAAAGGTGAAATTCACCTGTTAAATGTCCAGGAAAAAGGGGACAGCCGGCGTTTTGGACGCTGACTGTCCCCACTGTTTTACCGCCCGTTGATCAGTTCGCATCCACGCCGAACTCACCCACGGCCACATTGACCCCGCGGGTGGTGGAGCCGCTGAAGGCCGTGTAGGTCCCCGCCTCGGTGGTGGTGGAGCCGTCAAAGCTGAAGACCTTCACCGACGAGTTGAAGCCCGGGCCTTCTCCCCGTCCGGCAACGATTTCGGCGATACCGTCGCCGTCAAGGTCGCCGGCACCCACGTTGACCCCCCACTCGGTGTCGTCAAAGGCGAAGAAGCTGATACCGCTGATGGCGGCCACCGAGCCGCCGTCCACGTTCCAGCCCCTGACGTGGGGCCCGAACACCGAGCCGGGACCGGCGCCGGTGATGATCTCATCCATGCCGTCGCCGTCCATGTCGCCGCAGGTCACGTTGACGCCGAACTTGTTGGTGCCGTAGGCCAGGAAGCTGACACCGCTGATCGGCGAGAGGCTCGCCCCGTCGTAGTTCCAGCCGCGCACGTGGGGACCGTACACCGCGCCGGGACCAGCACCGGTGATGATCTCATCCATGCCGTCACCGTCGATGTCACCGCAGGTGACGTTGACCCCGAATTTCGGCGTGCCGTAGGCAAAGTAGCTCACGTCGCTCTTGGAGGTGACGGCACCGTTGTCATCATAGTCCCAGGCCCGCACGTGGGGCCCGAACACCGCACCGGGACCGGCGCCGGTGATGATCTCGTCGAAACCGTCGCCGTCGATGTCGCCGCAGGCCACGTTGGCCCCGAATTTCAGTGTGCCGTAGGCGAAGAAGCTCACCCCGTCCACCGGCGTTCCGTCAAACTCGAAACCCCGCACGTGGGGCCCGAAGACGTCGCCCGGCCCGGGGCCGGTGATGATCTCGTCAATCATGTCGCCGTCGATGTCGCCGGCGGCCGGGTTCACCCCGTATTTCTCGACACCGTAACAGGGGAAGTCGGCGAAGTTCATGAACCCGTAATCGTACGTGAACCACCAGGTTTCCTGGTTGATTTTGATGCCGGATCCGTTGCTTTCGTGGGGGCCGAGGCCGGTGAGGATCATTGGCCCGTGACTGGCGTAGGCGTTTTGCACGAACATCACCGCGTGCAGGTCGCCGGCAATCCAGCTGGCGTCCACGGTGAAAGTGCCGCTGACGTCCTGGGTCTGGCCGGTGCTCAGGGCAGTAAGCGGTTCACGGTCCACCGGGAACCAGTGCACCACGTGGGGTTGCCGCGGGCCCGGCTCCTCGTAGATCGCCACGTAGATCAGTGCATCAGGCACTGTGTCCAAAGCCTCGATGTGTCCGTTCACGGTACCGGTGTCGCCGACGATATCCAGGTCGACGCTCATCCTCAGCAGGCTCGGCTGGGCCAGCCATCCGTCGACTCTGTCACTGAACATGTCAACGTATTCGCCCGGATCCTCGTCAACCTGGGAATAGTCCTGGCCGTTGAAGGTGACGGTGGGGTAGCCCCAGACCAGGTAATAGTCTCTTCTCACGTCGTGCCACGGTGACGCGAAATCATCGTAGTACATAAAACAGAGAAATTCGTCCTCACCGTAGATGGCCATTGTGTCGAGCAGTCCCTGCTCAGCATCGGGGCAGGAGGGTCACCAGTCACCTGCGGTGATCTCGGCCAGCACCACCCGATTATTGCCGGTGTTCGGCACTCCGCTTTTCACCGCCTGCAGGATTTCCTTGCTCTCCGCGGCGTGGGCCGCCCCGGCCACCATCAGTGCCAGCAGCACCAGTGTCGCCGTTGCGAGCCAGCCATATTTCCGGGCTGGATTCCGCATTGCTCACCCTCCTCATCCATTTAATTCCCTAAGAAATTATACTGTATCTATGGTTATAGAAAGAGGGGCCGCAGATGTCAAATAATATAGCTATCTTGTTGATTATGTGGAGCATCTGAAAATTCAATGTATTTTACGGGAGGGATGGTTCCGGCGGTGGCGGCTCAGTCGGGGGTCTGTCTGATCTCCTGGCGGATGCTGTCCCAGGCACCGCGGTAGGCGATCTGGGAGTTGATCCGCTTGACCTCCTCCTGGTGGCCTTCGGCGCCCTTGAGTGCGGCCAGGGTAGCGGCCACCTCGAGGCTCACCGGCGTGCGGCCCAGCACCTTGAGGTAGGTGTTGTGGATGATCTCCAGGCGCTGGGGCGTGGCGATGTCACGCAGGGCCTGCACGGTCTCCACCCCGCGGCTGTACAACAGCTTGAGAATGTTGTTGATGTCCCGCTGGGCGCAGTGCAGGCCGAACTCATCGAGCACCGAGGGGATGTTCTCCGGGTTCAGCGAGTCGCTGCTCTCGTAGCTGGTCTCCTCCTGGAAGCGGTTCATCTCTTCGTACATCAGGTTCAGCTGTTCGTCGATGGCCCCCAGCATCTTGCTCAGCACCTTGAACTGCCGCATGGCCGCCAGGTTGGGCCGTTTGCCCGGCTTGTAGCCCATGTGGTGCTCGGTGACGCACCACAGCTCCTGGGTCAGGGTGCGCACCTGCAGCTCGAACCAGGGGTTTTCCTGTTCCGCCCCGGGCTGCTTCTTCAGCCGCAGGATATAGTGCAGTGACCCGTAACCGCTCTCCTTCTCCAGGTGGTGCAGGTGATCGAGGCTCAGCAGCTTGGCCTGGTCGTGGCTCATGTAGGCCACCGGCGGCTTGATCGTGGAGATCTCGAGGTCGGGAGAACTCTGGATCTCCCGGTCGATCAGCGGCAGGTGGCTGAGGAAGTAGACCAGCATACGGACACCCAGGGCGTCGTGCATGGCGTGAAAGCTGTCCGAGTGCAGCCCGGAGGGGTAGAGCGGCGCCTTGCGGTAGACCTTGTCCACCACCTGCTCCGGCCGCTTGATCCGGGAGAAGATGGTGCGCACCGGCGAGGGGATGGGGACGGTGTTGGTCTTCTTGTATTTTTTCCAGTGATCCGGCTGGCGCCAGGGATCCAGCGCGGCCATGATCTCGGTCTGGGCCGGCTGCAGCCGGTCCCGGACATACTGCTCGTAGGTCGCCAGAAAACGGTTCAGCTTGTCCAGTTCCTCTTCGGTCATTTCCGTCTCCAGTTGCTCCTGATTCGGACACGGACAGGATAGGATTTCCCGCCTCCGGTTACAAGTCCTGTCCATTTGTCAATCCTGGCACAGGATATGCAATTTACGAATTTACTACCCGGCCCCTGTCCGGGGTTGGCAAAATGTGCCATTCTGGCCTTAAATTGAGACATTGATACAGTCCGGGTGTGCCGTTTGAGACAGCTGACGGTTCACCATACACTGACAACCAAGGAGAAGAGCGTGAATCTGAAAAACTGCGGCAGAAGAATTTCATCGTTTCGGGGGGGCTGGACCGCCGGTCTGACCCTGGCTGTTTTGCTGCTGGCCGCCGTCAGCGGACCAGTCTTCGGAGAGGCGGAAGCCGGAGATGCCGGTGAGGGCCGGGCGATCCTCGAACGGTGCGCCAACTATTATGCCGGACTGAAATCGGTGAGCGGGGAGATGGAGGTGCGGATCGAACTGCCGGAGAAGTTCACCGGTGGTCAGCCCATGGAGCCCATGCACTACCAGCTGGCCCTGGAGCAACCGGCCCGGGCGGCCTTTACCCCCACCGGGGAGCGGCCCGAGCCGATCTTTGTCCAGGATGGCAAGCAGCAGTATACGGAGATGACGCCGTTCAGTCAGTACATACTCACGGAATCGACCACCACCATGGCCGGGCTGGCCGGGGAGGGGACTGGCAGCGGGATCATGATCCCCGGGGCCGCGCTGGTGGTGGGTTTCGGCCTGGCGGCGGATTCCGGCAGTGCGCTGCGCAGCGCGGAAGAGGTGACCCTGCTCGGCGAGGAGACGGTGGGGGAGACGGCCTGCCACCATCTCACTCTGAAAGGCGGGGCCTTCGAGGGTGAGGTCTGGGTGCAGACCGGTGACCAGCCCTGGATCTTGCGCTGCTATACGGTTGAACCGGACAAAGAGCCGGAGGCCCAGGGCCAGGGGATGATGATCGTGCCGCGTCTGGACTTCCATTTCAGCGGCTGGCAGGCCGACCCGGACCTGGCCGGCCGGTTCGAGATTCAGGTCAACGAGGAGTTCAAAAAGGTGGATCAGTTCAGCCCGCCTGGCGGGGGGCCGGGAGGACCCGGAGACGATCCGGCCAAGGACCACCCGTCCCTGAACAAGCCGGCCCCCGAGGTGACCCTGCACCCGCTGGATGGCGAGCCGCTGAGCCTCTCCTCGCTGAAGGGCAAGGTGGTGGTGCTCGATTTCTGGGCCACCTGGTGCAAACCGTGCGTGATGAGCATGCCCGGCGTGGCCGCCCTGGCCGCAGAGATGAAGGGCCGGGACGTGGTCTTCTTCGCGGTGAACCAGATGGAAAGCCGGGAGAAGGTCACTGCGTTCCTGGAGAAGGAAAAGCTGGGGATCAACGTTACCCTGGACAGTAAAGGCAAGGCGGCCCAGGTATTCGGGGTCAGGGGCATCCCCCACCTGGTGGTGATCGGCCCCGACGGGGTGGTGCGCCAGGTGCACATCGGCTATGCGCCGGGTGGCGACGCCCGCCTGAAAGAAGAGGTGGAGGCCCTGCTGAAGTAGTTCTGCCGGCAGATGAAAACGCCCCCCGTCCCGTTGCCGGGGCGGGGGGCGTTGTTGTGTACCGAATTTTCCGGCCGCGGGGCCGGTGCTTTTTACGGCGCCGAAGCGGTCACCGTGCAGTCGTCGGTGGTGGTGTCACCGGCGGGTGCGTACGGCGGCTGGTTGAAGGGCGCCGGGGTGACATCCTCACCGATGACGGTGAAGACGTTGCTGCCCACCAGAGAGCCGAGGGCCGGCAGGTTCTGGTTCCACTGGGTGCTGAAGGTCTCGCCGGGCTCCAGGTTGGTCCAGCCGGCACGCCAGTTGGTGTAGGAGGTGCCATTGGCCAGCACCATGTCGATGCGGGCGGCGGCGCGACGGTTCTCGGTGGTCAGGTTGGCCAGGTCCACTGCCATCTGGGTGGCAAAGGGCAGCACGCCGCTGTCCGGAGTGCAGTCCAGGGTGGCGCCGATGGTGGAGGTCACACCCTCGCACTCGTCGGGAATGTCGTTGTCGTTGATGTCGCTGCTGGTGCCGTCGATGATGTCCTGCACATCGGGCACACCGTTCTCGTTGCAGTCCGGCGGCGGCTCCACCGAGGTGTCGGTGGCGATGATGGTGATGTCGTCGATGTTCCAGCCGTGGTAGGTCACCGAACCGTCGGTGGGCCCGAGGACCCAGCGCAGACGCACCGAGGAGACGCCGTCGGCGGACCCCGAGATGTCGTAAGACTGGTTGGTCCAGCTCGATTCGGTCATCGTGCTGGCCTCGTTCTCCCAGATGGTGTTCCACAGCAGGCCGGCGGTGTTGATCTGGAACTGGGCGTGGTCGTAAGAGGAGGACTCCACCCCGAGCCAGCGCTGGAAACTGATGCTGACGTCGATCAGGTCAGTGCAGTCGATGTAGCCGGTGGTCAGGTAGCAGGGTGTCATGTCGTCGGTGTATTCACCGCTGAGGTTGTTGCCGTAGACATTGGTGCCGGTGGCGCCGGAAGTGGGATCACCGTCGATACCCGCCGGCTGGCCAAAGGCCCAGTCGCCGCTCATGGTCCAGCCCGGCTCGGTGTCGAGGTCGAACTGGTAGATCGGGCTGGTCTCGCCGATGGTGACGGACACCGTGGCGGTTTCCGAATCCTGCCCGTCGTTGGTGATGAAGGTGAAGGCGTCGTCACCGAGGTAGCTGTAGGCCGGCACGAAGCGCACCCACTGGTCGGGACCGGTGAGGGTGTAGGGCACGGTGTCGATCATCACCGCCTGGCCATCGCGGAGTGTACCGTTGGCCGGCAGACTGGTGATGATGAAATACAGTGGGTTGACCGTCATGGTGCTGCCCTGCAGTTGCACGTCCACCACGGTGAAGGGTGCGGTGGCGATGTCATCGTCCAGGGCCACCGGCGGGCACTCGTCGCCGCTGGGCAGCAGTTTCACCGACCAGGCGTTGAGCGTGCCGGTGTCACCGCCGGCGCCGTCGCTGACGGTGAGGGTCCAGGTGCCCATGGGCGACTCGAAGTCGAAGTCGCTGAGGGCGCCCGGGCCGTCCGGCGCGGTGCCTTCGTCGTCGTAGGTCAACTGGAGGTTGGCCGCGCCGCCGCCGCTGCGGTTGTGCAGGGTGACCAGGGTGCCGGACGGGGAAGTCAGGGTGACGGTCATGTCGCCGATGTAGCTGTGGGTGATATCCAGCTCCACGTCCACGTCGGCGATGCAGAAGTGGTCGGCCACGTCGAGGGTGCTGGTGATGGTGGCGTTGTCTTCGATGGCGTGGGGCACGTCGGCCGAGTGGTAGACATAGCGTCCCACTTCGAGGTCCACCAGCCGGGTGGTGTCGCCGATGCCGTCGGTGAGGTTGGTGAAGACCACGGTGTCGTTGAAGGCGCCGATGGGCAGGGTGTCGGCACCGGCATTGAGCGAGACGGTGACGTCCACGGTGTCGTCAGTGTTGAGCGTGCCGGTCAGCGTGCCGCTGAGGTCGAGCCAGCTCTCGCCGCTCTGCAGGGCCACCGAGTAGTCGATGGGGTAGTCGGCGATGTTGCGCAGGGTGTAGACCTTGCTGGTGGGGGCAAAGGGGCCGCCCTCCGGGCCTTCGGTGATCAGGCCGCTGCTGGGGGTGACCCGGAGCGCCGCGATCCCGTAGGGGATGAAGGTCGCCGGGTCGCCCAGGTGGTTATACATCTCGAAGTAGCGGCGGGTGGTCTGGCCGGTGCCCATCTCGGCGGCGTAGACGATCCTGGCGGCGTTGTAGAGCGGGCCCAGCTCGCGGACGTCGTCAAAGTAGAGCACGTCGAAGAGCCGCTTCTCCAGCACGTCGTCCTCGGTCCAGTAGCTGTTGACGCTGGAGCCCCAGGCGGCGATGGCGCCCTTGTCGGCGGCCAGCACCCAGGTCTCGGTGAAGCACTCGTCCACGGTGAAGGTGCCGGTGATGCAGGCAAAGCTCAGCACCCAGGAGTACATCTGGTAGTTGGTCAGGTTGTTGATATCGCTCTGCTCGAAGGGAGGTCCGTCGGCCCAGCTGTAGGTGCCGCCGTGACCGCTGTAACAGCCGTAGAGCCGGCCGTCGTTGAACGAGTCGCGCACGTCCTGGGTGGCGGCCCCGTAGGTCACCTGGTAGAGCTTGTCGGAGACGATCCCGTTGGGCTCCATGTGGGTGTCGATGACGTAGTTGTGGGTGCCCTCGCTGATGGCGTAGTTGTCCACCGAGGCCATGAAACAGGCCCGGGAGGTGTAACTGGCGTCGGCGAACTGGCCGTTGTCGTAGCTGAGGATCTTGTCCACCATCACGGTCAGCTCGGTGCCGTCATCCACCGGGAAGCGGCCGATGGCGATGTCCGGGCTCCAGTCGGTGGCGCCGTCCATGCAGACGTAGTTCAGATCGGTGTGCGGACTGCCCTCGCCGCCGCCCACCCAGTGGGGCACGGTGTCGCTGTCGCCCACAATGAGGATGTAGTCGGGGGAGCTGGCGCCGCCGTAGAGACCCTCGATATAGGTCTTGATCACGGTGTTGGCGGTGCCCGCCGGCACGGAGTAGGTGCTGACGGTGAAACCCTGGGCGGTTTTGGCGTTGATGAACTCGGTCATCTTGGCGTGGGCGGCAAAGGCCTCGGCCACGATCACCAGGTAGTTGCCGGTGCCCCGGTCGGCCGTCTGCTGTCCGGCCAGGTCAGGGTTGAGCACGTTTTCCAGCAGGCCGGGCAGGGGCCGCAGGCTGCTTTTCGCGGTGCTGCCGCCCTGGAAGCTGACCCGCACGTCCATCGCGGGCCACCAGGCGATCCGCTGATCCCTGGCATTGTAGGCCAGGGGGGAGATCTCCAGGAGCATCAGGCGCTGGCCGCGGAAGATGCCCAGATCGTTGACCACGGCCCGCTGCGCGGGGAGCTGGTCCGATCCGTAGGCCTGGGCGTCAAACTCGAAGCGGGCGCTGGAGAAGGCGCCGGGGAGCTTGGGCACCGGGGCCTGGCGGGGCATCACCCGGAAGTCGTGACCGAGCAGCTGGGCGTCCACCATTTTCGCCTGGCCCGCCTCCACCTGCACCGCCACCGTGGCGCCGAGAGGAGCGAGGAAGAGCTCGCGGATCACCGGCAGGGCAGGGGCGCCCACCGCACCGGACGGCGCCGCCTGGGGCCAGCCCAGGGCGAGGAACTGACCGCCCCTGGTTTTCTGCAACTCGAGCGAAAACCCGGGGACCCGGACGTCGAGAAGCATCCCGTTCCCGTCGGCCGAGAGGACGCTCACATCGGGAGCCGAGGCAACGCTGATTTCCTTCAGCGCGGCGGATCCGTCAGCGGCCGTGGTGGCCCAGATCTGGGTGGCGCCGGCGTTGCTGCTGATCAGGCAGAACGATGCCAGCAGGGCGATCATGACGATCAGTGTGCGGTGCGCGGTCATCAGAACTCCTCCAGGGAAGCGGCCTCTCCAGGGATGATGGACTGCGCTGCCATGCCGCGGCATCCCCGGATATACATCTGTTGTGATGGCTTTTGTTGTGCAGGTGATATGAAAACTCTCACCTCAGGCTGGGAGTGGAAAAGCAGGGAGAACCAGCCGCCCGAATACCGGCATCTCCAGCATGGCAGATCCTTACATACGTATCTTAAATAAACGTAATTAGAGGAATTGTCAATGGAAATGACCGCAGGTGGAATCACCTGTAACTATATAAAAATCATATGCTAACGATAGTAAGGGCTACATTTGTCGTTACTTAGCCTGGTTTTAGCCGTGCCGCATATTTCCAAGTCCCCACATCATCGATTGTCAAAAAAATCAACAGAAAGTTTACTGCAACAAGATGGGGTCAGGCACCAGAAAGTTGCAGTTTCGGGGATTCACACCGGTCATCGCGAACTGTGGGCACTTGGGAGATACGGGACCTGTCGGCAGGGAACAATATGCAAAAAAATGGTGCCTGACCCCAAAAAGTTGCAATTGGTTCTCACAAGGAGAGGAAGTTAAAAAAGGCCCGGGATGTTACTCCCGGGCCTGGTTGAAGTCTTCAGTTGTCAGCTGGCCACGTCACGGGGAGGTGGCCACCACGGTGCAGGCGTCGTTGTCGGTGTCGCCGGCGGGGGCGAAGGGCGGCTGGTTGTAGGGCGCCGGGGTGACGTCAACACCGACGATGGTGAAGACGTTGTTGCCCACCAGTGAACCGAGGGCCGGCAGGCTCTGGTTCCAGAAGGTGCTGTAGGTCTCGCTGTCGCTGAGGTTGGTCCAGCCGGCACGCCAGTTGGTGTACGGGGTGCCGTTGGCGATCACCATGTCGACCCGGCCGGCGGCCCGGCGGTTCTCGGTGGTCAGGTTGGTCAGCGAGATGGCCATCTGGGTGGTGAAGGGCAGCACACCGTTGTCCGGGGTGCAGCCGATGGACACTTCCACCGTGTCGGTGGGCACCACGGTGCCGCCGCCGAGGGCGTATATCTGCACGTCGTCGATGTTCCAGCCGCTGTAGGTCCAGCTGGAATCGGTGACGCCCATGGTCCAGCGCAGGTAGACGGTGGACTCGCCATCGGCCACGTCGGAGATGTCGTACTCCACCATGGACCAGGCCGAGTCGGTCACTTCCGCCGAGTTCTCCCAGACAGTGGTCCAGCTGCTGCCGTTGTTGCTCACCCGCAGGTAGGCGTGGTCGTAGCTCGGTGTCTCCACGTTGAGGTAGCGCTGGAAGCGCACGCTGACGTCAGCCAGGTCGGTGCAGTCAATGGCCGTGGTGGTGAGGTGCGTCTCGGACATGCTGTTCTCGTAGTCGCCGGCCAGGTTGTAGCCATAGACGCTGGAACCGGTGGCGCCGCTGGTGGGATCGGGGTTGCCGTAGGCACCGCCGCCGCCGGTGGGGGAGCCGTAGGCCCACTGACCGGCCGTGGTCCAGCCGGGGTTGGTGTCCATGTTCCACTCGTACTGCATCACCGGCACACCCACCTGGAGGCTCACACCGCGGGCGGTGTCACCGTCGTGGTTGGTGGTGTTGACGAAGCTCACGGTGTCGGTGTAGCCGCCGTCGGCCAGGCCGTTGGCCGCGCTGTTGATCGAGGCGGTGATGTTGGCCGTGGCGCCGGCCGCCAGGTAGCCGCCGGTGGAGGAGAGAGTGACCCAGCTCTGGGTCTTGCTCACCGTGTAGTTGAAACCGCTGACCCCGGTGTTCTCGATGGTGTAGACCTTATTCACCGGGGTGAAGGGGCCGCCGCTCTGTCCTTCGGAATCGAACGGGCTGTTGGGGGTGACCGTCATCGCCGTCTGGATCGCGTAGGGGATGAAGAGGGCCGGGTCGCCCATGTGGTTGTACATCTCGAAGTAGCGGCGGGTGGTGGACCCGGTGCCCATCTCGCCGGCGTAGACGATCTTGGTGGTGTTGTAGAGCGGGCCCAGCTCGCGGACGTCGTCATCCCAGAGGGTGTCGAAGAGCCGTTTCTCCAGCACGTCGTCTTCGGTCCAGTAGCTGTTGACGCTGGAACCCCAGGCGGCCACCGCACCCTTGTCGGCGGCGAGGATCCAGGTCTCCATGAAGCACTCGTCGGTGGAGAAGGTTCCGGTAATGCAGGCGAAGCTGAGCACCCAGGAGTACATCTGGTAGTTGGTCAGGTTGTTGACGTCGCTCTGGGTGAATTCGGGACCGTCGGCCCAGTAGGTGGTGGCGCCGTGGCCGCTGTAACACCCGTAGAGTTTGCCGCTGTTAAAGGCGTTGCGCACGTCCTGGGTGGTGGCCCCGTAGGTCACCTGGTAGAGCTTCTCCGAGACGATGCCGTTGGGGTCCATGTGGTTCGACACCACGTAGTTGTGGGTCCCCTCGCTGATGGTGTAGTTGTCCACCGAGGCCATGAAGCAGGCCCGGGCGGTGTACTCGGCGTCGGCAAAGACACCGTTGTCGAAGCTGAGGGTCTTGTCCACGCAGACGGTGAGCTCGGCGCCGTCGTCGGCGGGGAAGCGGCCGATGGCGATGTCCGGGGTCCAGTCGTCACCGGCGTCCATGCAGGCATAGGGCAGGTCGGTGTAGGGGTTACCCGCGCCGCCGCCGGTCCAGCCGGGGATGGTGTCGCTGTCGCCCACCAGCAGGATGTAGTCGGGGGAATTGGCTCCGCCCCAGAGACCGGAGATGTAGGACTTGATGGCGGTGTTGGAGGTTCCGCCGGGCACGCTGTAGGTGGTGACGGTGAAACCCTGGGCGGTCTTGGCGTTGACAAACTCGGTCATCTTGGCATGGCCGGCAAGGGTCGAGGCCACGATCACCAGGTAGTTGCCGGTGCCCCGCAGGGTGTTGTGCTGCTGGCCGGCCAGTCCTGGATTGAGCACGTTGTCCAGCAGACCGGGCAGGGGCCGCATGGTGGTCCGGGTGGTCTCGCCACCCTGGAAGTCGATCTGCACATTCATCCGCGGGGTGAAGGCGATGCGGCCCGCCGCCGGGCTGTAGACCAGCGGGGAGACTTCCAGCAGCATCAGCCGCTGTCCCCGGGCGATGCCCAGCTCGGTCACCGTGGCCTGCTGCAGGGGCAGCTGGCCGGCGGTGCTGTAGACCGCCGGGTCGAAGGCGAAGGGGGCGTTGGCAAAGGCGCCCTTGATCTTGGGTACCGGCGCCTGGCGCGGCATCACCTGGAAGTCGAAGCCCAGGGTCTGGGCGTCGACCACCAGCGGCAGCATCCCCTGGACGGCCACACTGACCTCGGCTCCCATGGGAGCGATGAACAGTTCGCGGATCACCGGCAGGGCCGGGGAGCCGATGGCTCCGGAGGGATTGGCGCCGGGCCAGTCGAGGACGAGAAAATCGCCGCCCCTGGTTTTCTGCCGGTCGATGCTGAAACCGGGAACCCCTACTTCCAGCGAGATCGAAGTGTTGTCGGATGCTGTCACCAGGACCTGCGGCGGCGCCTGGGCCTGGTCATCGGCGGCGATCCAGACCTGGTCGGCGGCGGCGCCGGTTCCCAGGCCGATGGCAATCAGCAGTGCGAGAATGAAACTCAGTGGACGGTTCGCGCTCATCAGGACTCCTCCAGAAGTGCTGCCGTTTGTGGGAGGCCCTGCCAGTCTGCTGCCATGCGGCAGAGTTCTCCCAGGTACTTACGACTCGTTCGTTATATTGGCGATTGTTGAAAACGAAGGCGACAAAAGCTCTCACCTCAGGCAGGGGATGGAAAAACTGCTGGAGGCCGGCTGCCTGGATGCCGGACCGCCCGCATGGCAGTCAATCTTACTAATGTTAAATAAGCTTATTTTGGATAATTGTCAATTCCTATTTATATCCATACATTCCCTATAGTCCATAGCAAGTAAATATGATTAGGGGGACGAATGCCGGCTGTTCGGGCAGCCAAACCCAAGCTCTGCAAAGTGTTGACTTCCACCCCGCGGATTTCGCCCGCTACCCGGCCGCCAGGCCACCGCTGAAATAAAAATCAACAATCACTTTAACGGAGGGGGGACGGAGGGGGACGTACTTGCGTTTATGCGTTTATGACGTTCACCGTCTCCAAAAATCCTGAATTACGCAATAAATGCATAGACGCAAGTACGTCCCCCTCCCCCCCGTCCCCCCTCCTGTGATAGATTCACCCCAACGGTTCGCCATTTCGGGAGGAATAGTTACGTGGGTTCAGGAATCGATCCCCTGGCCGCTGCCGGCCGGTGCATTTGTGTGTTGGCGGTGTGTGCGGCCATGATGCTGGTCTGGCCCGCCTCCGGGTGGGCCGAGGAGCGCGGGATCACCGACGAGGAACTGGAAAGCTCCCCGGGGAAGGCGCTGGAGGAGACCCTGGCCGCCATCGGGGGTGACGATTTGACCCTGGAGGAGGCCATCGAACTGGCCCTGCTGGAGGCTGCCCCGGTCCGCGCGGCCCGTGCCGCTCTCGAGGCGGCTGAGGCCACGGTGATCCGCGAACGAGGCGGTTTCGACCCCGAGCTGTTCCTCGACCTGGCCCATGCAGACGTGGACACGCCCACCTCTTCGTTTTTTTCCGGTGCCGAGGTGCTGGAAACCGAGGAGACCGGTGCCGTGGGCGGTGTGCGTATCAATCTGCCCACCGGCACCGAGATCGAGGCCTCGCTCACTTCGTTCCGCTCCACCACCAACTCGGAGTTTGCTTCACTCGATCCCCAGTATGACAGTTTCACCAACCTGACCATCCGCCACCCGCTGCTGGCCGGTTCCGGCGTCTCCGCCCGCGAAGACCTGAGCTTTGCCGAGCGTCATCTGGAAGCGGCCCGTGCCCGCTATGCCAACGCCGTCTTCGGGGTTCGGGGTGTGGTGGAGTCGCTCTACTGGGACCTCTACGCCGCCGAGCGGGACCTGGCGGTGCAGATGCTGATCCGCAGCCGTGCCGCCTCCCTGCTGGAGGAGGCCCAGCTCCGGGCCGAAGTGGGCCTGGTGGGACCCGGGCAGGTGGCCAGCGCCCGGGTCTTTCTTGCCGAGCAGCAGCTGGCCGAGCTGGACCGTCAGGAGCTGTTGGACGCGGTGTCCGACAGCCTCGCGTCGCTCATCGGCCGGCGCCCGGGGGAGGGGCATGTCCGCTTCAACCCGCTGGACGAGCCGCTGCGCCACGTGGCGCTGGAGCCGGTGGATGATCTGGTCGCCCGGGCCTGGGAGCGCAACCAGCTTCTCATCGCCGCCCGCTACGAGATCGAGGGCCTGGAGGTGCGGGTGGAAGCGGCCCGGCTCCGGGCGCGGCCCACCATGAACCTTTTCGGCTCGCTGGGCCACACCGGTCTCTCCGGCCGGGGGCAGGACATCATCTTCGGCGACAC
>CBESOE010000050.1:0-26129 GCA_965531145.1 uncultured bacterium | reverse complement strand
CAAGGTGATTTTCAACGCGCTCCGCTACAGCACCAAGTGACGTCCCCCCTTACTCTCCGCTCTCGCGGAAGAGCGCCGGACGGCAGACTCCCAGCCGCTGTCCCAGACCCAGCAGGGACGTCCACATCACACCGAGGCCGTAGACCACGCTGCGGCGGAACCCGATGGAGGACGATTCGTCGATGTAGCGGCAGGGACAGGAGACTTCGGCGATGCGGTAGCCCCGCATGATCACCTGGGCCAGCATCTGGTTGTCGAAGAGAAAGTCGTCCGAGTTGTCCTCCAGCGGCAGGGAGAGCAGCACTTCCCGGCTGAAGGCCCGGTATCCGGTGTGGTATTCGGAAAGCTTGTGCCCCAGCATCAGATTCTGGAAGAAGGTCAGCGCCCGGTTGGAAAGATATTTGTAGAGCGGCATGCCTCCCTGCAGTGCGCCCACACCCAGGATCCGCGACCCCAGGGCCACGTCGAACTCGCCACAGGCGATGGCCGAGCAGAGGATGGGCGCCAGTTTCGGTGTGTACTGGTAGTCGGGGTGGATCATCACCACGATGTCTGCGCCCCGTTCCAGTGCCGCCCGGTAGCAGGTCTTCTGGTTCCCGCCGTAGCCGAGGTTCTGCTGGTGACGGATGACCTCCACCCCCAGTTCCGCGGCCACCGCCGCCGTGCGGTCCGCGCTGGCGTCATCCACCAGGATCACCGTGTCCGCCGCCTCGGCCGGGATTTCCGCCACCGTACGGGCCAGTGTCTTCTCGGCGTTGTAGGCCGGCAGCACCACCACGATTTTCTTGCCCTGGATCATCGGAGGCACGCTCCCCATGGGTGAGACATCGCTGAATCATAATGCTCCCCTGCCGGGATTGGCAAGGATCGGCTCCGCCGGGGGCTTCGGGTATACTGCTGTGCCATGAACAGCAAAGCACAGCCACTGGATATCCGGGTGCACCTGGGGCTGCTCTTCATCCAGCTCACCTTCGGCGGTTTCCACGTCATGGGCAAATATGTGCTGGGGACCCTGCACCCCTTTGCCGTGGCCGGGGCCCGGGTGGTGGTGGCCACGCCGGTGCTGCTGGGGCTGGCCTGGCTGGTGGACCGGACCTGGCCCGCCTGGCGCGATCTTCCGCGGCTGGCCCTGCTGGGGTTGCTGGGTGTCTTTGCCAACCAGCTGTTGTTCATCATCGGCCTGCAATATACCACCGCCACCAATGCCGGGATTCTGATGCCTTCCATCCCGGTCTTTGCCGTGGGTCTGGCTGCGCTGTTCGGCCAGGAGCGTCTGGAAGGGCGGCGGCTGGCCGGTATCGGACTGGCCGTGGCCGGAGCGCTGGTGATGCTCGACGTCACCCGCTTCTCAATGGGGGGCAGCAGCGAGCTGCTGGGCAACGGGCTTATCCTGAGCAACTGCCTCTGTTATTCTGCTTTCCTCGTGCTGCAAAAGCCCCTGCTGGGGCGGCTGCCCCCGCTCACCCTCATCGCCTGGTCCTTTCTATTCGGCGGCCTCCCCGTCCTGCTGGTCACGGCGGGCCGGCTGCCCGAGCTCAACCCGGTGACACTTCCCACCCCGGTGCTGGCCGGGATGATCTACGTCGTGCTGGTGCCCACGGTGATCAACTATGCCCTGGCCACCTGGGCGGTGAAACGGTCCTCGCCGGCCCTGGTGGCGGCGTATATCACCCTGCAGCCGGTGGCCGCCGGAAGCCTGGCCATGCTTTTCCTGGGGGAGCGCGCCGGCCTGCGGGAACTGGCCGGATTCGTGCTCATCGTGCTGGGGCTCTACACGGTGAGCCGCCGCAGGGCCGCAACCCGGGGATGAGCCCGGGGGTCATTCCAGGTATCCCAGCGCCCGCAACCGGCGCACCTGGTCGGGTTCGAGGTCCACGGCCCCGGTGGCCTCAGGCTGCCGGTGGGATCCCAGCTGTTCCCTGACCCACTGCAGGTCGGCCAGCATCCGGTCCCGGTGACCGGTCGAGCTGCCGGCGATGTCCGTCTGTTCGGTCGGGTCCTGCCGGCGGGCGTGCCGCCTCCGGTATGCGGCCGGCGGGTCGTATTCCAGGTGGGGGTCGAAGTAGTGGACCAGCAGGAAGAACGGGGCCCCCGCCAGTTCGTTCAGCCGGCCCAGGGCGGCATCGGTGGTGGGGGCCGCTCTGCGGGTCTCGCTGTTCGAATCACTGGCGGCAAAATCGACGTGGTTGAATCCCCGGGTCATCCCGAAGGCCGAGGAGAGGAAATCGACGTTGATCACCGCCGCTGTCCGGTAGCCCGCATCGCCGAACCGCTGCTGGAGGGTGGGGACGTCCCCGGGCAGTGTGCTGAAGCGGAACGGACCGAGCTTCTCCCCGGCCCGGTGCCGGGAGGGGTGGCGCGAGGTGAGCAGCGAGGCGATGGAGGGCAGGGTCCAGGGCGAGTGGGCGTTGGCCCGGGAAAACCGGACACCAACAGCCGCGGCCGCATCGATGGCGGGGGTGAGCCCGGAATCATTCCCCTGGCAGCCCAGTCGGTCGGCGCGCAGGGTGTCCACCACCAGCACGTTCAGCGGTCTTTCCGCCTCGGTTTCCTGCCGGGCGCACAGCCCGGAGTTGGCCAGCACAACATGGCGAAGAGTATGGCGGCAATGGCCGGTCCTGCCTTCTTTGTCACGTGCCTCCCTCCCTCCACTGCTCACGACCCGCGGAACCCCGGGGCGACGGCAGGATACCAGTATCGTCATGGCCGTAAAAGGGGCCGCCCATGATGGCCGCGGTTGTGCTGGCTTCTTTTCGGGCGAAATCGGGGCAATGTGCTCAGGAAATCGGGCTGATATGCCGAAACTAGAGGTGTATGAACGTGTGAAAATACCAGGGAGGCTGAACGTGCAATGGTGGATGACCTGAACCCCCGCCAGAACCCACTGGTGAATCAACCTGTTACCGGGACTCCGGCCACCGCCGGGTTGGACCGTGATTCCGGGCCTCCCGCGGGTGAACCGGAGGAGTTCCGGCTGCTCGAGGGCGAGGACGTGCCGGCGCAACTGGCGCTGGAACGGCGGATCGACGAACTGGAGCAGGTGAACAGGACCCTGCGGGCTGAACGGGATGCGGCCCGGGATTCCGAGACGGCCAAGAGCGCCTTTCTGGCCAACATGTCCCACGAGATCCGCACACCGATGAACGGGATCATCGGTATGACCGACCTGGTGCTGCGCACCGAACTGACTCGCGAGCAGCGGGAATACATCGAACTCTCACGCAGTTCGGCGGAGTCCATGCTCGACCTGCTCAACGACATCCTCGACTTTTCCAAGATGGAGGCGGGCCAGCTGGACCTGGAATCCATCGGGTTCAACCTGCGCCAGCTGCTGGAGTCCACGGCCGATGCGCTGGCGGTGCGGGCGCACAAAAAATCGCTGGAGCTGACCTGTCGGATCCGCAACGATGTACCGCTGGACCTGTTGGGCGACCCCACCCGGTTGCGGCAGATCCTGATGAACCTCGGTGTCAACGCCATCAAGTTCACCACGGCCGGGGACATTGCCATCAACTGCGAGGTGGAGTCGAACTCCGCGAGCGGGGTGACCCTGCACTTCTCCGTGACCGACAGCGGCATCGGCATCTCCCGTGACCAGGTGGAGAAGATCTTCCAAAGCTACCAGCAGGCGGACGGAACGGTGAGCCGGACCCACGGCGGCACCGGCCTCGGTCTGGCCATCTGCCGCCAGCTCACCGAAATGATGGGCGGTCGCGTCTGGGCCACCAGCGAGGAGTCCCGGGGAAGCATCTTCCACTTCACCGCCAGGTTCCTGGTGACCCAACCGGTGGCCGGGGAGGTCTTCACTCCGTCCCGCAGGCTGGCCGGGGTTCGGGCACTGGTGGTGGACGACAATCCGGCCAGCCGGGCCATCCTCGGCGATATGCTGAACCTCTGCGGCATGCCCTTCGGCGAGGCGAATGGCGGGGAAGCGGCGCTGGATGAACTGACACGGGCCGCCGGGGCGGGCGAACCGTACCGGCTGGCGGTGGTCGATGTGGATATGCCGGAAATGGACGGGTTCGAGGTGAGCCGGCGGATTGGGGAAAGTGGCCAACCAAACGCCGAGGTCATCCTGCTCTCCTCTCTGGGCCGTGATGGCGACATCAAGCTGTGCCAGGACCGGGGTATCGACACCTACCTGCTGAAGCCGGTGAAACTCTCCCAGTTGGCGTTGGCGATGACCGATCTGCTGGAAGCGAAGGCACTGAGCGAGACTGAGGCGGAGGTTCCCGCGGCCTCAGTGGACCGGGTCACCGAACCGGCCAACGGGATAAACGTTCTGGTGGTGGAGGACAACCTGGTCAACCAGAAACTGGCGGTGAAACTGCTCAAGCGCCGGGGCGACACGGTGACCGTGGCCGACGACGGTGCCATGGCCCTGGAATACTGGCAGCAGAACAGATACGACTGCATCCTCATGGACATTCAGATGCCGGTGATGGACGGGATCACCGCAGCGAAGAAGATCCGGGAGATCGAGGAGCGGGACGAACGGCACATCCCCATCATCGCCATGACCGCCCACGCGATGAAGGGTGACCGCGAACGCTGCCTGGGGGCGGGGATGGATGAATACGTGACCAAGCCCATCGACATCCAGCGGTTGTACGGCCTGCTGGACAAGATTGCTTCCGGAGAAGCGATCATCGCGCCGGAGCGGGAGGGCTGTTCGTCCACTCCGGTCACCAGCATCGGCTCGCTGCTCGATTTCGATATGATCCTCGAGGAGTTCGACGGTGACGAAGGGCTGATGGCCGACGTCTTCCAGGTGTTCATGACGGAGTCGGTGGAACTGCGTGACCGCCTGGCCAACGCCATCGCCGCCGGCGATGCCGAGGGGCTGAAAAATACTGCGCATTCCCTGAAAGGGACGGTGGGCTATTTCAAGGTGGAACAGCTCTCCGAAGTAGCCTCTGCTCTGGAGAAGCTGGGAGCCCGCGGCACCACCGAGGGCGGCCGGGGGATCATGTTCAACCTGGGCTCCCTCATCGACGAGGCGATCCTCGACATGCAGGACTATCTCGCCAGAACGAGTTGACGCCATGGACGGGCGTTCCCCCTCCTTCACCGTGGGTTCCGACCGCGTTCAGCAGGCCGGCCTGGCCCTCACCATTATCTCTCGTATCGATATGGACGACTGGCAGGTCCGGCACTACCGCCGGGTGGCGGTCTGGGTGGACGGCCTGCGGTACACCGTGGCGGGCCGGGCCGCTGCCGGCAACGGTGCCATCCGTTACCGGTTGGAACCCTGGCCCCCGGACGATGCGGACCCGCCGGGCACCGATGTGATCTACGACCGGGGGTATGTGGAGGAGCGGGACCGCCTGCACAGCACCCGCGGGCGCAATGTGGCTATCAGCCGCCTGCTGCTGCCGGTCCATCCGTTGCTTGGTTTCCTCTGGTTCCCCACCAAGGAGCGTCTGCAGCTCTCGCTGGGGGTGGAGCCGGGCCGGATCACCGGCCAGGGCCTGTTCCTCCAGTACCTGGCCATCCTGATCCTCGGCTGCCTCAGCATCATCGCCCGGCACGCGCCCCTCGGCTTGAGCAACGGCTGGCTCTTCGGCCTGATTCTGGTACTGCTCCCCGATGCGATCATGCGCTGGAGTTTGAGCAACGATGGATTCCCGGCCGGGATCTTCGAGTGGCTGGTCAGGAGGCGGCGGCCATGAGGCGGTGGGTCAGACTGTTTTTTTAATCACCACCAGGCTGATGTCGTCGGAAGGGCAGGCCCAGGCCAGCAGGTCGTTCTTCACCGCTGCCACGATATCCCGCGCCGGCAGATCCTTGACCTTTTTCAGCACTGTCTCCAGGCGGTGCGGGTACCAGGGTTGCTCATCATCCCCGTGCTCGGACAGTCCGTCGGTGAACAGCAACAGGATGTCGCCCACGCCCATCAGGCTGATCTCGTTGGTGGTGTAGCGGTCCTTGTAGCCCAGTGAGGGCGTGAGATCTTTTCCGTCGATGTCCCCCTTGGCCGGCATGGTGCCGATGGGGGGGAAGATGGTCAGGTGTTCCGGGCTGATCTCAACAAAGCTGTCGAACTCGCGGGAGAAGACCCGGGGCAGCGGGTGGGCCGCGCTGAGAAAACGGAATGTCCCGTCATCGGCGATCTCGCCGTAGAGCATGGTCAGATACTTGGTGATCCGTGACGACTTGTGAAAGCGGACGTTGATGTTTTCGAACAGCCGGGCGGTGACCTCGCCGGAAAAGTCCATCTCGTAGCGGATGCCCAGCAGAAACGACTGGTGCAGCATGGCGGCCAGCAGATGGTCGGTGATCCGGTGCCCGGCCACGTCGATGAGCAGCACCCCGGACTTGTGCCGGGCCCGTTCCAGCCTGGCCGCCACCTCGGGCCGGTTGTCCCGGCGTGCTTCGGCGATGCGGGCATCGAGGTCAAAGCGGTTGGAGAAGTCGACGTAAATCAGGTGGTCACCGCCGATGACGCCGTTGAGCGGGTGGGTCTCGCCGTAGATGTCGATGCCTTCCAGCTGCGGGACGTCGCCCGACGAGGGCTTGAGGTTTTCGGCAATGGATTGGAAATTGGCCAGTTCGTCGGATAGGATTTCGAGATACTTCTCGCGTTTTCTGTTGTGGCTGTCGTTCATTCGGCCGTTACTCCGATTCTTTTGCTGGAAGAGAACCACATCCCGCCATGGTTCCTTCGCGCGGATTGAAGAGTGTAACATAAGAGCGGCGGGCAATCCGACATCCACCTGGGCCGGCTGGAACTCCGGCGTTCCACGGCCGCGGAGAAATACCGGCTATGAAAGTGGCGTTGATTTATCCTCCGTATTCGGCGGCCATCGCGCCGCACCTCGCCCTGCCGGCCCTCACGGCCTTTCTCCGCCGGGAGGGACGGGACGTGGTGCAGGTGGACACCAACCTCTGGCTGCACCGTTGGCTGCTGACCCCCGGAGCACTGGAGGGGCGGCTGGCCGAACTGGAGGAGGAGCACCGCCGTCTGGCGGCCGGGCCCGGCGGGCCGGCGGAACGCCCCCGGCTGCTGAACCTCGAGGCCTGGATCCGGATCATCCCCGAACTGGCCACCCGTATCGAGGCCAGCGGGGAGGCCCTGCGCCACCGGGAAACCTGGCGGATGGACCAGGAGAGCGGCCGTGGCGGCCACGCGCCACACGCCGGGCTGCTGAGGATCGCCGAGACCTTGCTGCTCCACGACCTTCCACTGGACCGCTGGACCACGCTTTCCGCCGAAGATCTGGTGCGGACCGTCCGCCGGGGCGGCCACCCCCTGCTCGCCCGTTTCATCGAGGAGGTGTTCACCCCCTGGCTGCGGCTGACCGGACCGGACCTGGTGGGTTTCACCATCCCCTTCCGCCAGCAGCTGTTGCCGGCGCTGATGCTGGCTGCCGCGGTGCGCCATGAAGCCCCGGAAGCGAAAATCGTCTGTGGCGGCCACCTGATGACCCAGCAGTTGGGCGACCCCCAGCGTCTGGCCGGTCTCTTCGACCTGGTGGACTATGGGGTGGTGCACGACGGGGAGGAGGCGCTGGCCGGCCTCTGCCGCCTGCTGGAGCGGGGGGGCGATCCCACCGGCGCCGGCAACCTGCTCTGGCGCGACAACGGTGGCCGGGTGAAGCTTTCTCCACCCCGCGCCATGCCCCCTCCCGGTGATCTGCCGGTTCCCGATTTTCAGGGCCTGGAACTGGACGGCTACCTCAGCGGCGAAGTGATCTACCCCCTGGAGACCAGCCGGGGCTGCTACTGGAATCGCTGCACCTACTGCAGCTACCACCGGGGCGAGGACGGCGCCTGGCGGCCCTTCCCCCTGGACAAGGTGGCCGCGAACCTGGAGGACCTCACCCACCGTCATGGCGCCGCCGCGGTGATGGTGGTGGACGAGGCCGTGCCGCCCCCCCGCGCCCGCAGCCTGGCCGGGATCATCGGTGGGCAGGACAAGGGACTGGCCTGGTATTTCATGGGGCGGCTGGAAAAGGGGTTCACCGCCGGTCTCTGCCGGGAGTTGGCTGGAACCGGACTTTACGGCATCTTCTTCGGCCTCGAGTCGGGATGCGAGGAGGTGCTGGAGCGCATGGGCAAGGGGATCGACCTGCCGGCGGCCCGGGGGGTATTGGAGAATGTCGCCGGTGCCGGCCTGGCCGCGCACATCTCCCTCATCGGCGGTTTCCCCGGCGAGACGGCGGACCAGGCGGCGCAGACCCGCGACCTGGCCGTGGAACTGGTGCGCGGCGTCCCCGGCTTCACCGCCAACGCCCACACCTTCCACCTCAACCGCAACTCGGAAGTTTTTGACAACCCGGCACGGTTCGGCATCGCCGGGGGACGGGGAGAGGACGGCGAGACCCTGGCCATTCACTTCGAAGCGGAGCCGCTTCCCGGCACCGGCGGCCCCGGGCCGGGCGAACTGGCCGGGATCATCAACTCCGGGCTGCGGCCCTTCACCCACCCGCAGATCCTCACCGAGGAGGAGGGGGTGAACTACTTCCTCAACCACGGCCGCCAGGAGTTTCTCCGTTTGTGGGCCCGGGGCACGGCCCCGTCCCCGGGGCCGCCCGCAGGCACCGGTCGCTTCCGGGCCACCGGCGAGGTGCTGCTGGGGCTGCCGGGACGAGACCGCACCGGCGGCGTGACCCTCTGTCACCTGGTCCGGGGCGCCCTGGTGGGTGCGCCGGCGGCTGCCGGCAGGGTGCTGGCCCTTTTCCCGGACGGATCTTCAGGCGAAACGTCGCTCGATGCCGGGGAGGCGTGGGAACTGCTGGGCCGTCCCGCCGACCTACCGGTTCAGGCTGTCCGCGGTATCCTGGTCCGGCTCTGTGAGTTCGGTGCCCTGGAGGCGGTGTGAGAAAGTAGGGACAGTTACCACTTTTCTGCAGAAAAGTGGTAACTGTCCCTACTTTCTCAAGGGATCAGACACTCCACATCGCAGGTGTCCACGGCGGTGTCGCCCGAGGCGGGGTAGTCCGGCGGCTGGTTGTAGGGATACTCGGTGATGTCGTAGGCCGATACCCGGAAGGTGTTGACGCCCACCAGCATCGGGTGGCCGGGGAAGATCCGGCTGATCCCCCAGGGATAGGTCTGGCCCGGGCCGATCACCTTGGTGCCGTTGGTCAGGTTGGCCATGTAGTAGCCGCCGGCCAGCTGCAGGTCGAGGGTGGCAGCCACCCGGCGCACGCGGGGGCTGTCGTTGTGGATCAGCGCCTGCACGGCCACGGTGAAGGGCAGGGTGGCGCTCACCGGCGTGCAGGTCATGTTCATGCTGATGGTTTCGTCGGGGCTCATCCAGGGGGTGCAGAGCACGCCCTCCACCTCCAGGTCATCGATGGCCCAGCCGTCCTCCGGAAGCTCGATACTCTCATCGCACCCCATGCGGAAGCGCAGTCTGGACAGGGTGCCGGCGAAGTCGTTGAGGTCAACCTCCACCCGGGTCAGCGAGGGGCCGCTGGTGCCGGACCATGCCGTACGGCCGCCAAGGGGATTGCCCGAATAGACCGATAACTCGTGGGTGTACCCGCCGTAGGTGATCCACGGGCCCAGGTCGGTCCAGTTGCCGCCGCCGTCGGTGGAGATCTCCAGCACACAGCCGTCGTTCCCCGGCTCTCCACCCCGTGAAGGACTTCCGCTTCCACCACTGCCCCGTGGGGGACGGCAACATACCGTCCCACGGCCGGCAGTTCCGGCCATCCTTCCGCGGCCAGCCGGCCGGCCCCGGGGATGGTCAGCCGGTGGAAGGCCTCCTGCTGGAGGGTGGCCGGTGCGGCGGCCATGCCGTTCAACACCAGGTCCACCACCAGTCCTCCGGGCCACTGCTCCACCACCTCCAGGCGCAGCGGCGCCGGGTCGTCGCAGAGTGGTCCGCTGTCCGCCGGCAGGGGCAAGGCCGAGCCGAGAATCAGGGCCAGGGGCAGGAACGTGAAAAAAAGATTTTCCCACAGGGCGAGAGCATGGTAAAAGAGACTCCTGTCACCGTTGTCGAGACCGGCGGCAGTGCCGGTTTTCGGGGGCGTACCCACGTGGGGCTGATAATGAAGATGTAAAGTGTTTTTGGTCGGCTGTCAATAGGGCAACTGGAAAGATTGACCAGTTTGACAAACAATTTTATAATTACTAAGTTGTCAGTACGATTATCTTTCACAATTCAAGATTCCGTCACGCTCACCCGATACTAGATGGGAAGGGTGTAGTTAAGGCGGTGATCGTTATGTGTCAGGTATGCACGTATGAGCGAACAACAGTCATGGGCGGTGCCGGCCCTGGCGGCCGTGGAGGAGTTTCCCGCTTCGCATGCCGTACCGAACATTCCTCCCCCTGAAACTCGTTTCCCCCGTGCCTGCAACGACGAACAGCTACCCCGGGAGTTCGGCTGGTTCATGGAGGCCTTTCACCGGGTCACCGGTCTGATCCTTTTCCTGGTCACCCTTCCGATCTACCCGTTGATCTGGCTGCTGATCAAGACCGATGACGGCGGCTGTCTTTTCTATCGTGGTGAGCGGCTGGGCAAGGACAAGCGGCCGTTCACCATCACCAAGTTCCGCACACTTCGCGAAAACTCGGAAGATAAACTCAACGGCCGGTTGCTGCCCATGGTCAACGGTTTCGAGACCCGCATCGGCCGGTTCCTCAGGGAAACCAGAATTGACGAGATCCCGCAGTTCTGGAACGTGGTCCGGGGCGACATGCACCTGGTGGGGCCCCGTCCGGTTCGTGAATCGATCTACCACGTGCTCTGTTCCTCGATCAAAGGTTTCGACCGCCTGTTCATGGTCAAGCCGGGGATGACCGGTTTTGCCCAGTTCTACACGCCCTACCACACCGACAAGCGGATCCGTCTGAGGTTGAACAATATCTACCTGGCACGGAAATCGGTGTGGCTCGATGCCTCGCTGCTCTTCTCCACGATTTTCGTGGCCGTTCGGGGGGTGGCCCGGCAGTTCATCCGGAGGATGGGCGGAACCCGGCAGGCCGAGTGGAAACGTGCCGGTGGGGTGGATGACAATCGTCGCGAACTGACCCGTACCCCGGTGTGCGGTGATGCCTGGATCTCTTACAGCCTCGGCGAGTACGGCCGCAGCCGGACGGTGCGGCGGCGGGGCCAGTTGATCGACGTCAACGAGCGGGCCATCGCCCTGCTGACCCGTCGTGCAGTTCCTTCCGAAGCGGGCGAGATGCAGCTGGTGCTGCGGATCTCCCTGCGCCGGGGCCGGGGCCGCAAATACAAGACGGCCCGCTGTCGCGGACGGGTGATCCGCCGGGTGGTCCACGGTGCTGCCGGACCGAACGCCGAGAGCCGGGATTGTTTGAGCGTGGTCCGCTTCACCCCGGCCAGTGATCTGGACTTCTACAAGATCGAGAAGTACTTCCTCTGCCGCTCCGTGGCCGACCGGTAGCGGTCATTCCTCCTCCGCCCCCGCTTCTTCCGTGAGTCCGGCGATTCGTGTATCATCTGCATTCCGTTAACTGAATTCTGCTTTTTTGACACCACGGAGACCGATATGGGGACCAGTACTTCCGGTGTGCAGAGGAGTGCCGCGCTGCTGCTGGCGGTCAGCCTTCTCGCCGGTTGGGCGGCACCCCTGGTGCTGGCCGCCTGGATCGGCCCGGTGCCGCTGCTGGAGCCGAGCGAGGCCCGCTATGCCGGGATCGCCAGCCGGATGCTCGCCACCGGGGACTGGATCACCCCGCGTATCAACGGCCACAAACACCTGCACAAACCGCCGCTGACCTACTGGATCACCGCCGTATCGATGAAGCTCTTCGGGGTCAACGAGTGGGGCGCCCGGCTGCCCATGTTCCTCTCTTCGCTGGCCGTGGTGGCCCTGACCTTTGGCCTGGCCCGCTCCATCTTCGGCAGCACACCGGCACTGCTCTCCGCCGCGGCCCTCGCTTCCTTTTCCGGTTTCATGGTCCTCTCGCGGATGCTGGCCACCGATGCCTACCTGCTGCTCTTTGTCACCGCCGCCCTCTATTGCGCCTGGCAGGCGTTGCTCGGGCGGTCGGGGCGCTGGATTGTCGGTTTCTGGATCTGTGCCGGACTGGGCCTGCTGACCAAGGGGCCGCTGGGATTGCTGTTGCCCCTGGTGCCGTCGGCCGCCGCCGGGTTCTTTCTCCGCCGCCGGGCCTCCTTTCGCGGGGAAACGCTTCCCCTGCGCTGGTGGTGGCACCTGGCCGGGGCGGGGGTGGCGGCCCTGATCGCCGTCCCCTGGTACGTGGCGGTGTGCCGTATCACACCGGCCGCGGTGCCCTACCTGCTGGGCAAGGCCATGGGGCCGGTTGTCTCGGCCCGGGGCATGCACGGCGGGTCGCCGGTGCTCTACCTGCTGGTTCTGCTGGGCGGGCTCTTCCCCTGGTCCCTGCTGCTGCCCCAGGCCTTCGGCCGGCTGTTCAGCCCGATCCGCGGCGGGTGGGCGGCCTCAGGTCACGGTGAGACCAACGGCGGGCGGGAGCGGCTGCGGGCGGCGGCCCTCTTCCTCACCATCGCGTCGCTGGGCTGGATCGGTTTCTTTTCGGTGATCCCGGCCAAATTGCCGGCATACATCCTGCCCTGTTTCGTGCCGCTGGCCATCGTGCTGGGCCCGGTGCTGGCCGGCTTTCTCGAGGGAAGGCGCCGGGGGATCGCCGGCCTGTACATCTCCCTGGTCTTTCTCGCCGTGGCCACCATGGGCTTGAGCCAAGGGCTCCGTGCCGCCGGGGCGGACCACGTGCTGGAACTGGCCCGGGGGCATCTCGCCCCCATCGCCATCACCGGTGCGCTGCTCACCGCGGTCGGTTGGCTGGCCCTCCACTTCGGCCGGCCGGCGATCACCTTTCTCTGCCTGCTCCTCGCTCCGGCCTCGATCTATTTCACGGTTGCCCATGCCCTGACCACCACGGCGGGCACTGAAAACTGCCCCCGGGCCCTGGTGGCCGCAGCCCTGGAAGAGTCGCCGCACGTTCGGGATATCATCTGCCTGCGGGTCTACCTGCATAGTCTGACCTTCTACACCGGCCGTCGGGTGGTGCTGGTGGATTATCCAATGGACATCCACCTGGAAGACGGGTATGCCGACCCGCCCGCCCGCTTCCCGCCGGCCGTACGCAACTACTACCACAAGGGTGAGTTCCAGGCTCACCGGCTGCTCCACCACTGGCGGCGGAGCCTCTGGGTCACCCGCGAGGAGCAGATGCCTTACGTGCGGAGACTGAAAGACGATGTGGTGGAGATCATGCGGCTGGACGCGCTGGTCCTTTTCGCCAACCGCCCCCGGGACGACGGGGCGGAACCCCCGGAATCACTGCCACGTTGACAGACCGGGGGCGGCCGATTACATTGAACATCCGGCCGGGCACAGCGCCCGCCGGGCAAACCACCCACAGCTGGAGTACCGCCGATGAACCACTCGCAGATGAACCGACCGGTCGTCCGGCCCATTGCCGCCGGATTGGTGCTGATGGCCCTGGTCCTGGTTACAGCAGTCCCCGCCGCGTTTGCCGACGAGGTGGAAGATCTGATCGGCGGCGCCGGGGAAGCCTATGACGGCGGCAATCTGAAATTGACCCTCGAACTGCTGAGCCGGGCGATCACCGATATCCAGAACCGGCTCTCCCTGACCCTTGCCGGGTTTCTCCCCGGCGAGGTGGAAGGGTGGGAGCGCAGTGAGCCCGAGGTCAGCGAGTTCTCGTCGGAGACCGGGGGCCTGGTGGTCTTCGGCAACCTCTTCACCGCCGGGGTGGCCTACACCAGGACCGAAGGGGAGGGGCGGGTGACGGTCAAGCTGACCAACCAGCCGGAGCTCACCGCCATCGCCCGGGCCAACATGCAGATGCTGGAAAACCCCTTCTTCCGCGACAGGGCCGCGGAGGAGGCAGTGGAGACCGGCGAAGTGGTTGATGTGTATACCCTCGAACCCCTGCGGGGAATGAAGCAGTGGCGTGAGGCGGAAGGGGCCGGCGAGATCGCGCTCTTCGTGGGCCAGGCGCTGCTCCAGGCGGAGGGATCGGGGATGGAGAGTTTTGCCGAGCTGGAGTCCCTGCTGGACACCGCTGACCTCGACGGGCTGGCTGCCTTTGCCGCCGAGAACCGTGCGCCATGAGCGCCCGGGAGGCCGGCAACGGTGCCTCGCGGCTCTTCCTGGTGGACGGTACCGCCGTCGCCTACCGTTCATACTTCGCCTTTATCCGCAACCCGCTGATCAACAGCAGGGGTGAGAACACCAGCGCTGTATACGGCTTTCTGCTCTCCATGCTCGCCCTGATCGAAGAGCACGATCCCGATTACCTGGCCGTGGTCTTCGACCCACCGCCGCCTGTTTTCCGTCACCAGATGTATCCCGAGTACAAGGCCACCCGGGAAAAGATGCCCGACGACATGCGCAGCCAGCTGCCGCTGATCAACGAACTGCTGGATGCCATGGGTGTCCGGCACCTGATGGTCCGGGGCTACGAGGCGGATGACGTGATCGGCACGCTGGCCGGCCAGGCCGCTGGCGATGAGGGGATGGAGGTCTTTCTGGTCACCGGCGACAAGGACTTCATGCAGTTGATCGAACCCGGGGTGAGCATGCTCACCTTTGCCCGGCCCGGGGAGAGCGCCGAGATCATCGACGCCTCGCGGGTGGAAGAGAAGATGGGCGTGCCCCCCGAGCGGGTGATCGAACTGCTCGGCCTGGCCGGGGACAGTTCGGACAACGTGCCCGGCGTGCCCGGGGTGGGCCCCAAGACGGCGCTGAAGCTGCTGGCCGAACACGGCACCATCGAGGGCATCCTGGAAAATGTCGGATCGATGAAGGCGGGCAAAATGCGCCAGAACCTGGAGGAACACGCCGACCTGGCACGCCTCTCCCGCGAGCTGGTGACCATCAAGCGGGACGTACCGCTGGAAGGCCTCACCCCGCGGGATCTGGTTCCGGCCGGCCCGGACGAGGAAAAGGTGCGTTCGATCCTCACCCGGCTGGAGTTCACCAGCATGATCGACCGGGTGGTCCCCCGCGAGGAAGAGGAAGGGGGGGGCGCGGAGGGGCGGGACTACCGTTGTGTCGATTCCGCCGCGGCCTTCGACGAACTGCTGCCGCGATTGAAAGGGTGCCGGGAATTCGCGGTGGACCTGGAGACCACCAGCCTCGAACCGATGACCGCCGACATCGTCGGCTTTTCCTTCGCCTCCCGCGAGAACGAGGCTTTTTACCTGCCGCTGAACCTCACCGCGGAGGAGAGCGATCTGCCACCTCCGGACATGTTGGTGGAAGCTCTCCGCCCCCACCTGGAAAACCCGGCCATCGGCAAGGTGGGTCAGAACATTAAATACGACATGCTGGTGCTGGCCCGAAACGGCGTCGAGCTGAAGGGCATTGCCTTCGACACCATGGTCGCCTCCTACCTGATCAACCCCGGTCGCCGGTCACACGGCCTCGACGCGCTCAGCATGGAGTACCTGGGACACCGCAACATCCCGATCAGCGAGTTGATCGGCAAGGGCAAGAACCAGATCAGCTTCAGCGAGGTGCCAATCCCCCAGGCCACGGAGTACGCCGCCGAGGATGCCGACATGACCCTGCGTCTCAAGGGTTGCTTCGAGCCGCTGCTGGCCGAGGGCGGTTTCGGCGAGCTGTTCCACGACATGGAAATGCCCCTGGTTACGGTGCTCGCCGCCATGGAGCGGGAGGGGGTGGCGGTGGACGAGAAGGCGTTGGGTGCGCTTTCCGAACAGATGGCCGCCAGCCTCGGCGGTCTGGAGCAGGCGATCCACGGACTGGCCGGTGAGGAGTTCAATATCAATTCGCCCAAGCAGCTGGCCGTGATTCTCTTCGAGAAGCTGCGGGTTCATGAAGAGCTGGGGATCAAGCGGATTAAAAAGACCAAGAGCGGCTTCTCCACCGATGTCACCGTGCTGCAGCAGTTGTCGGCGCACCCGCTGCCGGGAAAACTGCTGGAGTTCCGTCACCTGGCCAAGCTGAAGAACACCTACGTCGATGTGTTGCCCACCCTGGTCAACCCCGAGACCGGCCGGATCCACACCTCGTTCAACCAGGCCGTGGCCGCCACCGGCCGGCTTTCCTCCAGCAACCCCAACCTGCAGAACATTCCGGTGCGTACGAGCACCGGGCGGGAGATCCGCAAGGCCTTTATCCCCCGCGCCCCGGGCTGGAAGATGCTCTCCGCCGATTACTCCCAGGTGGAACTGCGCATCCTGGCCCACCTCTCCCGGGACCAGGGGCTGCTCTCCGCCTTTGCCGACGGGGACGACGTGCACCGGCGAACCGCGGCGGCGATGTTCGGCGTGGCCCCCGACGCGGTGACCCCGGACCAGCGGGGCCAGGCCAAGACAATAAACTTCGGTGTGATCTACGGCATGGGCCCGGTGCGCCTCTCCCGGGAGTTCGGGGTGAGCATGGCCGAAGCGCGTTCCTTTATCGAGGATTACTTCGCCACCTACCCCGGGGTGCGCCAGTGGCTCGACCAGAGCCTGGAAACCGCCCAGCAGACTCTCGAGGTGTCCACCCTGTTCGGCCGTCGCCGCCCCCTGCCGGAGATCGACTCCGGCGACCCGCGGGTCAGGGCCGCGGCGGAGAACATGGCGGTGAACACTCCTATCCAGGGCACCGCCGCCGACGTGATCAAGAGGGCCATGCTGGCCGTGGACCGGGAACTCCGGTCGCAGAACCTGCAGTCAAAGATGATCATGCAGGTCCACGACGAACTGGTCTTCGATGTCCACCCCGATGAAGTGGAACTGCTGACTGAGCTGGTGCCGCGGTGCATGTCCGGCGCGGCGGACCTTTCCGTCCCCCTGGTGGTGGATGCGGGGGTGGGGGAGAACTGGCTCGAAGCTCACTAACAGGAGGTCGCCCATGTCTCCGTCCCGCACCTGCCTTTTGCTCGCCTCTGCGGTTTCGCTCTGCCTGTTCGGCGGAATTCCCCTGTCTGCCGACACCATCCATGTTCCCGCTGACCAGCCCACTATCCAGGCCGGCATCGACGCGGCCCGGGACGGCGACACAGTGCTGGTGTCGGACGGCACCTGGACCGGTGCGGGAAACCGGGAGATCGAATTCGGCGGCAAGGCGATCACCCTGATGTCGGAGAATGGTCCGGCGGCCTGCATCGTCGACTGCGGTGACGGCGGCCCGGGTTTTCTTTTCACCAGCGGTGAGACCCTGGAGTCGGTGCTGGATGGGTTCACCATCCGCGATGGGTACGGCGACCCCGGCGGCGGGGCCATCCAGTGTATTTCCAGCTCCCCCACCATCCGCAACAACGTCATGGAGGAGAACGGGGGATACTACGCCGGCGGCGCCATGCATGTGGAGAGTTCCGCCGCGCTGATCGAGGACAATCTTTTTTCCGGCAATTACCTCATCGCCGCCGGCGGGGGAGCCGGGGGCTGCGGTCTCTACATCAGCGGAGCACCCGGGCCCACCGTGACCGGCAACCGGTTCGAGGACAACGAGACCGTTGACGCGTGGGGCGGGGCCCTCCGAGTGATTGATGCCGACCCCCGGGTGGAGGGTAACCTCTTTTCCGGTAACCGGGCGCTGTTCGGTGCTGCCGCGGCCTGGTCCGGCGGTGCCCAGGGCCTGGTGCTGCGGAACGAGTTCACCGGCAACGCCGCCGGCTGGGGCGGCGGTGCGGTGATGGTCTATGGTGCATCACCGATATTTGAGGAGAACATCTTCAGCGGCAACCGTGCCGAGACCCGGGGAGGCGCCCTGCTGGTTGAGGACGGGTCCGCGACTCTTGTCCGTAATACCTTTTCCGGCAACGAGACTCTCTCCGGCGGCGCCGTCCACCTCATCAGGTCAGATGTGCAGATGCGCGGGGACCGGTTGCAGGACAATTCTGTTTCAAACCTGGGCGGTGGAATCCTGGCCTTCGAGTCGGCGTTGCAGGTGGAGAATGCGCTGCTGGTGGGGAACCTGGCGATGAATGGGGCCGGCCTGCGGTGCATTCGGTCGGAGGTGGAGATCCGTGGCTGCACCATGGACGGCAACAGTGCCGCAGGGCCCGGCGGGGCCATCTCCGGTTCCGGCGGGTCCCTGGTGGTGACCAACTCGATCCTCTGGGAAAACCTGCCCACCGAAGTGCTGGCCGAGGACGGGTTGGTCCCGGCGATCACCTGGTCCGACATCAGCGGAGGGTTTCCGGGGACCGGAAACATCAACGTCGACCCGCTGTTCGCTGCCGGGCCCGGCGGCGAAAACTTCCTCAGCCACCTGGCCGCCGGGCAGGACGAGGACAGTGTCTGCATCGATGCCGGCGACCCGGCGGGCGCGGTGCCCCCGGGCACCACCAGAACCGACCAGGTGCCCGATATCATGAGCGCCGACATGGGCTACCACTATCCAGCCGAAGCCATGGCGGTGCCGTCACTGGTCACCGGACCCGGCCCGTCCCCGGACAACCCACCCCTGGTGCGGGTGTTTCCGCCGGCCCAGGGCGCCGAGCCGCTATTCGAGTATTCTGCTTACGGAGCCGATGGCTTCGGCGTCAACGTGGCGGCAGGCGATCTGGACGGTGACGGGGGCGACGAGGTGGTCACCGGCGCCGGGCCGGGCGAGATCTACGGCCCCCACGTGCGGGGCTTTTCCGTGGAGGGGACCCCGCTTCCTGGCCTCAATTTTGTCGCCTACGGCACCCCGCGCTGGGGGGTCAATGTGGCGGCCGGCAACCTTGACGGTCTGGGGGGGGACGAGATCATCACCGGTGCCGGGCCCGGCGCGGTGTTCGGGCCCCACGTGCGTGCCTTCTCCTGGGACGGCACCGGCGTGGCGTCGCTGCCCGGGGTGAACTTCTTCGCCTACGGCACCCCGCGCTACGGGGTGAACGTGGCAGCCGGTGATCTGGACGGTGACGGCATGGACGAGATCGTCACCGGTGCCGGGCCGGGGGCGCTTTTCGGGCCCCACGTGCGGGGCTGGAACGTGGACGGCGGCACGGCCGCGCCCCTTCCGGGGGTATCGTTCTTTGCTTACGGAACGCTGCGCTACGGCGTTCGTGTCTCCTGCGGCGATGTGGACGGTGACGGTATTGACGAGCTGGTCACCGGGCCGGGACCTTCGGCCCGCTTCGGGGCCCACCTGCGGGGGTGGGACACGGACGGCAACGGTGTCACCCCCCTGCCCGGCTTCTCTTTCTTTGCCTGGCCGCCCTCCGAGGCGCGGTACGGGGCCGGCGTCTGGGCCGGGACCGACCTGGACAATGACGGCCGCGACGAGATCATCGCCGTCCCCGGGCCGGACCCGAGTTTTGGTTCACCGGTGAAGGTCTTCAGCTATGACGGGGATGCCGTGACCTGGCGGTTCACCGTGGATGCCTACCCCGGGGGCTGGACCCACGGCGCCACCGTGGCCGCCGGCTGGTTCAGGGATGAGAGTCGCCGGCCGGTAACCGGTTTACATCACGAATGATCCTGGGAAAACCTATTGCTTTGACATTGAGGCCAAGGGAACGTCCGTCATCGTTGATGCCAAGATCGCTGGGAATAAACGTGTCGGATTTGATCGTGATTGATTTCACGGTTCGAACGTCCGCCGGGATATGGAAATAGTATTGTGCGGCATCTTCTCCCTCGATTTTTATCAGCGGTGCCCGGTGGGTGAAGTTGATGAAAATTTTCACACTGCTGTCCATTGGTTCTTCCCGGAGTTCGGGTCGTATTCTGCCGAAGGTCTCCAGCATGAACACTCGTTCACCAGGATCTATTTCCACGTCATCCAGTTCAATCACCCCGTTTCCGTTGGTCCAGCCAAAACCACCCTGGTCAGTCTCCCAAAAATGATCGACACTCCTGACCCTTCTCAGGAGTTTGATCCTCTCGCACATATCTTCAACGATGTGGAAGGGTTCATCAGGTTCCTCCCAGGTCTCTTCCGGGGCCACGAAATACTCCAGGTTTTTAACCGAGAAGTCATAGCTGTTTTTTGCTGAGATGGACAATCTTACATTCTTGACCGGAGCGTTCAGTTTGACATGGGCCGCGCTCTCGAGGTGATTGTCGTGGATTGGACGGTCATAGTCGATTTCAGGCTTGTCGAAACTATCGGTGGAATCGTTCTCATCGAGAAAGGCCAGGCGGATCCTCTTGTTCGCCGAGTGGAAGTCGAAATCGAAGTTGAATACCACCAGCGAGCCTGGTCCAGCATCCTCGACGTTCAGGGCGGGAGAGATGTATACCTGTTCCCAGCCGTCGCCCTTGCCTGAAAATCGCCTCGCCGGGAACAGCTGCTGCCTGTTGCGTGCGGCCTCGTAGATTTCTGAGGTGACAAGACAGGAATAACAACGCTCCCCTGACCAGGAATCATGGGCGAAGCAAAAATCACTCCTGTAGAGCATCGATTCAGGGGCAAGATAGTGTGCCAGATAGATGGCCGCCTGGCGGCTTTCCTGGCAGATTCGCAGCATGGATCCGCGGAGATAGAAAGCACTGCTTCGCGTACGCATCTCACGGGGATCAAACAGATCGGCCTGCAAATTGTATCTGACCGACAGGCGCCGGTGATAGGTGCTGTAATACCGAAATTGGGATTGCCCGAGATGATTGGCCACCAGCGGTATTTGTGGCCCCTCGGTGTAGACGTCAAGAATATGTTCCAGGGCCTGTGCGCTGGCCTGGGTGCTGTTCACGGCGCGGCGCTGCGAGAATTCTCTGAAATCCAGGGGGAACTGGATGCAGATCAGGGCACAGACGATGATGGCTACGCCGACTGCTCCGAAGGATGCCGGCACCCTTCCCGCGCTCGAGCCCTTCCACCATTTCACCGGGAGTTTCCCCAGCTGGTCAAGGATGAAGAGCGGGGGGAACAGGATGTAGAAGATAACAAATAGATTCATCCGCAACTGACCGAACGGCCACAGCTGACCCATGCTGAATATGGCCATCACCAGCAGGGGCACGACAAACAGGCATGCCGCTTCGAAGAACCGGCGGCGGCTGGTCAGCAGCAGAGCGATGAATCCGAGCAGGGCCAGGACGGGATAGATCAGGTGCAGGTGATCACCGATAAGGGGTGGTGCCAACCGATTGGTGAACGCCAGGTCGGTGAAGTGTTCAAGATATCGTGGCGCGAGCCAGCTGATCGTGTCCGGGATGGATTCGGCGGGGCACAGGTCATTGCCCCAGTATCCCTTCATGAAATCCAGTTGGCTGCTGTCCTCGACGCCGCCAACCAGCAGGAAAAAACAAATCACGGCCAGTGCCAGCAGGGACACGCAGGAGAACAGCACCAGCTTCTTCTGCTTCCGGGTACCCTTTCGAAAGGTCGCCGCAAACAAGGCCAGGTATACACCAGGAAAAGCAAAAACACTGTGCAGGGACAGCGGAATGGAGAGGGCAAGCACTGTGGTGAAAACAAAGGTCGTGCGAGCATTGATGTTCTTACGGTATTTCAAGTATCCATAGAGGATGCAGAGGTGAACAAAAGCGCACAGGGAATAGGGTTTGAGTTCCTTGGAATAGACCATCAATTCAAGGCTGAACGCAGTCAGGAAGCTGGACAGAACGGCAAGCCACCTGCTGCTGAACAGTTGTCGTGCCACCAGGTAGGCCAGGGGTATGGCCAGGATCCCGGGGATCAGCGACACCAGCCTCAGAACGAACTCCACGTTGTAGAGCTGGGCAAGGACATAGATGAACAGGCTGAAGAGCGGGGGATCGACCCGGTTCATCCCGACGAACATCTGGGTCGCCAGGCTTTCCGCATCCAGCAGGCAGGTAATGCGCCAGCACTCATCCATACAAAGCGGCACATCTCCGGAGTTCACCACTCTGGCATACGATCCCAGAGCAACTATTCCAAGAAGCAGCAGAATAGAGATCTGCCTGGAAAAGATGCTCCTGTTCATAACGCATGCCCCGCGAAAAAATGCTGCCGGCTTTCCCGAGTTGTCCGCCATCTGCTGAAAATCAATAGACCGCCAACCGACGGACCTTGAGCCCCAGTTCCCTCTCGTCGTCCGAGATCCCCATCTCCAGCGGCCGCACCACCCTGTCCGTGCGCAGCACCAGGCGAACGCACTCCCGGCCCTCCATCAATTGCCCCGGAAGGGGAATCTTGCGTGCCACACGCTGGGGGCCGGTGAGGAAGAAGGACGCCAATTCGATGCCTTCCAGTTCCAGGGTCACGGGCTGGGCCGAATCGGGGGGCTGCATCGGGGACTGGATATCCAGATACAACGCACAGGGACGGTCGGGTGCTTCCACCCAGCAGACCGCTTCCTGCCGGCACCAGCGCCACGGGTGGCCCCCCTGCTGCCCTGTCCCGAACTCCGGGTTGTACCATCCCTGGCCGAAGATGATGATGGGCAAATGATCGGCCGGGATCACCTCGAATCGTGCCACTTCCTGCCCCGATTCGCGGGTCTGCCCGCCGGCCAGCCCCACCTTCTCCCCGCTTCCCCCGGGATCGAAGAGCCCGACGGTCAGGGTGATCTGCTCCAGCGGGGCCGAGTCCGGCACGAATTGAATGCGCGAATACTCCACGGTCTGACCCGGCTGCCACTGACTGGTGGGAATGGGCGGAGTGTGGTCGTCCTGCCAGCGGATCTCACCGTCCTCGCCACGAAAATGGGCGAAGACAAAGTAGTCGCGGCTCACCGGCTCTGCGTCGACGGCCATCTTCCAGATGTAGGTTATCTGCACCGGGCCGTTTGGCGGTGCGGCATCGTTGTCCAGCCGCCCCCCCGGTTGAACGTCCATCTGCTGGCCGGCCTCCCTGCACCCTGTGGCACCGAACAGTGCGGCAAGCAGCAGCAGGCCGGTGAGTGCATGCCGCTTATTGAATATCACGGGCCCCCTCCCTCTCGTGTACGATCCTGGGAAAACCGATGGATTTGAGATTGATTCCCACGGCACGGTCATCATCGTTGATCCCGCGTTCCTGGGGTACGAATGTCCCGGACCTGATGTTGACCGACGTCACGGTTTGAACATCATCGGGAATATGGAAGTAATATTTGAATTCCTCTGCTCCACTGAAGTTGATCAACGGTGCCCGCCGGTTGCCGTTGAGGTACACCTTCAAACCGCTGCCCATGATTTCATCCCAGATTTCGGGATCCATCCAGCCGTAGGTCTCCAGCATGAGCACACGTTCCGACGGGTCGATGTCCATCGCTTCCAGTTCGATCACGGCATTTCCCTTGGTCCAGCCAAAACTGTCAAACCGGTTCTCCCAAAAATTGTCGACACTTCTGATTCTTCGCACCAGCTGGATCTGCTCGCACATATCTTCGACGATTTGGAACGGTTCGGCCGGCGCCGGCCATGTTGCCTCATTGGCGGCAAACCAGTTGAGGTTGCTGACCGTGAAATCATAACAGCCCCTGATCGATATCGACATTCTCACGTACTTGACCGGAGCGATCAGCCTGAAGCAGGCCGCCGTTTCGAGATGATCCTCCTCCACCGGGTTCTTGTAGTCGGCAACCGGCCGGTCAAAGTTGTCCGGGGAACCGTTCTCGTCAAGAAAGGTCAGGCGAATTCTCTTGGCGTCGGTGTTGTAGTCGAGGTCGAGATTGAAGACCACCAGCGTTCCCGGTCCGGCGTCCTCGATCTTCAGCAGCGGGGAGATGTACACCTCTTCCCATTCATTGCTGGTTCCCGAGAAATGCTCGCGGATGAACACCTGCTGCCTGTCGCGTGCAGCATCGTATATCTCAGAGGTGATGAGGCCTGAAATCGTGCTGAGCCCTTCCCACAGGTCATGGGGGACACAGTATTCGTTGTTGAACATCATGGTCTCCGGCCCCAGGAGGTGGGTCAGGTAGATGGCGGCCTGCCGGCTTTCCTGGCAGAGCCGCAGCATGGCCCCGCGCAGATAGAAACTGCTGTTTCGGGCCAGCATCCCCCGGGGAGCAAAGAGCCCGGCCTGTTTGCTGTACCTGGGCGAGAGGTAGCGGTGATAGAGGCTGTAGTAATTGAACTGGGCCTGCCCCAGATGGTTGCAGACCAAAGGTATCTGCGGTCCGCCGGTGTAGATGTCGAGGATGTGTTCCAGGCCCTCGGCTCCCGACTGCCAGCTGCCCGGAGCGCGGCTGTGGGCAAAGGCTTTGAAGTCGGCAGGGAACTGGATGCAGATCAGCCCGCAGGCGGCAAGTGGCAGCAGCGGGGCGAGACGGAATTTCCTCACCGATATCCTCCCCAGTTCGTCGAGGAAGTACAGCGGCGGGAACAGGATGTAGAAGAAGACAAAAATGTTCATTCGCAACTGGCCGAACGGCCACTGGTGCAGCATGCTGAACACGGCCATGACCAGCAGCGGCATGAGAAAGAGGCAGGCTGCCTCGACAAACCGGCGACGGTTCCTCAGCAGCAGGGCGAGGAAGCCGAGCAGGGCCATCAAGGGGTAGATCAGATCGAGGTGATCGCCGATGAACCGCGGAGCCAGCCGGTTGGAGAAGGCCAGGTCGGAGTAGTGTTCGGCGTATCGCGGAGTGAGCCACGCCAGCATCCCCCCCAGCGACTCCGTGGGACAGAAGAAGTCGACCCAGTAATCTTTCATGAAGGTCAGGTGGCCTTCGTCACTGACGCCGCCGACCAGCAGGAAAAAGCAGAGGGCGGCAAACACCAGCAGGGCAACACAGGAGAGCAGGACCAGTTTCTTCTGCTTCGGGGTTCCGGAAAGAAAAACTCCGGCAAACAGCGCCAGATACACACCGGGAAATGCAAAAGGGCTGTGCAGGGACAGGGGGATGGAAAGCGCCAGCAGGGCGGTGAAGGCAATGGTGGTTCGCGTGGTGATATTTTTCCGGTATTTCAGGTAACCGTAAAGAATGCAGAGATGAGTAAAGGCACAGAGGGAAAAGGGCTTGAGCTCTTTGGAATAGACCATCAGATCAAAACTGAAGGCGGTGAGAAAACTGGCCAGAACGGCCAGCCACCTGTTGCTGAACAGGTTTCGCGCCACCAGGTAGGCCAGGGGTATGGCCAGGATCCCGGGGATGATCGACACCAGTCGCAGCATGAACTCCACATTGTAGAGTTGGCCAAGAATGTAGAGGAACAGGTTGAACAGCGGGGGGTCGGTGCGGTTCATGCCGGTGAACATCTGGTGGACCAGGCTGTCCGCTTCCAGCAGGCTTACGATGCGCCAGGACTCATCCATGCCCAGAGCCACATCGCCGGTGTGCCTCAGCCTGGCATACGTTCCGAGGGCCAGAAGTACCAGCAGCACCAGAACCGGCAGCCGTCGGGAAAAGAAGGCTGAAGGCCTCTTGTTCTCCTGTGCGGAAATGTGCAACGGACGCGACATCGCGCTACCTTTCGTTTTCCGCCCCCACCGCAAAGACCGCGAAGCGGGGGGAGCGCTCCAGCTCTTCCAGGGGCAGCCACTGTTCGAGGAATTCCAGCAGGGCCGTTTCCGCCTCGGGTGCGTAGTGTGACCTGCTCACCGTGATCACCCCCACGCCAAACTCTCCGATGACACGCTGGAGGTCGGTGCCGGTTGCCGCGTCATAGCGGCCGGTTCCCCGGGCCTCGGTCAGGCGCATCAGCGAGGGGTGCCGGGTGAAATAGTGCACCTGGGCTTCGGTGAGACGTGACACGTGCCCGCCAACCTGGGGCAGGCCATGGATCGTCTGATACCAGAGCTGTTCGCGGAACTCCGTGCCGTGGCGGAACTCGGCGCCGGAGATCCAGAGGGGCAGCTCCAGCACTGCCGAGCCGGCAAAACGGCGGTGGAAGTCGTCGCTGCGGTAGAGCACCGGGGGCTCGGGCAGCCGTTCCAGCGGCAGCGGGATACGCAGGTAGTCGAGAAAGACCAGCGCCGGCAGCAGCTGAACCAGCAGCAGAGCGGCGGCCCGGGGACGACGATTCGGTGCGGTGGCGGCCCGGTCCTTGAGCCAGCCCAGACAGCCGCGGCAGCTCAGTGCGCCGGCCAGGCCCACACCGAGCATCATCGGCACGGCAAAGCGGTAGACCCCGCGGACGGCGCCCAGAACCGGAACAGGGTAGAAGCGGTTGTAGAGGCCGGGGAAGGGGATGCCGAAGATGGTGGGGTGCGGCCCCAGGGCCATCCAGGCAAAGAAGACCGGCGGCACCAGCCAGGCGAGATAGGCGAGGCCACCGCCGTAGCGCCGGGGCATGAAGCACCCGGCCAGCAGGATCAGCCCGGCCGAGAAGCCGAAGATCGGGCCAAAGCCGAGGAACCCGGCCAGGGACCGTTTCCACCGGCTGGCCACCC